>CAKZGI010000287.1 GCA_936914905.1 uncultured Trichormus sp. | reverse complement strand
TAGTATCGTTGCATTTTAACTTCAATTTCACCAGGGTCAGGGGGCATCATCTACCCCAATTCTCCATCTACTCTTCTAGAGTAGATGGAGAATTGGCACTCTTACACCTTATTTAATCCATATTTAATCCACTTTCCTAACTTAAAATTACTTTTAATCAATGTATTGTTGTCTAATATGAAAGAGACAATATTTAATATAGAAATCCTCACAGATATGTGAGATAATGTATGTTCTATTTCCTGCAACCATGATCTAGGTACAAGTTGAATAGGAGTGCTGTCTATGTCTTTAGAACAAGTTGAAAATTTTTATACTATGTTGAGTTCAGAAGTAGTTATGTATAAACTATACTGTAACAATTGCTGTAGGCGGGGAGTATTTGACAGTTGTCATTGGGATAAAACAAAAATCGTTAATTTTGCTGCTAATCTTGGCTATGGTTTTACTGAGGCTGAATTAGAAGAATTATGGTTTGCAAGTGAACGAATTAGATGAATTAGTAGTATCAGTTCTCGCTAATTCCTTACGATACGATCATGATTGACATTCATTATTTATAATATAGCCTGCTGACTAGTTGATAATTTACAGTAGATTCTACATCAATGAGGTACAGAATCTAAATTTAGACCTAGACAGCAAGAGAGTTTTACTCCTGACTCCCGCTGTATTTTTACCAATTATCAATCAATCTTATTCAGATAAGTGTAAAAGGCAGGGGAAAGGAAAAACTATTATCCTTTTCCATTGAAGCTTTTCTATTTTCCTCTAAAAAATTGTCTTCCTGTTAGAAAAACACCATTTCCTCTAGAGTGGAGATCCGTCCCAAAATTTGGTTACGATGAGGAAAGCACGCAAACCCCGCAATTACTTCGTTATGCTGAAATACATATTTAATAGCACCAGCACTTTCAGGATCGTGACTAAGTTGCCGAAATAACTTAATGCATTTGCGCTTATGTTCTAAATTTTCACTATGTTCAAAGGGTAAATAGTTCAAAGGGTAAATAAACCACCATTGTACAGGTAATAATTCCTGGTCATAGCCTTGTGCAACCGTGTGTTGCGCTGCTGAGAGTGCTTCCCATTCAGTTACAAAGGCTTCCGGGGTGTTGCAAAACACATTTCGGGGAAATTGATGTGGCAACAGAATCAAAGCTAGACAGGTTTCTGGTATATTTATCCAATAATCTAAGTGTCCTTGTACAGCTTTTGAGTAATTCTCTAAAAACCGGGTCTGTACTTCCCAGTATATGTCGAGTTCTTTGCTAAACCATAGTTTTTGTGGTTTATATTAACCTGGCTGATCAGGATGACCAAACCAAAATTCCAAAATAGCTTTTGCCTGTGACATTACTGTCATTGACTATTACAAAGTACTTGTCGCATTTTACGCATATTTGTTGGTAATTCTAAATTTATTGCTTGTTGAATGAAAATTGAGGGGATAGGAATATTTGGTGTTGCTTGGACTGTATAGGCTAACAATGTGCCATTTCCCAGGTCTTTGAGTTCTATATTGGCGTGAAAATCCTCAAAGGTGCCTTTTTCCATGCAAAATTGAATTTGCTGTCCTAGTACCTCAACAACGTTGAGATAAATTTCCACTTGGGCTGTGAAAAACAAGAATGCTTTTTGTGCTGCTTGATATAGACGTTTAACATCTCCTTTTATTAAAACTTCGCTTTTGGTAATGTCAGGAAAATATTGCACCCAACGAGGATAATCTGTAATTTGTTGCCATACATTTGAACGCACTAGGGGTAAATACATCCACGCGGTGACAGAACCACCCCAGATTGTATGTGATCGCGTGTGCAGCAGAATTTCACCCTGCATTAGCATCCTTTGCTTGTCTTGACTCCAAAGCATATCTATACCTTTAGTATTTGAGTCTGATATATGAAACGCAGACATAACTATTTTAGTTACTCCTCAACAAATATTTATCAGTAAACATTTGGCTTCTGTAGCTGCAATTTCTTTGAGATTTCCCAACCTCTAAATGCGGAAGGTTTTAGTTGGGGTGTAAGAGGATATTTTAAAAGTCCTTGGTTATGTATCAATAATCTTGAGATCTCCCTCAACCCCCCTTAGAAGGGGGGGGAAGGCTCCTCAAAGTCCCCCTTTTTAAGGGAAGCCAGTGCTGGATACCACACGGAAAAGTTTTCAAACACCCTCTAAAACTCTATGATGAATAGGACTTAAACACATTCCATATTAGTAGGGTGCTTCAGACCTATATATTGGTTAATATCAACAGATTTTCGGCATATGAAGCATCCTATAAGAGACTTGATTCTGGTACTTGCAACTGATAACTAATTTCAATCATCTACCAAATCATAGGCTGAAACTGCAAACCATCCGATTTGGTAAATTTTACTGCAGTCAATTCTAATTACAGTTCAATTTATGGATTTTCTGGATATTACTTAATATAAGTTCTTCATAGTAAAGATTACTTAGTGATTTATAATAAATATTATAAATTTTAACCAATTTACTGGAATATTTGTTTTAGTAGCATCCTAACAGATGAAAATAGAACTGAATAAAAGCTAGAATGACACAAATAAGTTGCTAGTCAGAATGCAGAAGGAAAAATTAAGTTTTTCCCTTACACCATTGGCTATGCTAAATTTAGCTTAAATGGAGAGGAAAAAGAGGTGAATAAATCTTATATAAATCGTAAGTTAACCCAAATACTGGGTATTCTTTTAGGTATGGCAACAGCTTTATGGATACTCAGAGGTTTGGGGATTCTCACTTTTATTCCTAGTGGTATGATTTGGCTATTATTGTTGGGAGTTATCGCACTAGGAATTTTCAGTTACTTTCAACGGAGATGGTGGCGTTTTTAATATCTGTGATAAACTCCCCGTTTTGCACAGCAAGGAGTCAGCATTATTTATCGATAACTCCGGTATTGAATATGATACACTAAACGACGGTGGGCGAGATAAGAATTTATTCCTATCAAATCAAACTTTTCAAATCAAACTTTTTTTAAAAAAAAGCACACATTTTCAGCACAGTCATGTTTTAACGTTGTTCAATTAGTTGTTTAGGCGCAAATGAACCAGAGTATATATATTTACAGTCTAAATCTATGTATATGAAACGGAAGTAGGCGATCCTGAAGGTGGTATAGAACCACGAACAACCTTTCAATATATCCAAGATGACTAGGTATGTCCAGTTTGTAGTCTAGTCAAAGTAGATTTTGAAATATTGGAAGAGTAAAAATAACCGCTAACCTAGTAAAGTAAGTGTTATTGAAAAATTGTTGAAGTTGTTACCGTTGCAAATTGTAGTTATTGGTGGTGGTGCGGCTGGTTTCTTTGGTGCGATCACTTGTGCCGAAGCTAATCCTCAATGCCAAGTTACTTTGATTGAAGCCAGTCGTCAACCACTGGCAAAAGTTCTTATTTCTGGTGGAGGACGTTGTAACGTAACTCATGCTTGTTTTTCTGCCGAAGAGTTAGTCCTCAATTACCCCAGGGGTGGTAAAGCCTTGCGGGGTGCTTTCACTCGTTTTCAACCCTTAGACACAGTAGCGTGGTTTGCTGCTCATGGTGTAAGTTTGAAAACTGAAGCTGATGGGCGGATGTTTCCGATTACAGATCGTTCAGAAACCATTGCTGAATGTCTGATTAAGGCTGCGTTTACGGCTGGGCTAAAACTTAGTATTGGTACAGCTGTAATTTATGTCCAGCGACAGAACAAGGGTTTTGAAATTATTTTCAAGTCGGGAGAAACGCAATATTGTGATCGCTTGCTTTTAGCTACGGGTAGCAGCGTCATGGGTTACAAAATCGCTAGAGAATTAGGTCATCATATTGAAAGATCTGTTCCTTCACTATTTACGTTTAACATTGCAGACCCTGCGTTTCGAGCATTAGGAGGAATTAGTGTTAGTCCTGTCAATCTGAGTTTATCAGTTGCAGGTAAACCCGTTTTACAACAAACTGGGCCTTTACTAATTACCCATTGGGGTGTCAGTGGTCCAGCAGTTCTCAAACTTTCAGCTTGGGGTGCAAGAATTCTTCATGATACTCGCTATCAAGGAAAATTATATATTAATTGGTTGCCGAACTTTTCACAAGAGCAAGTTAAGCAAAGGCTTTTAAGTATAAAAGAAGAATGGGGGAAAAAAGTGATCGCTCTCCATCGTGGTGTTGACGTACCTCATCGTCTGTGGCAATACATTATCAGTCGTATCAATATCACCGCTGAAGACCGTTGGGCAGAAATATCCAAAAAAACCTTAAATCAGCTAGTGGTAGAAATTTCTGATGGAGAATATTTGATTAGCGGTAAAGGTAGCTTTAAAGAAGAATTTGTTAGCTGTGGTGGGGTTAGCCTCAAAGAGGTTAACTTTAAAACCATGGAAAGTAAGCTGGTTCCTGGTTTGCACTTTGCTGGTGAAATTTTGGATATTGATGGTATAACCGGTGGCTTTAATTTTCAAGGTGCTTGGACAACTGCTTATTTAGCTGGTCAGAGCATGGGAAGTGTTGAGTAATTGAGAAGATTGTGGGGAAAGAAAACGATTGGGAAATGCAGTGATGACAAAAGGAAAAATTCTGATATTTTGGACACAACCCTTTTGATCAATTCTGAATATTTAATTATGAGATTCAGCGAAATTGCTAGTAAATTTAGCGACATTATTAAAGCTCACAGTCTCACAGCTAACCCAGAACAAGATCCAGAAATTACTAGAGTTGTAGCCATAGATAAAGCTATAGAAGGTACTATTAGCTATGTTGAAGGGGCAAAATTTGTCTCTTTTATTAATTCCACAAATGCCAGTGCTTTAATTTTACCCCTGGATGAAAAACTACACACTCAAGCCACAGAAAGGGGTATTGCCTGGTTAGGAACGACTGAACCAAGATTATTATTTGCCAAAGTGATCGCTCTTTTTTATCAACCATATCAACCCAGTGCAGAAATTCATCCCACCGCAGTTATTCACCCTACAGCCAAAATCGGTAACAATGTCTATATTGGCGCTCATGTTGTGATTCAACCAGGAGTAGAAATTGGCAACAGTGCAGTTATACATCCCAATGTAGTAATTTATCCAGGTGCAAAAATAGGTGATCGCAGCACCTTACACGCTAACTGCACCATTCACGAACGAACCCGCATCGGTGCAGACTGCGTAATTCATAGCAGTGCTGTCATTGGTGCAGAGGGTTTTGGCTTCGTACCAACCCGTACAGGCTGGTTGAAAATTGAACAGTCAGGTTACACAGTCTTAGAAGATGGAGTAGAAGTTGGTTGTAATACAGCCATAGACCGTCCCGCAGTTGGAGAAACCAGAGTTGGACGTAATACTAAAATAGATAACTTAGTACAAATTGGTCATGGTTGCGAAATTGGTGCTGGTTGTGCGATCGCTGGTCAAGCAGGTATGGCCGGAGGAGTAAAGGTCGGAAACAGAGTCATTTTAGCCGGACAAACAGGAATAGCTAATCAGGTAAAAATTGGAGATGGTGCGATCGCATCTGCTCAAGCAGGCATTCACAACAATGTCGCACCAGGAGAAATAGTTTCCGGCTCTCCGGCAATGCCACACAAACTATATCTCAAAGTATCTGCTATTTATAGCCGCCTTCCAGACATATATCAATATGTCAAACAATTGCAACGTCAATTAGGACAAAAATAACAATCTACTACCTCTGGCTCAGGTGAAGCTAGAGGTTTCTACATCCTGTAAATCCTGATTCGATAAAAATCCTGTAATACTCCCTTCGCAGTATGAAATTAGGGGTGTAAGAGAACAGTGGATTATAGATTGGCGTAAACAACAAGTGGAAGTTTATTATCGAGAATAAGGAATTTTAAAATTAGTTGCTACCTTATTTCATGATGCTGAATTAGCACTACCCCTTTTACCTGGATTTAATTGTCAAATTGCTTCTTTATTCATCTAAGAAAATTAGAGGTATTTTAGCCCACATTCTACACTTCAATAAGTAGCATAGATAAACTATATTCACAGCCAATTCAGAACTATGGTTTTTAAAAATCCAGTAGAGATGAGAACATGAATTATGCACCTCAAAGTTCCAGCTTTCCTATTGTCTAAAAAAAGCTAGTTAGACAAGAATATTTAATTTGAATTTCTCAATCACTGGTGAAAATATAAGACTATGCAATAGTGAATTGGAGAGTTAGAAACTAAGAAAATAAATAATACCTTTGACAAGGTGTAGGTAGGACTTGCAAAATTCGACAACGTTCCTCTGTCAAGTTCATAATCCTATGAATTCCTTGTATGATTAGAAGATGAATCCCTTGAAAACATACGCCAGTTACTTCAACTCGGGGAACCCTCCAAATGCACTAACTCTGAAATATCCAAGGTAAAGTAGGGGATTATGTAGGGTTATTCAGTTGATTTTTAACTGTAACTTTTTGCGTATTTAATGAGATCATTAATTGTCTTTATTCCAGATAATAAACCAAAAGAGACAATGGCATTAACATCATCATTGTCTCTACTCTTTCTGGATTTTTCACAAAAAGACTATCAGTGAAAAATAACGGGTCTTTGATAAATCTAAATGCTCCTTCTGCTGATTTTTATTCTTTATATATTCTCAATATTTCTATGGTTTCTACTTCGGTTATCTCTACAATATTCACTGCTCAAATAAGTCCACTATAAGAGTTATGATGTTGGGTGATTAACTCTTACTTGATAAACTACCTTTTGTCCTTTATTTAACCTCTGAGTAATTTCTGAGTCCGATATTTTATGATATTTTAATTTTGCTGCCAGTTCTTTAGTTTTTAATTCCGCTAACGATCTCTGTTCAAATTCTTCTTTGACTGATATACCTACTTGTCTACTGATTCCTAGGAACTCCTCTTAAATGCCTTGCATTAATTTCTTTAAGTCTGCTTCTGTTCTTTCTGCTCCTTCTACTAATAGCAATCTTTTGTCTATTCCCCATAAGATATTTTTTCTTCTTGATAGCTATATCCTGTGATTTCACTATCCTGTGATTTCACTGGGTTTCAGTTCTTTAGTGGTAAATGCTTTTACCAAATTCTTGGCTTTTTTAATGGATAAATATACTCGACTTATATATTTCATGTTCGACATGAATTTCAAATTACTTTGGCTATATAATGCACTATCAGCCACCATTATACTTTCCATATCTATTTGTTTGTCATACTCCACCAAAATTTGAGCCAATACTGGTTTATCTGATTTATTTCCTAATGCTCCTCTGAAAAATAAGGCTATATCTCTGTCACTACTTAGTATTATATATAATATACATTATTTTAAATCTGGACGATGGTCACGAGAATATCCTTGTGTGATATTAATGTGTGATATTAATCGGATTTTCTCCGTTCATTCCTAATTATTATCCTAAATTATTTAGATAATTATTATACTCTCCATACAAATGTAATGAGGTTGAATCCAAATGGGAATACTTGGTTGCTACTTCATATTTTCTTACTAGTTCTAAGGCAATTATTAAGAATAATTTAGTTAGTCCATATTTGTATAGCTTATCGATTAAAAGTATTGTACCATCATTTAAATCTTCGGCTTCAATTCCCGCTCCTAATAAATATCCTATGGCTTTTTCCTCAAAAAATTGAGGAAATAAATATAATGGTCTCCATACAGAATCTAGTCCCATTCAGAATGATTGCTTTGACTATTCCTCCTGTTTTCACTTTCTCTCTTCTATCTATTAAGAATATCTCATTGATTTTTTCTAGAATTCCTATATTATCTATTATTCCTGCTATTACTTATTCCTAAGTAGTCCAAGTTCTTACTCTCAAACTCTTCTTTTTAGTAATTCATATTTTTGGGTGTTTTTATTTAGTTTAGGCTCATTTACATTCATTTTTTTATCTTTTATCCCGAATTTGTTGTAAATACTTACCAGTTCCAAGCTTTTGGTAATTTTCATTGTATTGTCTATTTTTTCACATACGTATGTGTACTACAATATGAAGTGCGAAGTGTGGGTTTTAGGTTTATTTGTGAACTTTAGACAGCAAAAATATAATTAAATTATAATTTATAATCCTGTACAATCGTGGCCAAGTATATAACTGTCCCAATAAATAAGTATCAACTTCCCCTAAAGCTTGGTTGAATCTGCCCAAGATCTTAGAAAAGTTACAGAAAGAGAGCTATCAGACATGCTATAAAAATAGCTTTATTACCATTTTAACTATGTTGCAAAAACTCAACTTTAGGTAACAAAGGATCATCTACCATTCCCACACCAGCAAAACCCCAAAGTTTCAACACACTTCGGACTTGTGTACCAGGAATAGATTCTACAGTCAAACGATTTACTAAATCAGTAGCATCAGCATTCAAATAACTCAGAGCATAAAAATCTTCTTTAAATAAAAATAAGTATGCTGATTGATCATCATCAACTCAGGGGGTGAGATACTTACCATCTGTTCTTGACCGAATAATATAATAAACTTCAGAAAGCATAGGATTGGGGATTGGAGACTGGGAATTGAGGAAGATAAGTGAAATTTGGAAGATCGGGTGATTTGGAAGGGATTTCCCTAATGACTAATGACTAATGACTAATAACTAATTTAAATCTTCTAACTTAATTCTTGGATCAGCAGCTTTTAACATCAAGTCGGCAATTAAATTACCAATAATCAATAAGACTGCACTCATCACCAAACTAGCCATTACTAAATATTGGTCTTTTGCCAATACTGCTTGTAAAGTCAACTTCCCTAAACCTGGCCAGTTGAAGAAATTTTCTGTAATAAACGCACCACTTAATAAACTTGCTAACTCAAAACCCAATAAGGTAATTAAAGGATTGATAGCATTTCGCAAAGCATGAATATAAATCACCTTATCTTCTGAAAGACCTTTAGCGCGGGCAGTTTGAATATAATCTTGGCGCAAAACATCTAATAACTGACCACGCATTATCCGTTGTAACCCGGCAAAACTAGTCATACTCAAAGCGATTAAAGGTAAGATCATATGCCAAACAATATCTAATATCTTACCCAGCCAAGTTAGTTCAGCATGATCAATGCTAGTCATATTACCAACTGGAAACAGTGGGGTAGTAATTTGGGCTAAAAATAACAAGAATAAGGCACTAATAAAACTGGGAAAACCTTGTCCAGCATAGCTCAAGACCTGCAAAATTCTGTCAGTAGGACGATTTTGTTTAACAGCAGCAAGAATACCTAAAGGAATAGCGATCGCCCATGTTGTAATTAAAGAAGTGATCGCTAACAACAACGTCGCTGGTACTCGTTCCCACAACAATGAAGATACAGAACGTTGATAAACAAAACTTGTACCAAAATCACCCCTAGTAATAATTTGCCTCAACCACAACCAAAACTGTTGCAGCCAGGACTTATCTAAACCAAATTGTTGTCGTATTTCCTCAATTCGTTCCAGCGAAATTTTCGGGTTTTGTCGCAGCGTGTCTACATAATCCCCTGGAGACAATTTCATAATAAAAAACGACAAAGCTGATGCCAGGAAAATCGTCAACAAAGCCTGCAATAATCGTTTTATCACATAAATAGAAGTCTCATCAGTGACTAGCTTAATCAGCCAACCTCGACCAGTCTCCACGGAAATTTTTGTATTTTTCATTGGTCAGTTATCAGTGGTCAATTGTTAGGGGGAAAAGCCAAAAGCGAAAAGGTTATTATCTTCATCTCCCTATTACCTCATTACCTCTTAATATTCCACTAGGGAAATTATTGGTACATCCGGGAGATATTTCCGACCTTGTAAATCCCGTAGCTCGATGATAAATCCAAAACCCACAAGTTCGCAGCCAATCTTCTGCAGTAACTTAGCCGTAGCACTTGCAGTTCCACCAGTTGCAATCAAATCATCTACAATCAAAACCTTTCTACCTGGACTTAAAGCATCCTGATGTACTTCTAAGCTATCTGTAGCATACTCTAGTTCGTAATCAATACTATGAACTGCTGCTGGTAGCTTTCCTCTTTTGCGGACAGGAATAAAACCAGAACCCAATTTATAAGCCAGAGGTGCGCCAAAAATAAACCCCCGTGATTCCATACCCACAATGCAATCAGCCTGTATTTCCAATTGAACACATCTTTGTGCTAGAAAGTCAATAGTATAACGCAAACCATCTGGATCACGCAGTAGAGTAGTAATATCGCGAAATAAAATTCCAGGCCTAGGAAAATCTGGTATGTCACGAATCAGAGATTTTAAATCCATATTGATTAGTGATTAGTGGTTAGTGGTTAGTAGTTAGTTGGGAATAGCCAAAAGCCAAGAGACAAGAGTTGATTAATTTTCCCCAATCCCCAATTCCCTGAAAAATCGTACACTATTAATGTCATGTCCTGAATATTATTGGTCTATGTTTCGTCAATCATTGACAATCACCAGGAATTTAACCCAAGCTAGAGATGCATCTCCACTATTAACATAGGTAGGTGAATAGGTGAAATAAGGCTTTAAAAGTTCCATTAAAGTACAGGGGAATCTTTGAATAACCAAAGTAAATATTGTATATATTGGGATGCTCCCACTACCAGAAGCCTAATTTCTGGTTTGGCTATCTATCTAAAAATTCCTTTCACTCAGTTTGTTGGAATAGCACAAGGTATTTTATAGAATGAATGTTTCCGCAAGTTTAACCCCGTTTGATTCTCAAACGCATGAAGCTATGCCCATGATTCTGGAAACTTTACCAGATCCAGGGATCACAGGACAGGGATGCCCACGTAGAACCACATTGCAAATTGACCTGATGTTACTGGCAATAGAGGCCTTAGAACTTGGTGGTTCTGAAGCTATTCTTGCTTTTGCCCAAGAATTAGACCTGAAAAAAATTATTAAAAATCGGGTAAATTTATGGCGAATGCGTGCTTCTAACCCCTTGCGACGAGCGCATAGCCGCCGACCATTAAGCATTCTTGAAGCCAAAGCCTTAGTAGTAATTGCCTGTTACATAGCGCGGCGTTTAACAGTTGTCATCCGCCAGATTCTGGGAATATATCAGCAACTGTCAGAAAAGCAAATTCCGCTAGAACAAAATTTGCGTCTAGCTAACTACCTAGAAAGATTTAGAACGCATTTTAAAAGTCGGATGAATTCCAGACGTTCTGTTTTACTAACATTAAACGCTGAAAACTCTGACGAAAAATTAGATGAACTAGCTATAGATTTATTAGCAAAATTACTATTCTGCACTGGTACTGCTGGAATGCAGCGTTTCTGGATTTCTCTTTTTGACGGTGAAGTAGAATGAATATTCAACGTAAGTACAGTCTACCTAATTGCACGCTGCTCTTAGAAGGTTTAAGTGATGTTAGCATATCGACCCAATTTCAAGAACTGCGCCCAGAATTATCTATCTTGGTTAATGCAGAATGTTATTTATCCAGTTATAGTCAGCCCATAGCCGGAGGGCGGGAATTTTTTGAAAGTTTAGTCAGAGCAGTAAGCGCCTATGCTCAAGAATTTTTAAGCAATGTACCCAATCTGCAAGCACACAACCGGGAGTCGGAATTAGTAGAATTACAAAAAATTGACACCAACCATCATCAATTGATTGTGCATTCCGAGATTCCCACTGGCGGTTTAGAATCTCAAGCATCAAATGAAGGCAAAGAGCCAGCTATTCAAGTTGATTTGAATACTGTACAGTTATTTGACTTAGTTGAAGCGGTAGATCAGTTTTTTGCTGATACCCAAACATTACCAGAGTTATCACTGGAACTACAACCCGTCACCAGACGCTATGGTGGTTCTAGTCAAGGCGTTTTCAAACAAGTATTACCTGCCAGTGTGGGTATCTCCAGTTTAGCTGTTGCAGCAGTTGCTTTTAGCTTAATTCCTCCTCCCCAAGTACGTCTACCAGAACCTAAATCGGAGGAACAGACTAGCACAACAATACCCACAGTCTCACCAACACAAACAATTGAAACTGCATCCACAGAGTCACCTATAGCCTCACCGACACGAACGACATCAGCTTCAGCCTCAGTTACACCAATTATTAAAGATTTAGAAGTACTAGTAAATTCAGTTCCCGAAATTACTGATCCTTCCCAGCTACGGGCATTAAATCGCCAAGTTTATAACCAAATTCATCCAGTGTGGAGTAATCGTTCTGAATTTACAGAAGATTTAATCTACCGTTTGGGTGTAGCTGCTGATGGTAGTATTATCGGTTACAAAGCTGTGAGCAAAGGCTCCAATGAAGCAGTAAACAAAACTCCACTACCAAAGATACTGTACAATCCTGCTGCTACCCACAGTATTACCAAAGAACCCATCGCTCAATTCCGAGTAGTTTTTACTAAATTAGGTATCTTGGAAGTCAGTCCTTGGCGAGGATATGTCAAAACACCAGAAGTAATCGGTGAGAAAATCACAGACTCCAGTACAATCAAAGATTTAAATCGAAAACTTTATAACACAATTCGCCAAAACTGGAGTGCTACACCGACTTTTTCCAAAAACTTGAAATATCGTGTGGCAGTAAATAAAGGTGGTGTCATCGCTGACTATGAACCACTCAACCAAGTAGCCTTTGACTTCTTCCGAGAAACACCTTTACCACAGATGTTTCAATCAGTGTACGGATCAAATCTAGCTGCTCCTAATAACAAAGAAGCACTTGCCCACTTCCAAGTAATCTTTAAACCTAGCGGTACACTGGAAGTCAAACCTTGGGAGGGATACAGGTAACTCGGGACTCCGGACTGGGGAAGATGGGGAAGTAATTTACCTAATGTCCAATGCCCAATCCCCCATACCCCATACCCCATGTCCAATTTACTTAGTGATTTTCCGCATATAATTTCCCCATAACTGGGCGGCTTGGGCGCTGCTACCAGATGTGGGGTTATTATTGTCATTTCCTAACCAAATACCAGTTACAAGTTGCTGACTGGGAATAAAACCAATAAACCACAAGTCCACATTTTTATCAGTTGTACCAGTTTTACCCGCTTCTTCTCCTAGTCCAATAGACGCACTACGGCCAGTACCCCTGGAGACTACACCGTGCATTAAAGCAATCATTCTATTGGCTACATCTGTTTTCAGAACTCGTTTATTACCATCTGGATCTTGGTCAAAGGAGTAGATAACGCGGCAGGTTTTTAAATCCTTACGGTCTTCACAATCACTACTGTCTAAAATCCTGCTAATAGCATGTGGTCGATTCCACACTCCACGATTGCCAATAGCGCCAAAAGCACCAGTCATTTCCAAAACATTGACTACACTCTGACCCAGAACCAAACCAGGAACAGGATCAAGTGAAGATTTGACCCCCAAACGCTGCGCCATATCCACTACTTTATTTAGTCCCACTTCTTTGGCAACTCTTAAAGCAATGGGGTTTTCTGAGAGTGCTAAACCTGTGGCTATATCTAAACTACCATCGCCTCCAGACCGACAGGGTTTGTAGGTAAAGCCTTGCCAAGTTAAAGGAGCGCAAGAATAGCTTCTGGATGATAATATCCCTTGTTCAAGTGCTGCGGTGTAAGCAAATATCTTGAAGGTGGAACCTGGTTGTCTTTGGGCTTGCACAGCACGATTGAATTGGCTTTTTTTATAATCGGTTCCCCCTACCATTGCTAAGATGCTTCCAGTTCTGGAGTCTAAGGTAACAAGAGACCCTTGGGAAAACCGAAAGCCTGAACCAGCTTTACTAACTGAATTTTCCACTGATGATTCTGCTTGAGCTTGAATTCCTGGATCTAATTGTGTTTCGATAATATAGTTACCTTCTCTTGCTGCTCCCTCCCCTAAAATTGATTCCAATTCTTGAAAGACATAATTATAAAAGTAAGGCGCAATTGTCTTGGCTTGTCTTTCACAAACTTTGGGGCTCACTTGAACAGTGGAACGTCTGGCTCGATTGGCATCTTCAGTGCTGATTTCGCCCATTTCCAACATCCGCTTAACAACACGATTGCGGTAATCTGCTGCTACCAGTTTTTTGGGTCCATCTCCACAAAAATCGAAGGCGTTCGGAGCCGGTAAAATTCCTACTAAGGTTGCTGCTTCAGCAAGAGTTAATTCTTTGGCCGACTTATCAAAGTAATATTTAGCAGCATCCTCAAAGCCAGAAGTATCTCCCCCTAAAAATACTCTATTTAAGTAGGTCAGCAAAATATCATCTTTGCTATAAAAGGTTTCTAACTTCAACGAAACAACTGCCTCGCGGACTTTCCGCCCTAAGGAATCTTGTCTACCTACATATTCGCGGAATAAACTGCGGGCAACTTGCTGAGTAACTGTACTAGCTCCCTGCTGTACGTCACCTGTACGGCTATTAATTAATACGGCTCGCAAAATTCCTAATGGGTCAACCCCAAAGTGCCAGTAATAACGACTGTCTTCTGAAGCGACTACAGCAGCAGGTAGGTAGGGACTAAAATCAGATAATCGTTTTAGGTCTATATGAGCTATATTGCGGGGTTCTCGCAGAGGAGTATAACCATCACGGGCATAAACCACTACAGGGGCGCGTGTAGCTGTCGGGAGGGGTCTGACAGCAAATTCCGTCCATTCCAGCCCAATTGCTAGGGCTAATAAGGCGCTGATACCGCCAACACCATAAAGTCCCCATTTTACCGCTTTGACATACCAAGCAGGAGGATCGACGTATTGCAATCGAACGGAGGCGGCTAGTTCTGGGGGTCCCAAGGTGAAAACATCACCATGACGCAGTTCTAGGGAAGTGACTCGTCGCTTCCCTAGATAAATGCCGTTGGTAGAATTTTCATCTTTGATGGAGAAAGTGGGAGTCAGTTGGGTGGAATCCCGCGACAAGGATAGGTGAATTTGGCTAACAACAGGGTTACGAACGACGATATCGCAGGATTTGGAACTACGCCCTAGTATATAGAGATCCCCTAATAGGGGATATATTTCTGCTTTGTCCGCCCCCGCATCTTGCACCCATAGTTCAGGTACTTTCGCATTGGGCTTGAGCGCCAGTTTGGAAAAATCAACCCTAGCTTGAATCGTGTTTACTGCTTGTGTCAGTTGACCAAGTAACGTTTGTGGCTTTTGAGGCGGTTGCGGGGAACTCATCGGCTATATCACATCACAGCTGTTAGTATATGATAAAATATCACCCATCATAATTTTAATGCTAGTCTGACACCATTTTACTCACAAGCTAGAAATCAATTCTTCGTACTGAAATTTTATAGTGATAGCTTATACGACATTATTTCTGATACCGATATTTCTTGTCTGATATGTAACATTCATATATTATAAGTACGACAATTGTTTTTAATCTCATCAAATCCTGATTCTCTTGACTGTTAAGTAATCATACATAAGTAATCATACAAGTTTAACTTCTATATCTACTTTGTGTATGGTTCAAAATAACTGTGAAATTTACAAGAGATTTAAGTATTACAGCCACCAAATTCTTATACTACTAAACAGAAAATTTTACATCTACATTCAGGCAGATTTTCTCTAGTAAATAGTTTGATTTAATTAGCGAAGTGTTCCGTTGACCTTGAGGTTAATTTCAGAATGAAGGGAAAATATCTGACCCTGATTGGTACAGTCATAATTTTGGTACTTACCACGAATGTTACTATGGCTGAATCTAGTAAATCCCTGCTCTCCGAATCGAGTGACTTATCTATTGGTTCACCAACGGAAATTAAAATGTCCTCAGAAGGGATCGAAATTCTCTGCAAACATTTCCCCCTTAATTCCCGTTGTCCAGGTGGTACACCGACTAATGCTAATGTTCCTGCTTCTCCTGCATCTGTAAAAACTACTCCTGTAGAAAGTTCTACTACTCCCAGTACTACAATAGATCCAGCAGCGTTATCTCCTGTTCCTGACAATTCCAACCAATCAACACCACTACCAGAAGCTCCTTCTTCTTTTGAACCTGGTTATCTTAGATAAAACTACCACTCAAAAAGGTACAAATTCTTCTGAGCAAGTTCCCGCAACTATATTACCAAAAAATTCTCTACCTGTTACTTAACTGTGATACCTGGTCAGGTTGAATACTTACAGCAGGGAACAGGTAATAAGGTTATGGGGAATAGGGTTGAAAATCTTTTGGTATATGGCTTTGCTTTTCGATTTGACACCTCCGGAAACCTGCAATCTACTGTGAAAATATAAGCTTGGACTGGTAATTTATAATTGGTAATTGATTGGTAATTGGTGAAACTAATTACTAACTAGACCAAATTTAGGGTAAGAAATTACCTGGACTTGATATTTAGTTGTTTACAGTAGTATGAGGCTTAACAGCAGTCACCAGTCATACTACGTTAACATTTAATTAACAGATTATCAAAATAATACGACTAAAATCATCTCTATCACTCAATCAATAGATTTTTGTATTGCAAGAATACCTTCGTTTCAGGGATAGAGATTTTAAATTTTCGGCATTACCTGAATAAGCTACAGGAGAAGTCAGGAGTCGTTTATTGACCGAAAACAGGGTATGGGGTATAGGAAAAGAAAGTTTGTCCCACACCCTACACCAATTTTATCATCTATAATTTAGAAGAAGTTGGTGTTTTTGGGAACGAAGCAATTAACAGACAAACAATACCAATACTAATAAAAGAATCAGCCATATTAAATACAGCAAAGTTAATTAGGTGAACATCGAGAAAATCAACAACATAGCCTAATAAAAACCTGTCAATACCATTACCCATAGCTCCACTTAAAATCAAACCATAACCTAACTGCTCCCACAAGCTTAAGACAGGTCCAAACGATGCAGTCGCTATTAATACCAAAATCACACCCAAGGATAACCAGCGCAACCACTCTACTTTTCCACTTAACAAGCTAAAAGCTGCTCCAGTATTTGTAACATAGGTAAAGTGAAATATTCCTGGTAGCAGTGGGAGTGTTTGTCCTAAAAAAAAGGTTTTCATTACCCAATATTTTGTTAATTGGTCTATCACAAAAGCAACCCAGGCAACAATCCAAAATAGGCGATTTTTTAAACGCATGGTAAATTAGTCATTAGTCATTGGTCGTTTGACAAGTTACGATTGACTAATAGAACATTATATGTCGTAGTACATAAGCTACTATACTGACAGCACAAACTACAACTAGTTGTCCTGGTAATGACAACCAGGAATATTTAAGGATGGCTTGGATTAAAGGTAGATTTTCTCCAACTCTCCAAGGGAAAAGATAACTGATCATCAAGTAAGCTATGCCACAAATGTGTACAGTGAACAAGCCACACAAACAGCTAAAAGCTAGTGTTTCTATACGAGGTCTAGCTTTAAAGGCAAAATAGCCACAAATCCAAGCTCCCGGAATAAAGCCAAGCAAATAGCCAAACTGAGATAGCTTAACATAACCTATACCACCTCCTTCGGCAAATACAGGTAATAATGTTAATCCCATGACTAAATAAGCAATTTGGGAAAGCCCACCAGCATTTTTGCCTCCTAAACACCCCACCAAAAGCACCGCACCGATTTGATAACTAACACCTAATGAAAAGGTTTTAATTCCTTGCTGACTCCAATTCCAAGGTAAGGTAGTGCCATAGGCTTCTAGGAACGTGCCACCCATTGTTAGGAGTAAGCCAATCATAGACCATAGTAATTGATTGGAAGCAGCAAACATTTATTAGCCAACAGCGAAAAGGCCAAAGGTAACACTAATAGCAACCAGTATAAGCGAAGGATGAAAGTCACAGGTAGAGATCCTTGTTTGCTAGGGTTATAGGGGAAATTAGCTATAGAATCTATCACTAATAATTCCTTCATGCTACAAACTCCTAGATTTATCCTTGGCATCAATCCGAAATGCAAAATCCATAATTCGGAACACCCTCTGCTGAAGGTGGAAATTGTACTTACGTTCTATCCTCAATTTTCAATAAATCACATAACTCTATATCAAGAGAGTTTTAATCGTGTTTTCTGCTGTATTTTTCAGTCTAGCATGGCATCAATTTTTAGTGCTCCTGGGTAATAATACATAATTTTTGGCTTGTTAACCTTTTATTTACCTGAGATTAAACATTTAGAGGTATGTTAGAGGCGCTCATCTGGCAACCTACAAAATTTGCACAGCAATGCTATTACGTAATATTCTGGTTAAAAATAGTCGCATAAAAGATTTAATTACCATATTAGCACTGACACTAGGTTTAGCTGCTTGTGGTGGTTCGAACCCTTACAATACTTCTACAAAGGAAACGACAGGAAGGACTCAAAATACTACCGCTTCTAGCCCTGCTAAATTGGACCTGGGTGGAAATATTACCTTAACTGGTGCTGGTGGATCTTTCCCTGCACCACTTTACCAAACTTGGTTTGCTGAGTTGAACAAAAAGTATCGAAGTTTGCAAGTTAACTATCAATCAGTAGGTAGCGGTGCTGGGGTTGAGCAATTTACTAAAGGTACTGTGGATTTTGGTGCTAGTGATGTCGCAATGAAGGATGAGGAAATTGCCAAAATCTCACAAAATAAGGGTGTACTTTTACTACCTGTAACGGCTGGTAGCATTGTTCTAGCATATAACTTGCCAGGTGTTCCTGATCTGAAACTACCACGATCTGTTTATGCTGATATTCTACTGGGTAAAATTAAATCTTGGAATGATCCAGTGATTGCAAAAGCTAACCCTGAAGCCAAGTTACCCAATTTGCCCATAGCTGTTGTGTATCGTGCTGATGGTAGCGGTACTACACATGTATTCTCAAAACATCTCAGCGCTATTAGTCCAGAATGGAAAACTAAAGTTGGTGATGGCAAAAGTGTAAAATGGCCAGTGGGAGTTGGAGGTAAAGGTAATGAAGGTGTTACTGCCCAAATCCAACAAACTCAAGGTGCAATTGGGTACATAGAATATGGCTACGCTAAACAAAGTAACTTGAAAATTGCTGCTTTGGAAAATAAGAGTGGTAAGTTTATTACCGCAAATAAAGAATCAGCATCTAAAACTTTAGAGGCTGTAACCTTACCAGAAAATCTCCGTGCCTTCATTTCCGATCCAGAAGGTGCAGATTCTTACCCTGTTGTCACGTATACTTGGATTCTAGCCCATAAAAAATATCCTGATGTAGTAAAAGCAAAAGTTATGGAAGCAGCGATCGAGTATGCTTTAACTGATGGTCAAAAGCTCGCTGGTGAATTAGGCTATGTTCCTCTACCAGCAGATGTGATTGCTCAGGTGGCTTCATCTGCTGACCAAATCAGTCCTGATTATAAAATTACTGTTGGTGGTGCTAGTGGTGCGAGTGAGTAATCTCACCGTGTCATTTGGCTGCAAAATTCAAATATTAGGTTATCCAAATTTCTGAATTAATCAGTTGGGAACCCTGATTAGTTACTGTATCAGAAGCAAAAAATGCAGCAGTAAGAATTTAAGTAAGTGTGGTTCCCTACTCTATTTTTTGTAATTTGATTTTTACAGTCAGTATTCATGAGCACCAATTTTCAGAATCTGCCTTCAACAATTAAAAAACGCTCTGGACTTGACAAATCTCTAGATCGGAGCTTCATTTGGTTAACACGGATTTTTGCTCTAGTGATCGCTGTTACTCTATTATGGATTGCTTTACAAGTGGCTATTGGCGCTTTGCCTGCTATCCAAGAATTCGGTGTGAGCTTTTTATTTAAAAGCAGTTGGAATCCAGTTAACGATGAATATGGAGTATTGCCAGCAGTATATGGAACTATAATCAGTTCCTTTATTGGATTGTTATTAGCTGTGCCTATAGGCCTTGGTACAGCTATTTTATTAAGTGAGAATTTTCTCCCCTCTCAGGTGCGTTTGGTATTGGTCTTTTGGGTAGAACTATTAGCCGCTATTCCCAGTGTTATCTATGGTGTATGGGGAATTTTTGTTTTAATCCCGATCTTAAATAATTTGGGAAAATGGCTACATAGTTATCTGGGCTGGATACCACTTTTTAGTTCTGCACCGACAGGTCCCGGAATTTTACCCGCAGGAGTGATATTAGCAATTATGACTTTGCCAATTATTACTGCCATATCCCGCGATGCTTTAATCTCCCTTCCCCCTTGTTTACGACAAGCATCTGTGGCACTGGGAGCAACCCGTTGGGAAACAATTTTTCAAGTTCTGATTCCTGCTGCTTTTTCTGGTATTGTCAGCGCCGTCATGTTAGCACTTGGCCGAGCAATGGGTGAAACTATGGCTGTCACCATGTTAATTGGTAATTCTAACAGCATTAGTCTTTCCTTATTAGCTCCCTCAAATACTATTTCTTCACTATTAGCTAATCAATTTTCTGAGGCTACTGGTTTGCAAGTAGCAGCTTTAATGTATGCCGCTTTAGTGCTGTTTATCTTGACACTAGTAGTCAATATTCTAGCTGAGTTTATCATTCTTCAGGTGAGGCGTTTGTAGTTAGGGCAGTTAGATAATTAAGAAAAGCTCAAATTCTCAAATCCCTATCTATATATAAGGGTAAACAAAAGCTGACTACTAACTGCCACATTAGGTTGAATTATGACTAGTAATTCCTTAATGTTACGAACTCACGAATTAAACCGTAGAATCAAGCCGAGATCATTTGATTAGGGCTTACCAACGAAGTCAAAAATTCTCGAGCCTCAGATTTATCCGTGGGGTAAATCCAAAATTTAAAATCCAAAATCCAAAATCGGATGACTTCTCATTTTCTCCAAAGCAACTTAACTCGCTCCCCTTATTCTCCCCGAACTTTGTTTAACACGGTAATGAACATCTTAGCATTTTTCTGTGGAGTATTGGCGCTAGTTCCTTTTTTAGCTGTCCTTTCTTATGTATTGTTTAAAGGGTTTAGCAGTCTCAGTCTAGATGTATTTACCCAACTACCTCCAGCACCTTTCCGAGAGGGTGGAGGCTTTGGTAATGCTATTTTAGGAACATTACTCATGGTTGGTATTGGTGCTTTGATCAGTATCCCTACTGGAGTATTGACAGCTATATATTTGACAGAGTTTAGCTCTGGTACAATCGCTAGTTGGGTACGCTTTGCTACTAACATCCTGAGTGGAGTTCCCTCAATTATTGCTGGTGTATTTGCCTACGGGATTGTGGTTTTGACATTAGTAAAGCTGAAGTTAGGATCTTACTCAGCTTTAGGTGGTGGGTTTGCCTTGGCGATTTTGATGTTACCTACTATTGTAAGAACCACAGACGAAGCTTTACAGTTGGTTTCGCAAGATTTACGACAAGCTTCGGTGGGGTTAGGGGCTACTAAATTGCAAACCGTTACACAGGTAGTTTTACCAGCTGCCTTACCTGGAATTGTAACTGGTTCTACTTTAGCGATCGCCAGAGCATCTGGAGAAACTGCACCTTTACTATTTACGGCGCTTTTCTCCTCTTTTTGGCCTAATGGTTTACTCAAACCTACGGCTTCTCTCGCTGTTTTAGTTTACAACTTTGCAATTTCACCATTTAAAAATTGGCAGTCGTTAGCTTGGGCTGCTTCTTTAATTTTAGTTTTGATGGTTCTAATTACAAGTATCATCGCTCGTTGGGCAACCAGGCAAAAAGCTTAACAATATTCGATCAACAGAATACATCAATCATCTTTAGAATTTATCCCTAAACTATTTATGGCTATTAACGCTAGTACAATGAATAGGAGACAAGTGGTTTTACGTACAGAAAACCTCAACATCTACTACGGTAACTTTTTAGCTGTACAAAATATTTGGCTAGATATCCCCAAAAATCAGGTTACAGCTTTTATTGGACCGTCTGGTTGTGGTAAAAGTACATTACTGCGGTGCTATAATCGTCTTAATGACTTGATTGAAACATTTCGTACTGAAGGGAAGGTTTATTTTGGCGATCATAATTTGTATGCACCACATATTGATCCAGTAGAAGTACGTCGTCGGATTGGTATGGTCTTTCAAAGACCAAACCCCTTTCCGAAATCAATTAAGGAAAATATCGCTTTTGGAGTCAGAATTAATGGCTATAAAGGCAACATGGACGAATTAGTAGAAAGGAGTTTGCGACAAGCGGCTTTGTGGGATGAAGTGAAAGATAAACTAAACCAAAGTGGTTTATCCCTATCCGGTGGACAACAACAACGGTTATGTATTGCCAGGGCGATCGCAGTTCAACCAGAAGTTATACTCATGGATGAACCATGTTCTGCGCTTGATCCTATTTCCACTTTGCGGGTTGAAGAACTAATTCACGAACTCAAAGAACAATACACGATTGTTATCGTTACCCACAATATGCAACAAGCAGCACGGGTTTCTGATAAAACAGCATTTTTTAACGTCAAAACCTCAGAAAAAGGTGGACGTACAGGATATTTAGTAGAATATGCACCGACAGAATTGATTTTTAATAATCCACAACAAGAAGATACAAAAGCTTACATCAGCGGTAGATTTGGGTAAACATAAAGATTTGATGGGGGTGACAATAACAGTCAAAGTATTATCCCTAGAGGGTTTCAAGCAACAGACCCTCTCAAAAAAACTGTTCTTATTGACAAGAGTATGCAGTTATTTAGATAGCTGTCTATGAGGGGCAGTTGGATGGTCAAGAAGAATGGTCTTGTCAAAATAACAAGACCACAAAAATAAATGCCACCTTGATCTTATCAATAAATCCTAAAAAAATACCTGAATCTTTACCAATTAATCACCCTAAAAATGTTGGTATGGCAACTTCAAACTCAGAAAAAAGTAAGAATAGAAAGATCAGCTGCCAACCTACCGTTACCAATACAAGACAAAAGCCATCGTCGTCATCTACAAAGATTTTTAAACTCAAATAAGTTGAGTTTAGTGGTGTTATGCTTTCCAAGCATTGCATAAGTATTAGCACACTCATTTAAACCGCAGTCACAATTGATTATTGTCCTAGATAGAACCTGGTAGAAAGACAATAATATTTTGATAGCAAGTGTGATTGATCAAAAAGGAGCATTGCTAATATATGGGTGTCTTCTTGATAAGGAAGGTTGCAGTAACCTGCAAGAATGACAATGAGTATTACGCCCGCTAATTCGGTTATTGAAACATTATCAATTAGTTATCATTGGGGATGGGGAATTCCACTGTATTGAATTAGCCAATTGGTTAGACTGTCAGGGTTTTAACTTCTTATTCAGACAAGAAAGGACACAACATCTCGCGAAAAAAGACAAAATTTCAGCCCCTAAGTACAATTCCAATTTATCTAGGATGTCGCAGATTTTATCAAAACGTCAATCTCAGACAAAATAAAGGTTTTGGTCGTTGTAATTGTTGCAATTTAGCGGTTTATTGGAAACGCAAATAACACCGTAAGCAAGAACCAGAACCTTGGTATTTATAAAAAAATGTGCCAGATATATCAACAGCAGTCAAAATATATCGTCAACGTTTTGGAATTGAAGCTATGTTTAAATACTCTAAAATTGGGGATTCTAACTTAGAACTTTCTCAACCTTCTGCATATAGAATTGTATCCCTTATTTTATTGATTGCTTTGGCAATGACTTCTAAATGGTTACAAGGTTAGAAAACTCAATTTACAAGAAAATAATCTTATGTTTGTCGTCTTTGTGAAAATCAAAGAACTAGAAGAAGAGACAGTACTTTTTGGATAGGGTGATACGGTTCTAGTTGGATAGTTTCTATATTTCTTGACCAGATAAATTGTGTATATTCTATCTCAGAATAAGTGCAAATAAACTCTATCTTAAGATGAAAACGGTAGTTTTTCTTTATCAGGGTCGAGATTGGCTTTTATCTATAAGCGGGTGGCGGGAATCGAACCCGCATTATTAGCTTGGAAGGCTAAAGTTTTACCACTAAACTACACCCGCAAACTTATACATAATTAAATATAGCATAGCCTTCCCGAAATTACAAGCCTTTATTAAGAATTTATGGGCTCAATTCTAATCCGCAAATATAAACTACTGAATTCTGGTCTTGAACCATCCTTATTATAAGCACCTACAAAACTCTCTTGCTTAAAAATTTCATTCAGTACTTGTTCATATATGCTGATTTCAATGCTTAGTATTCTCGGTTCGATATTAATAACCATTGCTTGTTGAAAGTCGCCATTTTTATCAATCACTAAACTAGCAAGTATATTTGCTTCTTTCAGACTAGAATTGCTGGAGAGAAAACTAATTTCTAATTCTTTGCTGCGACTACCTTGGTAGTCTGCCAGAACATCAGGTAAACCATCAACTCTTAACTTCTTCTCTTGTATTAATTGATTTACTTCATCCTTCAGTATAGGGTCAACACTAGCTAATACACCCCCTGCTTTTGAAGTTGGAGAGTCTTCTGGAGTTGGAGCTAGTGATTCTTCTGGAGTTGAAGAATCTGGGGACCAACCATCTGGTAATATAGTAGTTCGCTTTCCTAACCTCACTTCTTGACGACGATTCCAGGAAAGTTCACCTAATGGAATTTGTGTTTCCATCGGTGTAAGAGTTTCCGTTGGTGTAGATGTTTCTGATGGTGTACGAGTTTCTACCGCTGTCGGTGTAGAGTTTACAGGTTGATCATTAACCTCAGAATTAATAACGTCATATTCTGGTTTTTCAGTAGTTGTTGGTGCAGTGTTTGGTAAAGATGCTATTACAGGCTTTTGAGTTGAAGAGAAAAGTTTTCGTGTAACAGTTGTTGTAGCTGTTGATTGTTTTTGTGATTTTACTTGAGGTGAAATATCTATCAAATCAACAGCAATCTCGGCTTGATGAGAATGGGGAATCCAAGGTTTAAATTCATCAGATGAGCGTAAAAACCAAAATAGTAATAAATGTAGAGAAATTGAACTTATAAATACAGTAATCCATAAAAAAGGTGGATCACTATGTCTCTTCCAGCTTGGTACGGCAAATAGAGATTTATCTGTCACTGAGGGTCTCATTCTTAAATTTAAGACTTGATATCACTTAGCAATTTCATTAAGCTAACTGTTTATGATTCTCCAGTATGAATTTTAGTTATTAGCTATGTAATTGGTTCTGGTGTGACTACAAATGTGAGAACTGTTTCATCTATTCCTTTAAGTTCTAAGGGACTACCTTTAGTAATTTCTTCTTCCTGCAAATAATCTGCCACTGCCGCAGAAACCAGGATATTACCAGGTACGGCGGCAGCTTGCAACCTAGCTGCAATATTCACACTAGGGCCAATAGCTGTATAGTCAGCACGTTCATCGCTGCCAAACATCCCCACAACTGCTGTACCTTGATGGATCCCACAGCGGAACTGCACACCTTGGCGCCCATCAGTCTCAAATATGCCTTGTTCTAGCCAACGCTTATTTAAATGAATTAGTGCGTGTTGCATTCCTCTGGCACTATTTATAGCACGACGTACTTGTTCATTCGGAGTTAGTTCTTCTGGCGCTCCATACAAGGCTAAGATAGCATCTCCCATAAATTTATCGACAGTACCCCCATTGTTAAAAATAACTTTGGTCATGGTTTCTAAATATTCATTTAGTACTTCTGCGACTTTTCGGGATCTGAGAGTATTGGACAGCTGGGTAAACCCAACAATGTCACTAAACAAAACTGTAACTAAGCGGGGTTCTGGCCGTAAATCTAGTGACAAACTACCAGATGCAGCTTTCTTTACCAGTGCTGATGGCAAAAAGCGTTTGAGTACCGATTCTGTTAGGTAGGTGTTTAATTCCAAGACTCGTTTTTCATTTTCCTTCAGGGCTAAGAGATTCCTCGCCTCTGCAAGAAGTTCCCGATCATTAAATGGTTTAACTAAATAAGCATCAGCACCATGTTCTGCTCCTTCAATACGAGTCTCTTCATCAACTTTTGCAGTCAGTAAAATAATAGGTATACCTCGTATTTGATCTTGGCTACGGATCATTTGAATCATTTCTATTCCCGTCACTAAGGGCATCATTAAGTCAGTTATGATTAAATCAGGACAAATATTTCGTGCTATATTATAGCCTTCGTATCCGTTGCGAGCGGTAATTATCTGATAGCCGCTGTGACGGAGAATTTCGCCTACGTAAAAACGCATATCTGGGTTATCATCCACTACTAGGACTGATTGCCCGATGATTGGGGTAGGATTAACTTTACTATTAGAGTCTGTGGGTTGTAAATTACTGGATAATTTTCTGGTAATAAATTCTGTGTTGTCTAATGTTGATTCCAACTGTTCTAAACCGGCTAATTCCACAGTTGCACGACTTATATTCAGTTCACTGGGTGTTTCTAGTACCTGTTTTTGAGGTAAGTGATCTGCGCCTGTAAGCAACCGTAAGGTAAACTGAGTACCTTTTCCATAAACTGATTGTACCGATACTTCGCCACCGTGTAGCTCTACTAATTCTTTAACTAGGGATAAACCCAAGCCACTACCTTCATAGGTACGGTTTTCTGAGCCTTCTGCTTGACGAAATCGCTCAAATAGGTGGGGAATTTGTTCAGGAAGAATACCAATTCCTGTATCTTGGATTTGCAATATACAGCTATTCCCGTCATTGAAAAGTTTAACGCTGATTTTTCCTCCATCGGGAGTAAATTTCATGGCGTTTGACAAGAGGTTGTAAAGCACTTTGTCAAACTTTTCCATGTCTAGGTAGACTATGGGACATTCCAGTAAATAGGTGACAACTTCCAGCCCTTTTTTCTCGCAGTAGAGACGAAATGATTCAACTATTTGGCTGACAAATTCGAGCATATCACAAGGACGGAAATTAGGCTGCATTCTGCCTGCATCTAGGCGTTGTAAATCGAGTAGTTGATTTACTAATCGCAAAAGACGGCGGGAATTACGAAGGGCGATCTCACTTTGGCTATGGGATAAGCCTTCTCCTATTGCGACTACTGATTCTAAGGGACCTTGAATCAAAGTGATAGGAGTCCGGAATTCATGGGAGATATTTTGGAAAAATTCGGTTTTTTGTCTGTCTAGTTCTATTAAGCGTTCAGCTTGTTCACGAGTTTTTTGATAGAGGCGTGATTGTTGAACTGCGATCGCTGCTTGGGCAGCTACTGATTTGGCTAATTCAATATCTGATGGCAGCCACCTACGGATTTTACTACCTTCTCGCAAAGTAATACTACCAATACATTTGCCATCAATCAACAGGGGAACAACCATGAGTGATCGCGGGCGCATTTTCAATGGTAGATCAAATGCCTGAACATCTGAAGAAGAGTGATTAATATCAGTAATAACGACAGGCTCTTGTGTTTTTAATATTTCCTGTAGAATGGGATTCCTCTGAATTGGCGATTTAGACCGAGATAAGTGTTGATTTAAGGAGCGATTATTCTTAATAAGGCGACTATCATCAAAATTATCTAAATTTTTAGAACTGTCATACAAGCCTACACATTCGACAAATTCATCTTCCTGAGTCCATAAAGACAAAACACAGCCATCCACTTGCAAAGCTTGTCCTAACCTTTGGGTGATGGCTGCAAATATATCTTGTGGGTCTAAACTAGAACGAATCTCTCTTGTGATTGTGTTAATTAAAGCCTCTCTATTTGCTAAAGCTTCTACTTGTTCATAGGCATACGCCTGAGACAAAGCTAAGGCAGCCTGATCCGCTACCAAAGATACTAACTGAACCTCTTCTTCTTCCCACCAACGCCCTTGGTGACACTGATGTAGGGCTAACACTGCACTGAGTTCTTGTTGACAAATCAGCGGCACTACCAAGGTAGAACAAATATTAGCAGCACTAAAAGCCGCAGCGCGTTCAGCATCATCTTGGATACGATGATCACCAGTCACATCATAAATCACTTCTACTTGACTAGCTTCCCACACTGTCTGAGCTAAAAGAGGTACAGGAATGATACATTCGAGATTGTCAGATAGAGGCTTCTCATCAGATTTAGACGTTTGAGGATCACTATAACTGGATATATTTTGTTTTTGATCAGAATCTGAAGTAGGTTTTTGGTAAATAAATCCTTCATCTGCCAATTGGTCATCTTGGAAGGGACGCAACAGGCAAACATCTACCTCCAACATATGCCCAACTGTATCGACGATGGTTTGTAATATCTGCCGATAGTCTAAGGCACTACGAATAGTATTAGTAACAGCATTCAGCAGGGATTCTCGACGGAGTGTGCGAGTGAGTTCACGGGTTCTAGCTTTAAGAACATTATGTGTATCCAAAGCCTGTCTTACTACAGCTTTAAGTTCTTCAGCTTCCCAAGGTTTAGTAACATATTTAAATACTTTGCCAGAGTTAATAGCTTCCACCAAATCTTCTACATCAGTGTAGCCGGTTAAAATAATACGGATAATGTCCGGGTACTGAGTTGCTGTGAGACTTAAAAATTCTGTACCGCTCATCATTGGCATCCGCTGATCTGAGATGATAACGGCTATGTCTCCCTCTTGTGCCAACAATTCGAGCGCCGCAGGACCAGAGTTAGCCCTCAGTACTTGATACTCGCGATAGAAGCTGCGGTAAAGCAAGTCTAAGTTGTCTGGTTCATCATCGACGACCAAAATTTTCGGCTTACTGTTTGCTTGTGATATCATGTACCGCTTTCCTACTGCAATGGCAGTTGGGTAAAGAATAATCTGATCAGGTAAATATTTTTCTGAATCAGGTAAGGTTCGACCATTTCGACCAATAGTTCTTGGAACAGATGACTGCTATGTATAAGAGTGCCAGCCCTTTTAATACGGTCATTTGTACTATTTTTCCGGTTCTCTCTTCATTCTTGTCCTATCGTCATTAAGACGTTGTCTTCAATAAAATTCTCAATTCAAGACATAATTTTTGACTTTATTTGATGTTGCAATCGCCCTTAATGACATCGATAGCCTCAAGCCCTAATTTGCTACTTTAGACAGGCAGTTGATTTCAGCCCTTAAATCCGTAGTTTATTTGTTCGCGTTGAAAGGGCTACTATAAGAGTACTTAGTCACTACGAATTTTGGATGTATGTTAGGTGTAGTCGATCTGAAATCCAAGTATTTTCTGAATTTGAGTGAATAAATTCTTTGCCACCTCCTTTTATAACCTTTTGAGACTACATAATGCCCACTCATTTTCATAAAACAGCACCAAGAACCTATATATTCAGTTTTCCCATCCCAGCGGTTGTACTAACACTTCCATGTTAATTTTATTTAACTTGATTATGGTGGAGTTATGAATAAGACATATAAGAGTCACATTTCCAGTTAAAGTATACTATTAAACAAGTAGCTGTTTCAAACTTAGCCATTAAAACTAATACTCAGACAGGTCGTAGTGTCAGGAAAATCAAGAATGGAAGATTGAGTAGGGCTAGAGATTCTTGTACCAATACGCATCATATATGACTAGTATAAGTAAGCTATTATTATACCACAATTTTGAATATTGTAACACCTGATTTGAGCATCATCGTTATTGGACAAGTATTTGATATTTCTACTACACTGTTAGTATTCATGCCAGCTACCTCACCGTCAACTGGTTGTTTATCTTCATAGTCGTATAACTTATCCCTCTTAAGCACCTACTGTGTACACACAAGTGAGCAAATTTAGCCAACCTCTCACTAAACCGCCCCGTAACTCGCAATTGTGGGACGACAAGAATTTTCAAATTCCCCCATCATTGGCGGATTTAGGGCGGCGAAATAGGCTGAGACGAAAACAGCTAGGACTTGTGTGTACACGGCAGCTTAAGCATGGGAAATAAAAAACATGTAACGTAAAAGTAGTAACCTTTGTCCCAACAGTGCCAAATCATCGCTGATGCCTTCGACACTGATGAAAAAAGTATACTGAAGAAAATTATCTTTTAAATCAAATTCAACCTATAACTAACTAGCTTTGAAATTCTGGTTTCTTCATCCTAACTACCAACACTCTGTTACAGATGCGAGCATTCCTGATGCTGGACAAATCCAAATCCGTTTAGCTACATGTGCTGATTTGTATAGTATTGCCGAAGTAATTGCTGAAAGCTTTCATTCCCGAAAAGGGTTATGGGGGTGGGCGTTCCCTTTATTCCGTCTGGGTATCTATGAAGATTTAAGGCATCGTCTAGCTTCAAGGATACCTCATCAGGTTTGTCTGGTGGCTATTGATAAGAGTATTAGTGGAACTAATAAAGTATTAGGAACAGTTGAACTGAGTTTACGTTTCACCAATTCGTGGGCAAATTTTCACCGGAGTTTTCCTTATTTATCCAATTTAGCTGTTGATCCAAAATATCGTAGATATGGATTGGCTTCCAGTTTACTTACTAGTTGTGAACAAGTTTGCCAAGATTGGGGATTTCATGACTTATATCTCCATGTCTTGGAAAATAACCATCACGCCAGAAAACTATATTTTAAACTTGGATATCGAGTGGATAAAATTGAATCTGATTGGAACACATTTTTCTTTAATCCTTCACGGCAGATTTTTCTGCATAAACGTTTGAGATAACTAATGTTACCACCAGGCGGCATTAAAAATGAATAATAGCTATAGCATCAGTTTTTTAGAGATTTAGAATGGTTGGTTTATTCCTGCTTTGGTGTAAAAATAAGTTTAAGTAATGGATTAAACACATAGTCATTTGTCCAAGTTCTATCCGAGTCTAAATTCCTATCCGATTAGTATTTTTTCACCTTTGCTGAGGTTTGATATGTGATTACTGTCGATGGATTGACAATGATCGTGTTCCTCATATTAACTTTTTATTGCAGATTTTATCTTTATGAAAACTTTAAAAAAGATCCGGATTTGTTGGAGACAAATATGAGCAAATCCCATAGAATATGATCACCAATTGTATTGGACCAAAATTTATTTATCTAGTCATAAATTTAGTTAGGGTTTTTCCCCGATTTTTGAATATACTATCAACATCACAGCTTTGATTGAATTAAACAGCTAGTTTGTTAATATATTGAAGTGCATAGTCTTACCACTCTAGTCAAAAGTTTGAAAAAACATGGATAGCGAACAACGCCAACGCTATCAGGCTGCTATGGTATCAACTTATTATTGCCCTGAAACTGGTTTCTTGGACAATCTTGCCATGCGAGATGGAACTAAGCGATCGCAAAGACCAGATATTCTTACGTCGCTGCATACTAGAGAAGTTTTCATCGTGAATAGTCGCAAGCGGAATGGGTTAATACTGTTTAAACGCTATCATGCAGAGTTTGCCGGGCCAGGAGCGATGGTAGGTGGAGATTATGATAGTGATTGTCAATGTGTAATATCTATAGGTAATCTATCCTTATTAACTCCTGAAGCTCATGATGATCGTCAAAAGGCTTATCTAATCAGAAGACAATGGATTCGCTTGATTAAACAAATCACAGAAAATCCTGTCTCTAATCAGAGAGTACAGAAAATTCTCGATCAATTTGAACAGTATTTTCCTGCAGAAGTTGTTGCGGAACTACCAGATGTGGCCTTTGCTATGTTGGTGGGTGTGCTGCCACAAACTGTGTCAATGGTGCGACATTTTGGCAGTGATTTAGATGATGCTTTTGATGAATAGTTAATATTCCAAGTTTGCTAAGGCAATTTGCAATCGCTTTAGGGTACGAGTATTTTCTGTCGGTGTACCTATAGTAATTCGCAATCCCCCAGGAAGTACTCTGATCAGAGTACCTTCATTTTTGAGTGTTTGGTTGAGGCTTTTTAAAGCAACTTCTGTAGATTGCAAACCATTTGGTTTGAGACGCAGGTAAATAAAATTAGTGTCACTGGCTGTAATTTCCAAGGCTGGATGTGGGGATAAAGCAGCAATAAGTTGACTTCTTTCACTCAGAGTTTCCGGAATAGAACTAAGCAAAAGTTGGTGATTTTGTAAAGCAATTAAAGCAGCAGTAATTGAGAAACGTGGTAAATTGTAAGGGAGACGGACTTTTTCTAAGATGGAGATCGCATCAGGATGACCGACACAATAACCTACTCGCATGGCTGCTAACCGAAAAGCTTTAGAAAAAGTTCGCAACACGACCCAGTTTGGATGTTGTGCTAATTCGCCAACTAAGGTAGTTTGACTAAATTCAAAGTAAGCTTCATCAATAACTACCAAAATCTCTTCTGGTAGACTTTTCAACCATGTCAATTCTTGAGCAGTTAAGCAATTAGCCGTTGGGGAGTTGGGGTGGACAATGAAAACCACACGAATGGGAGGATTTTGAGTTTCTTCCAGAGCAGATTCTGCGGCTTTTAAATCTATTTCAAAATTGCTTTCATCTCTACCCACACTTACGACAGGAATACCCAAAGTTTGCGCCAAAATTGCGTACATGGAAAAAGTGGGATTGGCGACTAAAACAGAACCTTCTCCCCGCAAACAAGTGGCGATTAATAAAGAACGAATCAGTTCATCTGAACCATTGCCAACGGAAATATTAGCCGTAGTGACAGCACAGGATGAATGATTAGCCGACTCATTGACATATTGAGCTATCGCTTCTTTTAGTGTTTCATATCCACCATCAGGATAACGATTGCTTTGGATAATCTCTCGAAAAGTCCACGCTAACTTTTCCTTTATTTCTGGTGGCAAATCATAAGGACTTTCATTCGTATCCAGCCGATCAAATTGTATACCAACTTGTTCTGCCGAATTACTACTACGGTGAGGTTTATAAGCAGTAAATTTAGCTAAATCAGAACGAATAAATGGAAGCATAATTTGTCAGTTATAAATTATCATTTGTCACCTAATCACCATTCCCCAGTTGGCAAAATGAGTGAACAAATTACCAAATCTGGGCTCTAACATTTCCCAAATACTGATCACTATCAAATTCTATCAATTCTACCTGAAGAGCTGATCGCACAAATTCGCGACTAGCTTGAACAGGGATCACTTCATCTTGCTGACCGTGCAGAATCAAGGTCAGAAGAGGATATTATAACAAGGATTCCTGTTATTGGCGGCATGTGTGAGGAAATTATAACTTAAAGGTAATTCTCATCCTTCCGCATACTGATACACCATATAGATATTGTTCTTACTAGGAACTTTGGGTTTTTTCTGATCCCAACTTGGGCAACCAATTGAGATAAAAACCCACAAGTGCAAAACTAGGCTTTGCACTTGTGGGTTTTGCTGTACCAAATGAGCAGATATTAAACCACCCAAACTAGAACCAATCAGAGTTACAGGTGCATAATGATCAAGAGATTCAGCGGTTACTTGATTGATATGACGCGTAATTATCATATTAGAAAAATCACCACGATTTAAATCGGCAATTTTCAGATTGATCTGAATTTGGGTAAAGTGATCGCACAAATCCTTCGCCTTTGTAAATTGAGGACTCAATGCAAAACCGTAAAGATAGATGTATACACTATCTGTAATTAGCTTCATTTATTGGTGCTATTGCCACCGCCTCGATTGGCACGGCCTTGCTTGCCACGGGTCTGGTTACCAAGAGCTTGACCAGGATTATTATTTTATCTATTTTGGCGGATGATGTATCCGTTTCTGATAAACAGATCCAATGGTCCATGAGGATTACCCACATTAGAGCCTCTTCCTAAATTGTCTCTTAAAGGACGATTGATAGGTTTTTGTTCTCGCACAAAATCTCTATTATTGGAGTTGTTGTTAGAATTATTGTTAGAGCGGTTGCCAAAGTTGTTGTTAGAGTTCTTGTTAGAACCACGGGCGTTAGAATTCCTCTCTCAAAAAGATGGGTTGTTAATTACAACCTAACCCAGGATAGGTTTTTGTGCAGCTACCACTGCGGCTGTTTCAGCTCGAAAACTCGCTAATTCTAGATCTGGTAAGGGAGAAGAATTTTGCTTAATCAAATCAAAGCCACGCGCCAAATTACTTTTTTCATAAAAATCTCTCAAATCAAAATCATATAAACCTTTAAATTCGCCTTTAACTACAAGCATTAATTGTCCTGCCTGCACAACCGAACTTTGGGAAGCTTCCTTGTTAACTACTTGAATACCACTATTTGTCGGCGCACTAATAACAGTAGTCTCTGATTCTCGATTATACCGAACAAATAATGCCCAACCGCAAATAGCAGCAGCGACACTTGGTGTATTAATCCGTGTTTGAGGCATACCTGGTGGAATGAATGGCAAAACTGTTCCGTTATAGAGTGTATAATCTATTGTTTCGGGTAAAAATTTAAACACTGCTTATTCACCAATCCGTGCTACAGAAACATCATTAAAGCATAAATCCGCTAGGGGAGCTCGACTAGTAGATACACCATCTCCACGAGTAATAGTATCTAGTTGCTGTGCAGGTTGGCTCTGAGATTTATTGCTGGGAATCAGCTCCAGTATATTACGGATTTGGTGAATCTCCGCTTGTGTGAGAGAAATTATTGCATTTCCTGGATTTGCTCGTGATAGGACTGTAAATATACATAATCCTAGCACTAATAGTGGTAGAAATTTAGTCAAAATAATTAGGAACCTCTCTAAATTCAACTGTTTATAAACTGGTTTACTTTGAGGTAATAGATTTATCTATACTAATTAAATTTATATCAAGCTTATTTAGTCAAACACTTTTAATTAAGTTATTTATTTTTTTGTTAAATCTATGTAAATGAATAAAGGACTTAATAGCTAAAGGATACACTGTCCGTTGATGTATAAATTGAGGTTAATGACAAATTCAAGATTCATTAATTTCAATTATCTAATGAATGCTTATTTACAGCACTTTAGTTATTGCACTATCACACTTAGATATACAAAATTTTACAGGATAACGGCTACAGAGTCTGACTGTATCCCTAACCTTTGAGCAAGGTGATGTAGGAAAAAGTAGTTCCCATTCACCAATATTGAAGTTTGTCAAATGCAATAAACACCATACAAGATACAACCTAAAATAGGAGAAAATTTTTTTTTGGCAATTTTGTTGACTTTTAGTGGTGGACAATGGTGTTGCACTAGTATCGACAGAGCCTGGACTGCCCAATTAGAAACAAAGAATCCTCAACTCGACTTAGTATTAAGTATAACATACGCTGCTTTGGCAGATCAAATCAGCAACCTAGTCATTGATCCGTAATGTACTTAGAAACGCCTTCAAATATAGAATCAGCAAATATTAAACAGCAATCTTATATAGTGCAATTAGAATTTGTGACTGATCGTCTTGCTAGGTTATCTTCTTAATCAGCAGAAGCTCTTTTGAATCCACAATCACCACAATCAATGGATGGTAATGAAGAGACACAGATCCAGATTCTTCAACAACAAGGAGAAGTAGAACAGTCTGCTGAAGAATTAAGTCAAGAACAAGAATTGAGGTTACAAGTACGACCAAGACCACCATAAGAGATACTAATTCCATCACAATAAAAAGCAGCATATCAGTTTCAACTGATAGGCTATTTGCGGGGTTATATGGTTTATTTCCAGACAAATAATATTTTTTCGACAAATTATGAGAAAATCCAGGATAGTTTAACTTTTCTGGACTGACACTAATTTATACAATCCTCTCCAGGTGGATATTAACTATAAGTTGAACTTGTAAGACTTTGCATTTGGATATTTAAATTATCGTGCTTCTGACACAAGTAATATATATTTGCAGGGGGGTTTAAATTTTGGTGGTTCTACCACTCCGAATATTGATTTTTCAGGATGGTTTTTCAGTGTTAATTTCGGACTTGAAATAGGTAGATTTTAATCAGCTCAATAAACAGGAAATTCTTTGAAAGCTTCGTTAAAATAAGACCACCTCCTGTAACAATATGAACTTAATTATATACAGCCCTACGAAAGTCATCACATTTGAGCAATTGTTAGTTGAGTATGGGGACAACTCCTGTGATGAACTCATTTACGGAGAATTACGTGAGATGGAATCGACTGGTCTTCATGAAGAAGTTTCAGGAAATCTTCCTGGTATAATTTATGCGGAAATTCTGGGTTTTAATTTGTCAGAATTAAGGTATCAGAAGAAGGAGTTCAGGAATTTATTTAATTTTTAACTTATTTCTCCCTAATTCTCTATGGCTAATGACTAATCCAATCACTCCAACTACCAGAATAAAGCTTACCGGTGGAAATGCCAGCCATTTCTAAAGAAAGTAAATTTACACAAGCTGTAACACCAGAACCACAGTAAACTAAAATTTCTTTATTTGCTTCTAGCTGTTCCCATCTTTGACGATGTTCTAACTGGGGAAGTAAGAAACCGGAAGCATCAGTAACTTCTTGCCAGGGATAGTTTAGAGCACCGGGAATATGTCCAGCAATCTTATCAATAGGTTCTCGTTCTCCACGATAGCGATCAGACTCCCTAGAATCTACTAAAACTATATTTGGACTATCTTTAGAATTTCTAACATAAGTATAATCTACGACTTTCTCAGTTCTTAAACGAGGTGTAAAAGTTCCCCTCTTCGGTACTGAAATCACTTCAGAAACAGGATAACCAGCTTTTTGCCAACCACAAAAACCACCATCTAAAACAGCTACATGGTCATGTCCTAAATAGCGCAATAACCACCACAAACGAGATGCAAAAGCAAAGCGTGAATCATCATAGGCAACTACCAAAGTTTTTTGTGAATTGATACCGATATTTGCTAATTTTTTAGCTAAATTATTAATATCAGGTAAAGGGTGTCTTCCCCCATTTTCTCCCACAGGACTAGATAAATCTTGATTTAAATCTAAATGGTAAGATCGAGAAATATGACTTGCTTGATATTGCTTTTGTCCTAATTGTGAATCAGCCAAAGAAAAACGACAATCAACAATCACAACTTGGGAATCATTAAGATTTGCAAATAGCCATTCAGAAGAGACAACAAATTGATTATTACTCACTAGTGTATTTTTAATAGGAAAAATGTTAGATACAGATAATTTTACACCCCAACAAACACAAGATGGTTCATTGACCTTCTTTTCTCAAGACTTTAACCAAGCTTTTCACAGTCATTATGGAGCAAAACAAGAGAGTTATCTAAAATTTGCACTTCCCACTCAAGTGCAGACAGTAGCCAAGAAGGGAATAGTCAGAATTTTAGATGTTTGTTATGGTCTAGGATACAACACAGCCGCAGCCTTAGAGGTAATTTGGCAGGAAAATTCTGCTTGTATTGTGGAAATCATTGGTTTAGAACTAAATCCAGAAGTTCCCAAAGCAGCGATTAACCAAAATATATTTCATGATTGGGATGACCAGTATAGGAAAATTTTGACCGAACTAGCGTTTAAACACTATTTGCAAACAAATCGCTTACAAGCTAAGTTATTAATAGGTGATGCTAGAAAATCTATTCAGGAAGTACGCAAATCTGGTTTTCAAGCGGATGCTATTTTTCTAGACCCATTTTCACCTCCGCAATGTCCACAATTATGGACTATGGAATTTATACGACAAGTAGTCTTCTGTTTACATCAAGACGCTTTATTAGCTACTTATTCCTGTGCTGCTGCTGTACGCACTGCACTTTTATCTGCTGGGTTGATAATAGGTTCTACCACTCCAGTGGGAAGACGTACTCCTGGTACAATAGCCGTATATCCGCAAGATGGGGAAAAAAACATCACGGAGATTTATCCTCTTTCACTAACCGAAACAGAACATTTACAAACTCGTGCTGCTATTCCTTACCGTGATCCTGAGTTAAATGATAATACTGACGTCATAATTAACCGACGACAAGAAGAACAACAAGCATCTTCTCTAGAACCTACTTCACTATGGAGAAAAAGATGGGATTCACTGATATGATTTAAGGCTGAATCTGAAAATACTAAAAACATTGATCATTGAAATTTACTGATAGTTAATTATGGTTGTTGTAGCAATTCTCGCAGCAGGAAAAGGGACAAGAATGAAATCTAATCTACCTAAAGTTTTACATTCGTTGGGTGGTAAATCCTTAGTTGAGCGCGTTATTGAAAGTGTTGAACCTCTTTCACCTGCACGCAGGTTAGTCATTGTTGGATATCAGTCTGAACAAGTGAAAACTGCTTTGACTAAAATTTCCGAAGTGGAGTTTGTAGAACAGACTGTACAATTAGGTACAGGTCACGCTATCCAACAATTACTTCCTCATTTAGAAGGTTACACTGGGGATTTATTGATTTTAAATGGCGATGTGCCTTTGTTGCAGACTGAAACTTTGAAAAATCTTTTACACATTCACCAAGAAAATCAGAATTCCTGTACTATTCTCTCTGCACATCTATTAAATCCTAAAGGTTATGGAAGGGTTTTCTGTAACAGTGAAGGTATTGTACAAAAAATAGTTGAGGATAAAGATTGTACTCCTAATCAAAGGGAAGATAACCGTGTAAATGCGGGGATTTACTGTTTCCGTTGGTCAGATTTAGCAAAATTCCTACCTCATTTAGAAGCTAATAATGCCCAAAAAGAATATTATCTTACAGATGCTGTTACTCAAGTTGGAAAAGTGATGGCTGTAGATGTGGAAGATGAGCAGGAAATTTTGGGAATTAATGATAGATTGCAATTAGCGACAGCTAACGATATTTTGCAGAGACGCATTAAGGAGAAATGGCTTTTGGCAGGTGTGACGCTAATTAATCCTGTAAGTATTACCATTGATGAAACGGTAGAATTACAACCAGATGTGATTATTGAACCTCAAACCCATTTGCGGGGTAAAACGGTGATTCAATCTGGTAGTCGTATTGGCCCTGGGAGTTTAATTGAAAATAGTCAATTGGGTGGAAATGTGGCTGTTCAATATTCTGTAGTTACAGATAGTTTTGTGGAAGCAGGAACGAAAATTGGACCCTATGCTCATTTGCGTGGCCATGCTGAAGTGGGTACTAATTGTAGAATTGGTAATTTTGTAGAGTTGAAAAATACAGAATTAGGCGATAGCACTAATGTAGCACACCTCTCATATCTGGGTGACACCAAAGCGGGAACTCAGGTAAATATCGGTGCGGGAACAATTACTGCTAATTATGATGGTGTGAAGAAACATAAAACTAGGATAGGCGATCGCACCAGAACCGGTTCTAATAGTGTTTTAGTTGCACCTATTACTGTGGGGAATGATGTGTACATAGCCGCAGGTTCAACGGTGACAGAAGATGTAGAGAATGATGCTTTAGTAATTGCGCGGAGTCGTCAAGTAGTGAAACCAGGTTGGAAGAGAAAAGCTGAAATTTGACGTTTTGTAGGGTGCGCTAGCAACGCACCTTTTTATGCAGGAATTTGATTACTACTTACTTGATAAATCACCTGTTCTCGTACTGAATGTGCAGCAGCTACAGCTATTTCTTCCCAATCACTGTCTAATAGTGAAATACCCAACTAATAGCGAAATACTCAAGAGCAACTTTAATATATCTCGATTAGATATAAATTCGCCAACATTAAATAATTCATGTTGGTTTAAAATTCCTTCCAGTACTTATAAAGCATCCTGTTCAGGTAATTGAAGTCTTTGAATAAGGTGTTTCTGTGCTACTTCTACTCCTGTTTTTTCTCCTATACCCCCACAAGCAACGCTGTTAAGAAGTGTCTTTAGTGGTTATATGTTGCTAACACGGGATAAAGGTAAGAAAGGCGATTAAAACAGTTAAAAATAGTGAAAAACCCCTACTGACTTAACCAATGTAGGGGTTTTTCTTTTGCAGAGTCTCAAGTCTCAAGATGAGGCGTAAAAAAAATCTTCCTCAACAATAGCCAATCAATTCCTGATCATTCCATTCCAAGGTATCGCCGATGGTATCACCATTGTGATAGGCAGCCAGCAATATTTCACTGGTTTTACCATAGGATATCGCGCCAGTGGCATCAAGAGCGATCGCACCCAAATCCCGTTCATTCTTACTAGCTTCAGTGAATGAACGCAACATAGCGTCTTGCAAAGACATTCCATCACTAACCCGGATGACTATCTTGGCTGCTAAACACTCATCAATAATATCTTCACCAATGCCAGTACAACTTACCCCAGCATAACTAGTAGCATAATTTCCTGCTGGCATCGCAGAATCACTTACTCGCCCAATGCGCTCAAAACCTTTACCACCAGTGGAAGTACCAGCTGCTAATTTAGCATAACCATCTAAAGCCACCACACCAATCGTACCCCGTCCCCCATTAGAACTTTCTGCCATTTCCGGTTCTGCAACTACCCCGGCCATAGTCCTTTGAAAATTATCTTCCCGTTCTTGTATCCACTCCTTCAGCCGCAAATCAGTTAAGGCATTGTAACTGGGAACTTGTAACTCTCGTGCTAACTCCGCTGAACCAAAATCAGACAATACCCTATCTGGTGAGTTTTGCAGAAATAGCGCCATTTCAATCGGATTTTTCACCCGTGAAACATTAATCACACCACTAAATCGCCTTGATGTACCATCCATCAGAGAAGCACTCATGCGGATTTGACCATCAGATTGTAAAACAGAACCAGTACCAGCATTAAAATGGGGGTTATCTTCCAACATTTGACAACCCCGAACTACAGCCTCGGAAGCGCTTACACCTGTCACCAAGAGTGAATAGACTTCCTCTATTACAACATGGAGTGATCGCCTTACAGTCTCCAGTCCTCCCTTAGCTTGGAGAGAACTACCAGCCCCACCATGAATAATTAACTTAGGTTGTACCTGTAACTTCATCTATTTTTTTTGTGTAGCTTTAACAGTTATCAGCTATCAATTATCAATTGTCAATTAATTGTCAATTGACAATTTTTTCTCAGTCAACAATTTAGCTTCAGAATGACAAGGACGGTAATGTCATGAGCAGTATTTAACTGCATCCCAATAATCTTGCCATTTTTTCCGCCAAGTGAAGGGGCGTTAGCATACTGGACAAATTTTTTCAGGCAAGTGAGATTTATAACTAGTAGGTCCCATAAAGATTTTATATTCTAGATTTTAGATTATGGCATGAAGTATTTAAAACATAGCTTACTCCTGGCCCAATATTAAGGCAGAAGTCTTTCCCAAGGTATTACCTAAAGTATTTCCTTCCGAATTATGAGGTGCTAAAGGCAATATTAAACGACTGACTACCTGATTATCTAGTAACTCATATATCTGTAATTCTCCTCCTAATTGCTTGATTAATTGTCGACAAATTAGTAAGTGCAAACCTGGTGGTTGATTGAGATATGACGAAGCAAGTACATCATTGGATCTGTTATCATTTAGCTCTGCTAGTAGCTGTTGATCAAGAATGCAATTATCTGTAATTAATATTACCAGTAATCGCTCATCTATGGCAGGACACCAAATATCAACTCTGTCTCCTGTTGGAGAACGTTTAGAGGAACTAATTAAATCTTCACGATGTCGCCGGCCGTAGCCAATGTAGATCGGCTAGGCGAAGTGATTAGCTCTCCAGATTATGAAGTATTTTTCGGTGATTTTACTTCTCCTAGGGGTTTTCCTAAACCATGAACACCTATCCAAAGTTGTTGTTGCTTAACTACAATATCTACTCTTTCAGTGGCTCGTTTTAACAAACCAGAAATTGTCATAGTTTCCCAACTAAGATGTAATTGCCACTGCTCTTGTTCGATGACTCCTGTAATCGAGTTGGCAATGTAATTTAATTGCCGCAAGAGGAGCTTATAACGGATTTGAGTTAGTTCATTGGTGGGAATACCTAAATCACGAACTTGAGCTAGTACCAACGCTGACATTCTATGAATTCCTTCTAGAGGACGATGTTTGTACCAGTTGAGTTCTCATAATTCTTCAGTATTGAATTTGAGGTTTTGAATGGTTTTTTGTTGACTGTGCTACCAAGCTAATTGAGAAATAAGAGTTACTGTGGCACTTAGTCGAAGTTCTGACCATTTTTATTCTCCATATAATCTGCCATCAATACTATACCTGTGGGCTGAGAATCATCCTTACTATGTAAAGCCATTACAAATACTCGACTCCGGTCAGGAATAGCTAACCATTGCCTTGTTTCTAGTGGCAAATCATAAGCTTGGAAAATCAAATAACTCTGATGTGCTAATGCCAACTCAATGAGAACATCTCTGTTGATAAAAATCGGTACATCTGCATTAATAGTAAATTAATAACTGGTAGTTACACCGTGAATATTTTCTGCCTGATTCTGACCTTGATTCCAGGTGAGGATGATAGCTAGGGGACATTACAAAACACTGGCTATTTGTTTGAGAGTATTTGACTGGGTTGTGTCAGTTTCAAATTGAATGAGTATGTTTGGGTTTTTTTTTAAATTCTGCCGATTCTTTGCTGTTCTTGACCGACAATATTTAGCTGTCCATTCCGGAAGATAACACCAATATACTCACTGATTACCCACAATAATTCTTTTTCCGGAGTTGTCCAAGAACGATGACTATTATGAGTAATTATCAATAATACGTCAGGTTTATAACCTTCAATACAGTTGCAAATTTAAATCCAAATTAAAAGTGATAGCACACCATTTTGTAATAATCGGACACCATTTTCTAATAACTGTTTATGCAAACTCAACAAACGTAGATCATGTTCTAAGGCCTGAATTTCTATCGCTTGTTTGGCATTTTGCAACAGATTAAAATCTATCTATGACAGAGGGGTAGGGGTAGGGGTAAATTTCCAAATGCGGTGATTATTTAACACCCCTTGGTAAATCACCTGATAAATATCTTGATTAGAATCATACTCTAACAGCAAAAATCGCGTTGCCACTAGTTGTTATAAAAGTTCTGTAGAAAAAGGATGCAAGGTTTGTTGTAAATCTTGCTGTTGATATACTGCTTGGGCAAATTTGAGCGTTAGTTGGTAACTTTGTTGAATTTGCTTGATAGTGGTTTCTATTTTGTCTGTGGGAACAGCTAAGGAGAGTAACCCAGCAACACATTGAATAAAATTTTTATCTGCTTGATTCCAAACTCGTGGTTCAGTGGTTTCTACAGCCAGAAAGCCAAGTAAGTCTTTTTGCCAGATGATAGGAGCTACTAGGAAAGAAGGCACTCCTAACAGTTGTAACAGTTTACCTTGGGCATGGCTTTCAGGGAACTGCTGGATTCACTCATCCAGACTATTTGGTTAATCACTAAGGCATAATAGACATCGCCTAACTCTTGCACTGTTATGCCTGCATCAGCAGGCTGAATACTCCAATCCCTAGATAATATTCACCAATTGACTGCCCATGCGACAACAAAAATAGTGTCCTTCCCTTTCAAACAAGTAGATATTTGTGCAAGTGGGAGAGATAAGTTGATGGGTTGCTTCTACTAAGGCTTCTAGCTTTTTATTGAGTTGGTCGGAGGATCGTAAGTTCTCTACTAATTGTAGTAATAACTCCTGGGTAGAATCATTCCGGTTGTTTTGTAGATTGTTTTCCTTTTGATTTTGCTCCAGCACTACCCCCAGTTCACCTATCACTATTAAGAGTTTTACTCCTGTGTCTCCAGCCAGTAAATATCCCCACTGTTGTGAACCCAGTAATACCATACCTAAATAATTATCTCTATACCGAATCGGTAAGATAATTGTCCCCTAGATATTATATTTAGCAGGTACTTCTTGCCATTCAGGGATGCGGAGTTCTCCCCGTAAATTAGTTATACCTACAGGACATAGTTCTGTAAACACTTGGGTGAATAAATTACCGGGATTGAGTAAAACAGATCTTGTTAAAAAACTTGTCTCTCCATCTGGTGTAATTCCTACGTTACCATATAATTTTTTGCTTACTTGGTCATAAAGAGCAAGCCAGATAAATTGGTACTCAAACTGTTATCTTAGATAAGTAATTGTCATTGTGATAAGAACTTCAAAATTATTTTCTTCTCTCAGTACCTGAAGAATTTTCCCCAAGGACTGGATTTTTTGTTCGGTGCCTATTGGTTTTTTTGGCTGCCCCATCTGATTATCCGTTGACATAAGTTGTAGTAATATATTGAAGATGCCCTGAAAAGAACTTGGTTTAATCCTGGATTCGATATCAGATAATAATGGTAATAATTGGTAGATGTTATCCTAGTTTGGATATTTATAAAGCAGTAATCAGTCCTTTTTTATTTACTCTGGTAAAAACCGATCCAGAGTGGTTACACCAACAAACCCTACGTAGTTTTATTTGGCTGTCACGAGCAAGCTATAACCCGTCTGCTAGATGGTTAAAATATAGACTGCAACAGTCTATATGTTTATATGATACAAGTCTGGAACAAAATTTGTTTGGACTCAAATTCCTTAACCCTGTAGGTTTAGCTGCTGGTTTTGATAAAGATGGAGTTGGTACTAGTATTTGGCCTAGTTTTGGCTTTGGCTTTGCAGAATTAGGTACTGTGACTTATCATGCCCAACCGGGTAATCCTCCTCCCCGCTTGTTTCGTTTACCTTTAGACAAAGCAGCCCTGAATCGCATGGGCTTTAATAATTCTGGTGCGTATGCAATGGCAACGAGATTAACATCTAGTAATCAAGAAGAATCTCGGTTAATACCCATAGGCATAAATCTGGGTAAATCCAAGATAACAGCCTTAGCAGCAGCAGCACAAGATTATCTGGAGAGCTTTCGATTGCTGAAAGATTTGGGTGATTATTTTGTCGTTAATGTGTCTTCTCCCAATACACTAGGATTACGATCACTCCAAGATGCGGCCCTGCTTGGTCATATCTTGGATTTATTACAAACGGAAAACAAATCACAAAAACCATTATTTGTCAAGATAGCACCGGATTTAGAATGGGATGTGATCGCTGACATTATTAATCTTGCCCAAACTTATAAACTCGCTGGTTTAATCGCCACCAATACCACTGTCAGCCGAGAAGGACTCAAAACCCAAATAATTAAAAAAACTGGTAAAACACCTCAAGAAGAAGCCGGAGGAATTAGTGGTGCGCCATTATGTCATCGGTCGACAGAAGTCATCCGGTTTATTTACCGGCAAACCCAAGGACAAATCCCCATAATTGGCGTTGGTGGCATTTTCAACGCTGAAGATGCCTGGGAAAAAATTACAGCCGGTGCCAGTCTCATTCAAGTTTATACAGGCTGGATTTATGAAGGACCGATGATGGTACGCCGCATTCTTACTGGTTTGTTGACCAAACTAGAAGAAAACGGCTTAACCTCCATCAGCCAAGCAGTGGGAATAGTCAATTCGTAATTCGTAATTCGTAATTAAATTACATCTATATGTTTAATTTTGAATTGATTTATCCCTACACCCTATTCTTCCAAAGGGAAAAACTCCCTAGACTTGCGAGAATAAGACCAAGCAATCCCATCTGGATCACGGCTGCGACTCCATTCTGAAAAATCTGGATCATTACGTCTTTTGTAAACAGTGCTGGAATAAACACCCAGCCGCTTAGCTAGTTCCGATTGAATCAGAGAACCAAAAACTAACTGTTCTTCCAGCTGTTTTGTGACTGCCTGATGAGTGGCTTGAACTGTAACTTCTAATAAGGATTCAGGTAGTGCTTCTTCCTCCTCTTGCTTTTCCTGTGGGATGGGTGGAGGTGGAGCCAAAAGCGATCGCACCTCAGCAGTTACAGGTCTAGCAGGAAGTTTTTCTACTGGCTCACTACTATCAAGTATGTTGCCAATAATACTGGCATTTATAAAGTAGTAGGATTGACTCTCATTTTCAGAGTCAAGCAAACTAGCGCCAAATTCCTTTGCTTTTCGATCCAAGTAGCGTTTTGCCTCATTCCCAGAGAAATTACCCTTGAGTGCCAAATCAATCGGTGTAATCTTTCCTTGGTTTTCCTGAATCAACTCATAAAAAAGCGGGTTTACTTGCTCACACCACTTTTCCCATCTATCTTGCTGCCAAAGGTTTAAACCCATCACCAGCAATAAGACTAGCAGTAAAATCCTCCAGGTGTTTACGAGGAAAACAATCAGAAATGATATGGGCAAAATTAGAACAAGAAAGCTTTTGCCGTAATTTTCTATGGTTTTTTCACTCATGCTGAATTTATGCCAAGTGAATTTTTTCAAAATTAATATTATTATCTTGGCAAAAATTTGGACATTTTTTTGTATCCGTTGGCAAAATAGCAGCAAATTATTTGGCACAAGCTACTTAAACAGGGAAAAAGTGATATATGAAAACAAAATCAGGGATTTTTCCCTACCCACTTGGCAATTAGAAAATACGTATATTACAATTAAATACAATAAACATTCTCAAACGAGCTAGCTTTTAAACGTAGTGGATAGCTCAAGTCCTAGAGCGCCCACATTGCATTCTTAAGCTGACCTATAAAGGGTTATCGTAATCTTGTAAATTAAAATGCCCTTGCTTAAAACTCCTGCAGATGCAGACTAAATTCCTGCTTCGCTACACCCAAACTAATTTGGGGTTTTGGATTTTAAATTATGTTTTCTAAACTCTAAGCTTTGAACTTTTCTGCCGGGATAGCTCAGTCTCATAGAGCCTTGAAAGGATTAAAACCCATAGTCCTTGACTTACAAACTTGCCTGAGAAGCTCAACAAATTGAGCTTCTCCATCATTTTAAATTTTAAATTTTGAATTATTCTAGGGGGTTTCCCTTATTCGCAACTTGCCTTTGATATCTATGAATGTAGGTTGATCTGATGATATCTCGAGAGAGGTTAGCAGGTATGCCTTAGGCAGGCTACGAGAAGAAATACTGCACCCAGCATTTTTTGTTTCGTGCAAAGACGCAAAGAGGAAGAGGAGAATAGAATAGAGAATGTCAAAAATTGACAAAGGAGTCTATGTTTAGCTTTCCATAGTGTTAAGATTAGGAAAAAGCCAAGGGAAGAATCAGTGTTGGGAATAGTAACTGATAGGAACTACTCATGAATATGTTGATGACTAACTCATAACTGACCTCATATCCATAACATTTATGAAGTGGGCAAAACTAATGAACTAATTCGTAATATGACTAAACCAAAAATAGTAAGAATTACTCCTTCGTAAACTCGGGAGTTCAGGGGAAATGTTTGTTGAGCTAGCCGGAATATTTTTACAATTCTAATTACGTATTCAAAAAAATACCCCTGCTGGAAAACTCTTGGTTTCGTGCCTTTTATTCTGAGTCGGGATCCCATAATCGCTATCATGTTTTTCTACCTGTTCAAGGAGACTAGCAGGCAAAACATTTCCTAATATCTCTAGCCAGTAATGAAATGTGTCCTTTGCTTCCGTTTTGGATATACCGAAATGCAAACCTAAAACCTCAACTATTGGCATTTTCCTCAAATAGAACAAGCATAGATATACCTCTTCTTTTATCTCTAGTTTCAGTTTGTGCCCTCCTGCTTTCTGATTTATACGTATATTTTTACTTCCTATCTCAGCTTGAAGTTTTTTATGCTGTATTTCAGCTTGGGCTAATAAGTCTTGAAACTGATGGTTAGTTATTCCCAGTATTCTTTTTCTACGATGTGGATATTCTTGAATATAATTAAGTGGATTTTTCCTTTTAGTAGACAGTCAGAATTACCTTCTAGGATTTTTCCGACACCAAGTTAATTTTCCTAATAGGTCTATTATTAGACGTTCTTCATTTTGAAGTGGGACGGAGAACTCTCATATTTCAACTAGTGAACATTAGCCAATTACTTCAAGAAATATCTGGAGAATTACACCCCCTAGCTCAAGAAAAATCACCAGCTATCAATCTGGATTTTGCTGACGATTTAAACACCAAAACAATCATAGGCGATTGCTTAGAATTACATCGTCTATTTACTTACCTCATTGGTAACGGTATAAAGTTTACAAATTCCGGTTAAATCACTATTTGTTTCAACTACTCAACTAATATTAACCATCATCTGATCATTGAAATGTAAGATACCTGTATAGGTATACTACCATAAGAATAATCCACTTTATTTGAACGATTTTATCAAGGTGATCAGAAGGATTCTGGTAGCGGCTTAGGGCTATATTTATCACGTCGTATTGTCGAAGCACATCAAGGCTAAAAAATTAGCATTAACTATAAATTAGGTAAAGGCAGTATTTTTATAGTTCATTTACCTTTATTACCAAATTGTAATTCCTAATTAGAAATAAATCATGCTATTATATATAATCATAATAAAAAAATCTCATCATTTTAGGATAGAAATATGACGACTCTTCAATTAGCAAACCACATGGAGATTATCAATAAACAACGTGATTTCTTTAAAGATGGCGAAACTAAAGATGTAGGTTTTAGACTAACACAACTTAAAAAGCTAAAACAGATAATTCTTGAAAATCAAGAAGCTATCATCAAAACCTTAGCCGCAGATTTAAACAAGCCAGAATTTGAAAGTTATGCAACAGAAATAGGTTCTATTAAAGAAATAGATTATGCAATTAAAAATATTAGTAATTGGACTAAACCGAGAAAGGCAGCAGTTTCTTGGGATTTATTTCCTTACTCAGCCAGAATTTATCCTGAACCATTAGGATTAGTTTTAATTATTGGACCATGGAACTATCCATTTCAGTTAATTATATCTCCGTTAGTCGGTTCGATAACAGCGGGTAATTGTTCGATCATCAAACCTTCAGAACTTGCACCCCACACCTCAAGACTAGTATCTAAACTCATTAGTAAATATTTCCCATCAGAATACATTACAGTTTTAGAAGGAGGAGTAGAAACCAGCCAACAATTACTAGCACAAAAATTTGATCACATCTTTTTTACAGGTGGTAAAGCCACCGGTAAAATGGTCATGGAAGCAGCCGCAAAACATCTCACCCCAGTAACATTAGAACTAGGTGGTAAAACTCCTTGTATAGTCGATACAGAAATCAATCTTGAACACACCATTAAACGCATTATATGGGGTAAATTCATTAATGCTGGACAAACTTGTATTGCACCTGACTATCTATTAATTAATAAGGAAATTAAACAATGTTTAGTCAATGGTTTAAAAAAATGTCTGCAAGAATTTTATGGAGATAACCCAGCAACCAGTCCTGATTTTGCCAGAATTATTAGTAAAAAGCACTTTGATAGATTAGCAAAATTTCTCCAATGTGGTCAAATTATTGCTGGTGGAGAAACCAATCCAGAAGAACTTTATATTGCTCCCACACTAATTGATCATATTTCCTTAGCAGATCCTGTCATGGAAGAGGAAATTTTTGGTCCTATTCTGCCAATAATCGAATATACAGAGATTGATGAAGCTATTAGTCTGATTAATTCCAAACCCAAACCTTTAGCTTTATATCTATTTTCCAAAAATAAAAACCTACAACAGCAAATTTTACAAGCAACTTCATCTGGTAGTGTGTGTATCAATGACACAGTAATGCAAGTAGCAGTTTCTTCATTACCATTTGGTGGAGTTGGTGATAGTGGGATTGGTAGCTATCATGGTAAAGCCAGTTTTGACACCTTTTCCCATTACAAAAGTGTCTTGAAAAACAATTTCCGTCTCGATCTTAATTGGCGTTATGCCCCGTATCAGGGTAAACTAACTTTCTTAAAGAAAATCATTGGTGTTTGCAACAGGGTGTAGGACGATTTTTTAGGTTCTAGAGAACTCGACAAAAGGAAATACCGAATATCATTCGGTATCCCTTCAGGACACTCCGTGAAAAGATAGGATCATTTATTTTGTAGCTTACTCTTATTGGATGTTCTTCTTTTTGAAGCTGTAAATAACCCAATCATCTATTCGCAAATTATCTTCTTGTCCCACACTATATTTTCTATCATTAAAGTGAAAAAATATATCTCTAAATTTCTCTATGAATTAGGGGATTTGGGCATTTTACTTTATATATAAAGTAAGCAATCAGCTATTTCAGAATCAGCTGTTTCAGGCTAACACCAAAAATATCAAAAATATCTATTTGATAACTAACCAACTGTTCAGAAATTCTCACTCCTGACTCCTGAATTCTTAGGATTTAAAATCTTTAATTACTTTAACGTTCCTCAGCCCAAGGTTCACCGCGATGGTGATAACCATCCGTTATCAAAAACCCAATTCTTCCTTTCCTGAAAACTCTAAACCGTTAATTCATTTAGCACTTTCCAGGTATAGAGGTGGGGATTAACTAGCTGCATGGGACCACTATTTTCTATTGGTAATGGTTCACCAAATAGTTAATTTTCAAAGAAATGTTCTTCTCTTAAGAAGTCTGTGAAAGCAATATTTATTGTGTACCCACCATAACAATATTCCATTTTATAAGCTGCTTTTGGATCTACTTCCAGCAAACTCATAAAATCTTTCACCTTCACGCCAGTCCATTTCAGATCAAGTTTTGGCTAACGGGTAACACAATTGAAATCTACTGTACATTCATTTTGAGGTAGTGCTAAAATATCTGACCATTTAAATACAGTAGGTTTTGCTAAACCCCAAATGCGAAACTCCCATTCTTCAATACTAACTTCGGGATCTGCACAGTAATTTAAAACAGGAAAACCTTTAGCTAAATGTTGGACAGGAGGAACTCGTCCACTTTCTTCTTGACTTGGTTTCTGACAAAATTTCATCAGTTACCTCCTGGAAACATCAGCCATAGCGCGCACTATCTAGTGGTTGGTAGTTTATGCGATGAGAGAAGCAACGAAAAAGTACTCCCATCGCTGCGCGGTTTGTGCTTTTCCTGATGGAGAGATTATGACTCTTCTTCTTCAGGAGTTGGATAGACAAACCTAGAACGTCCAGACAAAATTGATTTGCCGAGAGAGATAGCTTTTTGAGCTTCAACAGCAGCCTTATGTCTCCAGGTAGCGCGGCGTTTGTCTCGTTTGGATTTGGATGTTTTCTTCTTGGGAACAGCCATGACAGCGGATATCGTGATTCTTGACAACCTTTTTATTCTAAGCCATCAATTGACATCAGCAATAAAATTTGATTGAGGAATCAACTGGAAATTTTCCCAGGCAGCTCATAGGCATACCGTTGGAGATTTTTGTATGCCTAATGAATGCCAAATTATCGGTTCTCTCTTGGTGGTAGATTTGGCGGTTGCACTCTAGGAAGGTTAATCCTGAGAGGTGTGGTTGTAGTTGGAGGTATGGTTGTGGCTGGAGGTTTTGCTTTAGGCTCAGGATCAGGAAGTATGGTCTGTGATTCAAATAATAGTAGCGAGCGCGCTGTTTTGAAATAAGTCGCCCAACGTTGGGGATCAGGTATTTTTTTCCATTGCACACGACTCACATCTAAAGTTAAAACTGGGGCAATTCTGCCATGATTTTGTACGGTGACAATGATAGAAACTTCTGTGACTAAAATATCCTGGTCAAAGCTACGTTGAACCACAGTTCTCGCGACTGCTTCAGCTCTTCTCAGAACCGTATCATAGTTTTCTTGTGGTAGCGAGTCAATGGCTAAATCCACTCTAGCAGTATAACCTTGCACAATTTGTGGTGCGATAGCTTCCGTGGCCAACCATAGAGGAAATGCCAACAAAAGCCAAACTCCAGCCTGAATGATCCGGATTTTCCTGTCAAATTGGCCAATAAATGAAAACGGGATGATTGATGATGGTGAAGCGGTGTAAATCCTGTTCATAAACTTGTGGCCCTCCTAAATGAGGACTTATCATTTTAATCGAATGCAAGTATTTTCAGCTATCTTAACGTTATAAGCACTATAAGCACTACTTTAGACAAGCAAACAGAAACCGACAAAGAGCGGGATGGTAAATTACTGGGCAATCGTTATTGGCATCAATCAATATGAATTATTTCAACCTTTAAGTTGCACTCAAACCGATGCTGAGGAACTAAAGGAATTTTTGGTGACAGAAGTAGGTTTTTTTCCCCAAAACTGCCTACTCATGACAAATACTTCGCCACCAATAGGGGAAAAAACCTCTTATCCAACAAAAGACAATATTCTGTCTATATTGGAGGAATTAGCAGCAATATCTTGGCAACCAGAAGATTATTTATGGTTTTTCTTTAGTGGCTATGGAGTCAACCATAATGACAAAGACTACTTAATGCCAGCAGATGGTAATCCCAACTTGGTAGCAGAAACTGGGATAGAAGTGCGCCAAGTTATGCAAAGTCTCCAAGTTGCCGAACTCAATGCATTGCTGATTTTCGATATCAACCGCGCTTTTGGCACACAAGCAGATGCTCCGGTTGGTCAAGAAATTATTGACATTGCCAAAGAGTTACAAATGGCTCTCATGCTTTCTTGCCAACCAGAAGAATTTTCTCATGAAAGCACGGAACTAGGTCACGGATTCTTTACAGCAGCCTTATTAGAAGCCTTACGTTCTGGCCAAGGTAACAGCTTAACAGATTTAGAAAGCTATGTCAGTTCCCTTACTCCAGAACTTTGTAACCAACACTGGCGACCTATCCAAAATCCTGTAACTGTTATTCCGAAAAGTCCGCCAGCTATTTTGCCCATCTTGACGTTGGATAACGAAGCTGAAACACCGGAACTGATTTTTCGTGAAGAAAACTTTGCTGTACCTCTAACTCTTCCCTCGTTAGCATATAAAGACTCTACAAACTCCACTACAGATAAAGCTTGGTGGGCGGAAAATAAAACACCAGAAACTACCCTCAATAAGACTTACTCAAATATTGACAACTCCAAAACTTCAGGTGAATCAGTTACTAAGCCATCTGTAGATACTAATCAAATCCTAGCCACTTCCCCAGAATTAAACTCAGGAGGCAGGTTTATTCCCTCTTCTAGTAAAGATTACGCCCGGCCTTCAACTCAGGAAAACACCCCCATTTGGAAACAATTTATATTATGGGGAGGAGGCAGCATGATTGTAGTTGCTTTAATTACTACTTTCATTCTCCGTAATCAAGCCAAGTTTCGCTTTAAAAAGTTATCACCAGCGCTTAATAACACGACTTCTAACTCTGAATTCTCCAAAAGCTTGCCTCCTATTCCCTCGACTGTAGAAACAATAAAATCAATGGCGACTCCCATGAGTTCTATTTCTGACTCCCAAAAGCTTAGCCAAGGACTTTCGGAGTTAAAGAAAATGTCTTTGAGGGAAACAGAACCTGGTGATTTGAGGTTAGCGATAGCATCTGCTAAAAAAATTAACCCCAATGAGCAGCTATATCAACAGGCACAGGAGAATATTCAGATTTGGAATCAAATGATTTTAGATTTAGCCACAGACCACGCTCAACAGAGAGAATACCGCGATGCGATCGCCACCGCTAGGTTAATTACTAAAGAGGAGTTGCTTTATCCTCAAGCCCTCGCAGCAATTCAAAAATGGCAATTAGAAGCCAAGCATTTTCTGAGCAATAAAACTCTCTTAGATGCTGCAAATGGTTTAATTCGACCTGGGCAAGCCTCTACTTATAATCGTGCGATCGAAGTAGCTAAAAAAGTACCACCAGGACAACCGGGTTTTGAAATCGCGCAAAAATCTATCTATCAATGGAGTGAACAAATTTTAGACCTGGCTAAAAATCGTGCTGCTCAAGGAGAAATCACTGCAGCTATTGAAACAGCAGCTTTAGTTCCACAAATCACCCCCAGTTACGAAGATGCTCAAGATGCCATTCAAAAATGGCAAATAACAAAAATTAAGAATTAGTCATTGGGCATTGGACTTTCTCTTACACTCCTACACCCATTCAAAAGTCCAGAGTTAACGGAAAGAGTGTTTAACTCTGAACTCTTTATATTTTACTTATTACTTATAAGTTAGCAATACTGTGAAATATCCTCGCCGCATTCATCAGCTAAATAGCACAGTGCTCTAAATCTTAAACCTACTACTTCTTCATAAAGAGGGTTTAGTTTACACATAGGGGGAATGTGAAATAGGGTTTTACCAAACAATTTGACATCTCTCTCAAAAGGACATTGAGCCGGAATTAATTGACACAACCTGTGAGCAAATTGGCGATCACCTACTTTTAGGTTATCTAACCAATCTCGCAAAGGATGAAGCAAATTCCAACCAGACTGAGAATGAGACACTCGTAACTGGGAGACATCAGCCTTTTTAGTCTCTGCCTGATGGAGCGATACCCAGCTTGCGAAAAAAATATTTTTGGTGGTACTTTCAAATACCTTCATGGTTACTCCTCTCTTCTTATGAGGGTATTCACCTTACTGATGAATATACAATATGACAATTACTTAAACTGGAGAAATTATTCTGAAGGAAATTCTGTAAAAAGTGTGAGCAGCCACTTACAGTCAGAACCTGTGTATTACTACGTCAAGTTAAACCCAATTTCCTAAAAATAGGTACTCTAGTCAGCTTATATCTTTGATAACTTGACACACTTTAAATTCTAATGAAGACCTCTACCTTTGGACCGATTTGACTGTAACCGTTACAAAACTTAACATCCTTTTGGATTATCTGTATACCTCATAAGTATAAATGCTGTTTATCTTCAGAGATAATGCTGCAAGTTGCTATTTATCGTATATTAGGGCTAACCTACTTTAGGTTACACCGGGTTACATTCCCAGTTTAAGAATGAACTACGCCACCATAGCCTTAGTCAGTTATGGGTGGTTGATAACTTTGGGAGTCTTAACTTTACAGGAAGCATGGCTGGCTATTGATGCTACAACCATCATAGTTTTGTTCAGCATGATGGTGGTCGTTAACACTAATCAACGCTAATCTAGCCTATGCAGGATTTTTCACTCAAGCCTTATCGGTCTTATTGAGTATCACCCACAGTTCTTTGGGATTGTTAATCACTTTAACATTGTGTACTGGGGTTCTTTCCGCTTTCTCACTTGATGATACTTTAGCACTAGTTTCTACACCATTAAGTCTTAGCCTGACAGAAGCGTTGGGATTAAATCCCATACCTTATTTATTAGCGATCGCTAATAAATGACGATCGCCAGGCCAACTAATATAGGTTAAGTAGCAACTTAAAGCATTAATCCCCAAAATGTCCTCAAAATGTCCTCATTGGCTCATTTTCAGGCATCAGCTATCTAGATTTTTTACAAGCATTAGCACCCGTTGCTGTCACCGGCTTAGTTATTCAATTAGCATTACTATGGCTACTATATTCAGATGTCCGCTCAAATTAACCTTGTCAACTGTTAACCATAGACAAACAACGCATTTTCAAACCCTTATTTAAGAGGACATTAATTATTAACCTAACTTGCAGGTAATAAAATACTGGATACTTTTTAGAGATTCGATTGAGAAGAAAAACATCAAAAATCGACGATAGCCATGTAGATTCAACTATCAGTAATAGTTAAATTTAAAGTATGAAAATGAACCTATTAGATAGATGGCTGTTCGAGAGTAAAGGCAAAAATAAATGCTTAAATTTTCAGTAAAAACCCTTAATATGTTACAGCATGAATTGATTTGGGAAAATTACTTGTAAGCCGATACCATCAGTTTCCAATCGGTGGTGATAGAAGCTAAAAAAATTCAGTATCAGGTGTTATCAGATCTTATTTATTTCACAGCTTTTGGGAGACTGGGATGTCCTGAACATTAGACTCTACAAAAAATAGGAGTTCACTTTGAGGTTAAGAGGTGATTATGATTCAACTATAATTTAGCTATATTTTGATTGAAAATAACCTTCACACTAGCTAGGCAGTAAAATATTCCTCATTTTGAGAGTCGGAAATTTATTTCTTTATAGTTTATGTTTAATTATGCTGACTTAATGAATATGCAATTTATAGATCATATGTGAGAACAATCATTACTCTGAGCTGTTTTCTCTAATTTTATCAATAAGCTAAGGAGTTAAATAGGATTCTTAATATTGAGCATTTTTAGAAAATTTGGTGATAAAATAGATTCTAAAGCCTGATGCAATCTCCGCCTCCTAAAGTTCCTATCTGCGCTTCTGGAAATTATTACTAAACTCTTCAAATTATCCTCATGAAACGAATTACTTCTGTTATTCTCGCTACAGTGATAGCGACTATTTCTGTATTGGTCACTTTTAAAAAAGCTGATGCAGGTCATAATTATATTCCTCGTCATAGGACTACTTATGTCAGAAGTTATCGGACTTGTACTGGTAGAAATCGTTATAGATTCTATCATGGCAAGTATTACAGATGTCGTTACTACAGAAGCAATAGACGACACCATTAATTCTATTACCATCTTTCAATGCTTAAGGTGGGTAATACCCACCTTAATTAATCATAGTTCTATTTTCATGTATATCTGTGTTTCACCCCGATAGGGAAATATTCTACATCACCAGTAGATTTTAATTCTATTTGTGGGCTTTGACATTCTAAGGGAACATAGTTAGCAAACTCGCTATTCTGTGTGATTTGGTGCTAATTCTACAAATACAAATATAGATGAAAAACGGTTTTTGTCTGCATCTTCTCTTACTTATAAAACAAATTTACCTGTCACCCATTCTCTAATTATTGGTTTTTCTAATCCAACTGAGATATTTTCTGGGTGAATATTTGCGCTAAAATAGAAATTCCTAGTACAGTACGGCGTAAATAAACCAACCATTCCAAGTCTCTGAAAGACTCAGGCTATATAATTTGTGACAAGTTAAGGAAGAGAAGAAATTGTCAAGCTTGGTATTTGGATAGGTCAAAGATCGTGATCAACTCAGTGTAGACAAATAATTGAGCAATTCAGACAAGCCATGACAAGCAGCCGAAAAACTAATCGAGACCACGGAAAAAAGAAACAGAGACCGATGGTGGAAGATGAAGTAATAGGCGAGTAATTGGAAAGATAACTGACACCAGCCATTACAAATCAAGAAAATTACTACCGAAAACTAGGACTCAGAGAACGGATACTGAATTTACAGTTGATGATGGGTGCCGTTTTGAGCTTACTATGGCGAGATATAGCAGGAGTCAGAGAACTGAGAAGAATGTTAGCCAGAGATGGTTTTCTGTGGTGTAATTCCACAAAAGTTAGTCAAGGTGAATTGAAGATACTTTTAATACAGTCAAAAGACTCTTGGGTTTAAGTTATTTATGAACAGGTTCAATCAATGGAATTAAATTACAAATTTGGGCAAATTGTTGATTTTATAGTGTTTTACTAGATTTAGGTGATGCGGTAGCAGATGAACTTTCTCTGCCTTTTGATGAGATTTCATTAGAAATGATTTATCGTGGTCTTTATAATTTTACTATGGCTCATCAAAAAGGTAAGGCAACAGATCCTGTTCGATATTTTGCTAACCCTCTAAATCGAGATTTAGGTATTATCAAACAGAAGCGAAAACTAAGTGTTAAGTTAGTTGTCGCTCCTTTTGCCGATATTCAACGTTAGACTGACCAGTTTTTTCAAAAATTATCTCAAAGCCTCGTGAAAAAATACTTTCAGCCTTAACTTGTCACAAATGACGCTCTATAAATTTTGAATTGTTTTGGCGTAGCCTACTGGAAACAGTATTTTGTTAGCGTAGCTATTCTGAAAGAAGGATTTTGAATTCACGGCAGTACTCAAATATTGTTCTGTTCCGCGTTCCCTTAAGGAAATATGCAATTTATTTTGCATGACTACTTAACCGGTGATTGGTAAGCGTGATCTCCTAACTGATCTGAACATCCCCCCAAATGTGTAAGTCTATTGTCATGCTGTAGCTAGCTTCCCGCAGGGTATGAAGCGCAGCACAATATTCGCAAAGCATGCCTGAGGCTCTAGCATCTCGGAAATTCTTCACTTCACTCCATTCCGCATGGCTTAAGCCATGCTTCTCTAAAAGAAGAACAATTTACGATATTTCTGCAAAATTGGGATGCTCCCTAACTGATCAGTAAATAGTCTTTTCTGTGTTAGCTAACTTGATTAGCCCTAATTTATTTTTCAAGATCATGCAAGTATCTTGTAGTCAAGAACACGCTAATAATAGTAGTCACCGTTTGTGTACTCGTCCTAGTGAGGCTTTGTTGTTGACATTAGAACAAGTTATTTATAATCGTTATGAAACTTGGCATATATCATGTATTAGGGTAAGGTGGGTTTGGGCGTAGTTATTTGGTGTTTGATAGACAAGAAGTACATCAAAAATGCGTTTTGAAGGAATTTACGACCCAGGTTATGAAAACAGAGGATTTACAAAAATCTAAGGAATTATTTGAGAGGTAAGCAAGTGTACTAAAAAAATTTAACATCCTCAAATACCGCGTTTTCACGCTTTTATTGAAGCAAAAATCGGTACTGAGAATTTTTTATTTTTGGTGCAAGATTATATTTAGGGTAATAATTATTACCGATTATTAGAACAGCGTCACAGTCAGGGAAAATCTTTTAGTGAGGAGGAGGTGATTAATCTATTACATCATCATTCTCCCAGTTTTGAATTAAATTCACACATTAAATATTATTCATAGGGATATTTGTCCCGATAATTTAATTTTACGTCAAGGAGATAATTTGCCTGTGTTAATTGATTTTGGTGGGGTGAAACAGTTACCAACTTATTACGGTTCTTGATATACCCAGTTCGGTGGTAATGGTACTTTCTTGGCTAAGAAAGGATATGCACCGTGATATTTCTCCTGATAATTTAATGCTCCGCGCTGTTGATCAATTACCAGTTTTAATTGATTTTGGTGGTGTTAAACAAGTTGTGGCAACGGTCGCTTCTCAATATTATCAAACTAGTATGACGTCATCTCCTTCCAGTGGAACTCTCTTACGAAAAGTCGGATTTGCACGTCCTGAACAAGTGCAAACAGGTACAGTTTTTCCTCATAGTGATTTATATGCTTTGGCTGTGACAGTGTTAGTTTTGCTGACAGGTAAATACACCTAAGAACTAATTGATACTCATCATCTTAGTTGGTAATGGTGGCGGGAAGTGAACGTTAGTCCCGAAATTGGTCAAATTTTAGATAAAATGCTATCTGAAAGGGCTGGTGATCGCTATTAAAGACCCCGTCAAGTTGTAGGAGCACTCAATCTAAACATGGTAATTTATACTACACCCAAATCCCTGGTAACTATTCTCTAACTCCATTACCAACTCCTACACCAAGGCCTGGCCTATTCCTATATCGGAAACTGTTACTGTTTCTCGCCGCAAAAACCCAGCACCTCAACCTGTAATTACTCCCACTTACTAGTCCGTAAGTATTTGGATAAAAACTAATGTTTTTATTATTACTCTGACCTTATCTGCTAGTGCAGGGCTACTTTGATGGGGATTCAATGGACAGACAAGGGATATAGGAGGAACCAACTCCTTGATTACATTCAGTCCTACCCCTAGTATCAGTAAATACCCTGAGATTATCGATAATTATTCACCAGAAGATAGAGAACGGAAACAAAAATTGAGCGATCACCGCCACCAATTAGATATAGATTTTAATTATTATGTGAGTTTAGTCAATCAAATCTTTTGGGAGAATAACCCCTCTTTAAAAGGACGTACCCTCAGCAATAGTGCAGACGATTAAAGCTTGCGGGAAGAATGGGATCAGGTCCCATCCCAAGTGCTAGAAAATTATCAGGATTGAGTTATAACTCTCGTTGTCTACTAGGAACTTATACTTCAGCAGAACGCTATCGCTCGAAAGTAGAAGTTAATAAAGTTAACGTTGGTAGTCTTTCTTTATATGACTTAGGAAATGCTGCTTTCTTGAAGGAATTTCCTGAATATAAAGGAAAAGATTTTCTCACTCAACCCATTGGACAAGTTTAGTACCGATTTATCAGTGGTGAACTTAATGCTATCCTATCGAATAGCGCCTTTGAAAAAATAGTATTTCCTGAAGGTGATATAGGTAAAATACTTTAGCGGTTCACTTCCACCAGGAGGAGGTCAAGTATTCATAGCTGGACTTGCTAAAGACCAAAATCTAGAAGTTAAAATAGATGCAAGTTCGTAAATTTTACTGTCAATTTATTCCCCTTCTGGAAAAGTGACATTATTAGAAGATTCTCAACAGCGTAAAGTTTCCAAAACATTACTAGAAAAATGGTTTTATGAGTTTGCTGTTGTTTCTACAGCATCAAAACTTGTAGATTATCAACTCACAGTTACAGCAGAAAATCCTCCAGAACGAGAACTGACAGAAAGATTAACAAAAGAACCAATAGAAGAACCTACACTAAAGGAAACCCCAATACAGTGACATACTTCCCTCCCTAGAAGGGCGGAGATTCTATTGTCAAACAGCAATTACAGGCTTTCGCCTGTCTGAGATCACCTATTTTGCTTATGAAAATTCCAAGTCCCAAATCGGATGACACCTATTTATACAAATACCTCTAAATCTTACTTAATGTTGTTTTCTCGCTGCCATTAATACCTACGCCATATAATCTATATTCCGCTAGAGTAGACTTAGCAAAGTCAGATTTTCATAACTCGAAAATTCAGATCCTGGACTTGAATCGGTTGCATAATATGAACTCTAGGCGGTCTTCTAACAAATCTGAAGCTGATGATTCCACCGCTAAAGCATCCCCACAGCAACTGGGGAAACAAAAATATTTATTTCCAATTGTCAGGATTGGAGCCTCTGCGGGGGAATTAGAAGCATTTACACAACTTTTAAACCATTTACCAGCGGATACAGGTATAGGATTTGTTCTGATTCAGCACATGGACCCCCAACAAAAAAGTATGTTAATTGAGATTCTTTCTCAGACAACCCAAATAGCGGTGACAGAGGCTGAAGAAGGGATGTCTGTGCAACCAAATCACGTTGATGTGATTCGGCCCAATGCAACAATGACCATTAGTGAAGGAGTGCTGAAACTGAGGACCCGTGAGAAGATTTATGGCCTCTCAATGACAGTTGACGGTTTCTTGTTCTCCTTAGCAGAGGATTTGGGTAACAAAGCCATTGGAGTTATGCTGTCAGGGGGTGATGGAGATGGAACAAGGGCTTTAGAAAGCATCAAGAAATTAGGTGGGATTACTTTTCCTAAATGTGAGGAATCAGCAAAAGTTAGTAGTATGCCGAATAACGCGGTGGCTTCTGGTTATGTAGACTTTATCCTCACCCTCGGAAAAGTTACCGAAAAACTAGCAAACATAAGCTTTCATACCTATATTAACCACTAAACACCTGTCAAACCGACTCAAGTTATGCCGAAAAAAACAGATGCTTTGTTCAAGATTTTCAATTTGCTACAGGCAGGTACAGGTGTTGACTTTAGTTATTACAAACAGAATACCCTAAAGCGGCGAATTCAACAGCGAATGATATTGTATAAACTGGATAAGATGGAAGATTACGTTAATTATCTCCAGAACAATCCACCAGAAATCATCGCATTGTATCAAGACGTCTTAATTAATGTCACCAGTTTTTTCCGAGATTCAGAAGCTTTTGAAGCTTTAACAACCAAAGTATTTCCAAATGTTATTACTAGGCAGCGTAAAGCCAATGATCCCGTTCGTATATGGGTTGTGGGATGTTCAACCGGTGAGGAAGCCTACTCGATTGCTATATGTTTGGTGGAATTTTTAACTAATCAGGGAATTAATATACCCATCCAGATTTTTGCTACAGATATCAATGAAGTAGCAATAGGAAAAGCCAGAACAGGTGTCTTCAAACTCCATCAACTAGCAGATATTTCTCCAGAACGATTAAAACGTTTCTTTGTTCATGTAGACGGTGGCTACCAGATTAGTAAATCAGTTAGAGAACTGTGTGTTTTTGCCAGACAGAACCTGATTAGTGATCCCCCATTTTCCCGGCTAGATTTGATCACCTGCCGGAATGTCTTAATTTATTTGGGTTCTACTGCTCAGCAAAAGCTCCTCCCAATCTTTCATTGGGGTCTTAAACCTACAGGTTTTTTGATGTTAGGCACATCGGAGACAGTGGGGGAATTTGCTGACTTGTTTAATTTAGTGGATAAAAAGTACAAAATTTATGGGCGCAAAATAGCATCTACCCGGCTGGCTATTGAGACAATAATCAGTGACTATCCTGTGGAAACCACAAAATCCCCACTGCTAATAAGTAATGATTCATGGAATGATGTAGAAATACACAAAGAGGCTGACAGAATTGTGTTAAATAAATTCGCACCTGTGGGTGTTATTATTAACAATAATCTGGAGATTTTACAATTCCGAGGTCATACAAGTCCCTATTTACAACCTGCACCAGGTAGACCCAGTTTCAATTTGCTGAAAATGGCCAAAGAAGAATTGCGGCTAGAGCTACGTATCTCAGTTTATCAAGCTAAAAGGCAATCCATTGCTATTAAAAAAGAAGGGATACGAATTAAAGAGGAAAACAAATCTAGGATGCTAAACATTCATGTGATTCCCTTACCAGTTATTGGTGCAGCAGAAGATTTTTTTTTAGTTTTGTTTGAGGATATCCCCCCTTCAAAAACCTTGCCAATGGAAGCAGATAGCAATATTCCTGAACAGGAAACAAAAAACAGTTATGAGCAGGAAATTACGATTCTTCAGCACGAACTAACATCCACTAAAGATTACCTGCAATCAATAATTGAGGAAAAGCAAGCCAGTAATCAGCATTTGAGAGCAGCTAATGAAGAAATACTCTCCAGTAATGAGGAGTTGCAAATTACCAATGAAGAATTGGAAACTGCTAGGGAAGAAATTCAGGCTACCAATGAAGAACTCAATACTATTAACCACGAACTGCAACAGCGAAATGTAGAAGTGACTCTGGTTAGTAACGATTTACAAAATCTCTTTAGTAGTATTAATATTTCTATCTTGATCTTAGGGAGTGATTTAAAAATTCGCCGCTTTAATCTAGCAGCAGAGATCATATTTAATTTAATTCCTACGGATGAGGGACGAGCATTAAGTAATATTAAACACAAATTAAAGATCCCCGATTTAGAAGAAAAAATTGTAGAAGTAATTAGCAGCTCGAACTTGAAAACTCACGAGGTACAAGATTTAGACGGTTATTGGTATGATCTACGCATCAGACCATATCGGACTATTGACAACAAAATCGATGGTGCGGTAGTAATTTTGGTTGATATTGATGATATCAAACGCAATGCTAATATCCTCAAATCATTCCGTGATTATGCAGCGGCAATTGTGTCTACCGTACGGGAATCTTTGGTGGTGATGGATGTGGATTTAAAAGTGGTTACTGCTAATCAGTTTTTCTATGAAGCATTCCACCTCGGAGCAGAAGAAACAGAAAATCGCCTCATTTATGAAATCGGTGATGGACAGTGGAATATTTCCGAGTTGCGATCACTCTTGGAAGAGAGTATCCCCCAACAAGGCCACTTTCAAGATGTAGAAATTGAGCATGACTTTGAGCAAATCGGTCACAAAATTATGTGCCTCAATGGCCGAAAAATTACGCAAATAGGTGATACGCCACTGATTATCTTGGTAATTGAGGATATCACCCAACGCAAGCAATTAGAAGCAGAACGAACTCAACTCCTAGCTCAAGAACAATCAGCCCGGACTGCGGCAGAAACAGCAAACTGTGCCAAGGATGAGTTTTTGTCTGTTCTTTCTCATGAGTTACGTAATCCGCTAAGTTGTCTGCTAGGGTGGACGCAACTGCTACGAAAACAGCAGCTGGACGAAGCTAAGACTAATCAGGCATTGGAAGCTATTGAGCGCAGTGCTAAGGCACAACATCAGCTGATTGGGGATTTATTAGATATATCCCGTATTGGCGTCGGGCAGATGCGTCTGGAAGCACAGCCTGTTAAGCTTATTCCTGTGATTGAAGCAGCCATAGATGTGGTGCAATTTGCCGCAGATGCTAAAAATATTCAAATTCAATCGAGACTAGATTCTGCTGAAATAACCTTGGTTGGAGATCAAATTCGCTTACAACAGGTGATTTGGAATTTACTTTCGAACTCGATTAAATTTACTTCTGTGGGTGGAAGAATTGATATCACCTTAGATTACAGTAGTTTTCAAGCTGAAATTCAAGTTAGGGACACTGGGGTAGGCATCAGCGCAGACTTTCTCCCCTATATTTTTGACCGCTTCCGTCAGGCTGATTGTAGCCTAACCAGGTCTAATACTGGATTAGGATTGGGGCTTTCAATTGTACGACATTTGGTAGAACTCCACGGTGGTACAGTGGAAGTGACAAGTCCAGGTGAGGGTCAAGGTGCTACTTTTACTGTTAGACTACCTCTGCAAACTAATCTAGAAAAGACGTTAGAAACGAGTGCTATAGCAAATCCTCAAAATCCAGTTATTTCTCCTGCTTCTCCTGCTTCTCATTCCCCTGTCTCCTCCCCATCATTAGCTGGTGTGCGGGTGCTGATGGTCGATGATGAACCAGATATTCGTCAATTATTTCAAATCGTGCTGGAAGAGTATGGAATACAAGTAACAGAGGCAGGATCGCTAAAAGAAGCTTTATCAATACTCAAGGCTAATCCTCATGGCTATGATGTGCTTCTATCTGATATTGGGCTACCGGAGGAAGATGGTTATGCACTAATTCGTCAGGTGCGATCACTCAGTGCCGAAGAAGGAGGGCAGATTCCTGCTGCTGCAATGACAGCCTATGCTGGAGATACAGACCAAACAGAGGCTTTGTCCGCAGGATTCCAAACTCATGTTGCTAAACCCATCGAACCCAATCGCTTAATTTCAGTGGTTGCAGCATTGGCCGGTCGGATTTAAAAGTGTCCAAAAGTTGGCAAAATAGTGTAAAGTAGCTGGAAACTTAATTCACTCCTCTATTTCACACGTCCACCTATGGATAGAAAAATGAAACGCTTGTTGCTTCTTGTTGTTTCCTGTAGTGTACCTGGTGTCATTTTAGGTGGAACTTCTGGATGGGTAGAAAGCAAAATGTGCTTAAATGCTGATAGAGTCACCAGCGAATGTCTGACCCAAAACCAAGTAGAGAGAACTATTCAAGGCATGAGTAAAGGGTTATTAGCCGGTGCTGGAGCAGCTTTTAGTGCAGCCTGGAACTTAAAACATAACGAATAAAATACGGAACAGCAAACAGTAAACAACCTGATAAAAGATGACTGATAACTAAATAAGTGATAACTATCAAAAGCGATAATTGTGATCGCCTATCCACATACTCGTCGGCACAGCATTACCTTGAGGGTCTACTTTAAATTTTACCACTATTGGTGATCTCCGTCCATCTCTGTTTTGCTGTGTTTCCAACATATCATTATTAATCTGCTGTCTTTGTTCTTCAGAAATGAAATACTTTTCCAAACCGTAGTTAATCAACCCATCTTGATAACTCCCTTTTAAAGCCACCTGGTTATTTGTTAAATACATAGGTCGATTACTACTTATACCCATTGGTCTCCAAGCTGTAGGAACACTACCATTAAAATACCGTTGTTCTTGCAAAATCAAATACAAGATACTTCCTTGATTTATTTGTCCATTTCTCAGAGAATTTTGTCTTACCCAATCTCTCCAACCAGGTAATCTTCTCAAAGTCTCATTGCGGGAAATATTATAATCAAGCGACAAAGAAGAACCCTGCAACAAATTATTAGAATATACAGGTATAGTTTGCAAAATAACCGATTTACCAGTCATTTCCGTATACATTGCTTGGGTTGGAACTGCCAAAATCAATCCGATTTGTACCATCAAAGGAGCAATTAACCGCCAAATCGGTAACGGCTGATTAGCTTTCTGTTCAGTAGCTATTAAGTAATCCCGAAAAGTCAGTTTTTCAGAAAACTCCTTCTCTGGAGTTAAGGTTTTCTTAGGTTCAGGCAAGTTATTTGTCATAATAAGTAATTGGTGAATCTTAAGTTAACAGCAGCTATCAGTTGTCAGTTTTCAGTTGTTAGTTATCAATGACTAGTGACTAAGAGGATGTTTTAAAACTAGAGGATACGTATGATTTTTAATTCTTCCCTCCATTGCGTTCCGGTCAGAATCTTGACTTCTCATCAAGTTATGAGATACATTATTTCACTATTGTTACATACCCCTGCGGGAAGCAAGCTACAGTATGAAATTTTAGACTTTTAAAACATCCTCTAATGACTAATAACTAATAGGATTTTCAACGCAGAGATTTAATATATCTATTCATTCTAATTATATAACTTCCCTAGTATTTCTTCACCGAAGTACGTTCATGGAAGCGACGTTCAAACCAAAGACCCGCAGAAATCAGACCAGAACCGCACAATACAAATACTAGTGATCTAAACGATAAATCTGTATCGTACTCTAACACCCGGCTGATAATTTGCAGTATAAGTAATAGCATACCACACCAGAAAGAGAGTCTGTTACTTAACTTAAATCCTTCTTGCATCAATCCCCAAGCTAAAGTTGTCAATAGGACATTGAAAACAAAAATACCCAGTTCAGTAATACGACCGACAGCTTGATGCCAAAAAGGTATGATAACAATAAAACTCAGAAAAATGGTAATGACGGTGATAGTAAAAAATACTTCTCTGCGCGTTCCATTACCTCGATGACGAAATAGAAATAACCATTGCAAGACTGCTAAACCGCTGAGAATTCCCAAATCAATTATAGGCAGAGATTGAAATATATTCGGTAAATTGTTTGCTGAATTACCATAACCATAACTGAAAGATTGCCACTGCCAATGAAAAGATAACAGATAAAAGACCACACCAAAACATCCCAACGCTAAATTATGGGCTATGGGTTGAAACAACCTATAATTAATGGTGGGGAACAGCAAATCATCATAACTCCAGAATAATGCCGGTGGAAGTGCTAATGCAAAAGACGCCACCCAAGGTACTACATCAGAAAAAGTTATCAATGGTAAGGGGTTGAGATTGTATTGCAAGGAAAGAGTAAAAGCAACGGCAGCTAATACAAAAATCACCTGTGAACGACAAATATATGCCAAAGGTACAAATAGCAACCATGAAATTAAGGGCATATGCCGCACTGCCAAACGTGCCCAATTCAAATCACTCGGAGAAGACCAAAACTCTCTTAATCCTATCCAATAGCCGATTTGTACAAGAACAATAGCCAAAACCCCCAACGAATTGAGGGATAGGCTATAAGCCATCGCTAAAACACCAAAACCCCACGCTAAAAACAACTCATAAGCTGAACCGCTAATATTGAATATTTGCGCCATCAGCATTAAAGTTCCCCCTAAAATAAAGGCGCTGAGAATTATTAATGCCTCTCCTAGTAAGCGTTTACTACATTGTTGTTTTTTATCTTCACCTTTAGCAGGTATAGGTTCTCTCCAAGTCAAAAAACCAGTTATAGCAGTAGACAAAAATAAACTCATTAACAAGATAAACTTGACTTCTCTTGACCATGTTTGCCAATTTGCTGCTACAAAGATAATTACACCTAAAACTAAAAGTAAGCCACCTACAGCAATGGCTATTAGCCCAGAACTTTCTTTTGCAGCTGCTTCTATTTTGTTAAATTGATAACGGTCTGCAATCTGCTGGTATTGGGAAGAACTAATAAGTCCTTCATCCCGCCAAAGTTGTGCTTCTTGACGTAATTTCTGCGGAAAATTATTTAAGTTCATGACCTCTCCGGTGCAATGGGTTAATTTAACAAGTGCCAAAACACGGTTAGCTCTTAGCTATAAGCCAGAAGCCGCGCCGGACAAGCTTTAAAAACGCAACCTCAATGGTGGTCATTATATTTTTTTCAGTATGCAGCCAAATACCTTGATTTTATTGTTCTAGTGTAACAGTTCCAAGAGTGTTATAATTAGCTAAAATTACCAAACTTTGAAATATGGAAAAGCCTTCAAATTTATTACTTAAAGTTTCCCGTCGTTTATTTGAACACGCCGATAAACAAGGAAGATTTATTGAAGCTTTAGTTAATCCTAAACCTTTTTCGCCTTGTGTGTTATGGTCTCTAGAGAAACCAGAAATTACGCCTTTTCTAGCAGAAATACCAACACCTTGGCAACCCAAATTTGTAGACCGTCTCCATATTGGAGAAAAACCAGGTAAACACCCCTTACATCAACAAGGATATTTTTATTGTTTGGATTTCTCGTCTGTATTTGCTGCTTCTATTTTATTAACTATCGATCAATCAGTACCTTTATTGTTTGACATGTGTGCCGCACCAGGGGGTAAAAGTATTTTTGCTTGGAAAGCATTAAGACCTGATTTACTGATCAGTAATGAAGTCATCAGCAAGCGGTTAGGAATGCTAATTTCCAATTTGAAACGTTGCCAAATTAAACCTAGCTGTGTAGTACATCGTGACTCTAGTATTTTTGCAGAAATGTTATCACAATCTATCAACTTAGTCATAGTTGATGCACCTTGTACTGGTCAATCTTTATTAGCTAAGGGTGAAAAAGTACCGGGATGTTTTCATCATACTTCAATTAATAAAAGTGCGAACCGTCAAAAACGCATTATTGCTAATTCAACGCGATTAGTTGCACCACAAGGTTATTTAGCTTATATGACTTGTACTTATTCTCCAGAAGAAAATGAGCAGGTATGTGAATGGCTATTAGAAAAATTTCCCCAATTTCAAGCTGTGGAAGTTAGCCATTTATTAAGTTATCAATCGCATTTAACTACCATTCCTTGTTATCGGATGTTTCCACAAGATGGTTTAGGTGCTGGTGCGTTTACTGTTTTGTTTAAAAATATAGCTGAAGGGGAGATTAACAAGGTGAGTTTAGAAACTATAATTCCTATGTGTAAATACCATTATGTGTAAATACCATAGTTTCACAAAAACTGTATAAAGTATCCACTTGTTTGCAAAGTACAAACAATAATGGTGGCTTATGCTGAGCTAACCCACACTAAAATTTGTGATAATTTATTTTTTGGTATTCCCTTATGACTTTGACATGGGATATTTAAGCGCCCGACGAGCTAATTTGACATAAGTTTTAACGGTGACATAAGGCATCTCTAAATCTTGGGCTATAACCTGTAATGATTCCCCCACTTCTCGCCGTGCTAAAATCGTAGCCCAGGTGGAAGCAATTTTGTCAGCACGTTCTCCCCCTGTACGTTTGCGTTGTGCTGTGAATATTGCTGTTAATTCATCAATGCGTTCTCCGAGGAGGTTTGTTAATACCCCAGAAGATGTTATTTTTTCTGGTTCTACCCAGTCTAAGCGAGTTTGTCCTAGTCCAAAGGTCGTTTTGTGACCTGTTCCGCAGTACGGAGCCAGTTGGACTAAAGCATAAAATAATTTGGTAAATTCAGTGTTAGCTAAAGTTGGTTTACTCAAACCACAGGACATTACCCCGGTAAATCCAGTTACTGAACCCCTTTTACCTGCTGCTACTTTCACCGACTCTAAGCGGTGCTGGTGGATGATGACATTTTCATCTATCCATTCTAGAAAAGCGTCTTGTTCTACAGGCTTTCCTGAAAAGTCATTCCAGCGTCGGAGGTAGCTGTGGAAAAGATTGATGGGAACTGGAAGGGGAAAATGATGACCTTTGCGACGAAAGCTGGTAGGGGAAACAAAGCTGAAACTGATATCAAAATATTTATTTGTAACTGAGTTTAGCAGTTGACTGTAGGTAGTAGGTGGATGAGCAATATGCACCTGTTTGATTTGCAATGGTGTGTCTCTTAATTCTATAGTCGGTGGTAATTGGGTTAACCATTGAGTCAAGAACTTAACTACTGGTTGGGAAATGGCGTTGACGTGCCAGCAGTATCTTTGGTTTGCTTGTATTTGCAGTTGTTTACCACTAGGAAGTAATTGACCTTCGAGGGCGGAAATGTTGAAGGGTTTTTCTGATTCACTATCATGGAGATAGGCCGAAAGGTTGGGATTGAATTGGCGTACTTGGTCAAGAAACCAAGCGTGAAGTCCAATGGTGTATTGGGAGTAAAGGGAAGTGGTACTAGTCGCTTTTAGGTCAAAGACTAAACCAACTAATTCCGTATCATCTGCCCAAGATAGAGGGGTATTTGCTTGGGTTTGGGTTTTACGCCTGGTGGATGTGGTGGTTCTTGGCATTGTGGGATGTTACATAAATGATGTTGAGTATTTTACTAGATTTTCGTCCCCAAAAGGGGATTACTGATTATGTTCAGTGAGCTTTTATGTCTCTTGCAGGGTACGTCAGATGTTGAATATCTTTTCATACTAACCAACTTACAGCAGGAGTCAGGAGTTAGTGGTAAAACTCTCTTACTCTCTAGGTTTCAATTTAGATTCTGTACGTCATTGATCTGCAATCTTAGGAGTCAGGATGTTTGATTAATTTATAAATTATCAAATAGTGAGTTTGGGCGTAACCATTAAAGAGCCAACTCCTTTCTGACTGCTAATATCTGAATGCTTACGGAAAAAGTCATATACCAAAAGATTTTTCAGTCTTTCTCCTCCTGTCTTTACATTTAATTAATAGCTGAATTAATTGAGTACAATGATGCCAGGGTTTTTTACTAAAGCACTAAATACTATTCAGTTTATGTATCAATTTGGAATTTAAGCGTTTTTTTCCTATTGCCTTAGTTGGTTTTTTAGTGCTGGTAACAAACTTACATTCTAGTATTGAATCTGGACTTAACAGTGACTCTGTAACCAGAAGACTGGACAAATTTATACATAAAGATGATGCACATAGACCCAAAACTACGGAAGAATGGAACAAAGAAGCTCGTCAAACAGAAAATGCTCCTGGTGAAATAACTAAAAGAATTACTAAAGAATCTGGTGAAGCTATAAAAAATGGGGTTCTGTGTACCCAGACACAGCGAACAGAAGTGCTAACGACCTCTAAAACAGTCATTAATAATTGAATGAACTCAGCTAGCTGTTCTATTCCCCTATCATAGGGGAATAGTGAACTGTCACTCTCAAGTCTCTTGTAGGGTGCGTCACACTTATAAAGTGGTTAATATTAAGAGATTTCCTACATCTGACGCACCTTGGGATAATGGATTAAATAACCTGTAACTTTGGTTTAGGGGTGTAATTCCATTGAGGCAAGAATTCATCAACAACAATCTTCAGATTTGATTTGAAGTCAAGAGCCACTT
>CAKZGI010000286.1 GCA_936914905.1 uncultured Trichormus sp. | reverse complement strand
CGGGCGTTAGAGCATTGAGGGGACCTTTCCCTAGTACGAGAGGACCGGGAAGGACGCACCTCTGGTGTACCAGTTATCGTGCCCACGGTAAACGCTGGGTAGCCAAGTGCGGAGCGGATAACTGCTGAAAGCATCTAAGTAGGAAGCCCACCTCAGGATGAGTGCTCTCCTACTCGTACTTAAGAAGTCTCTAATTTGAGAACCCGAGATAAGGTCACGGCAAGACTAGCCGTTTATAACCACGATAGGTGCCAGGTGGAGGTACAGTAATGTATGCAGCTGAGGCATCCTAACAGACCGAGAGGTTTGAGCTTTGTTCCTGCAGGATGCAGAACCTGATCGGTTTGATCAGGCAATGCAACCTATTGTTCGATTGTCTGACAGCATCAGCCTCAAAACTGATCTAGAAATCTAAGAAAGAGTTCCGTCCTGCTTCTTTGTCTGTCCAAAGGATGGACGGAGAAGCGGGTCACGGGATTGTTTCTTACCTGGAAGGCGCGCCCTTTTCATTTCATTGGTGCGCTTTCCGGACCGGGGTCGTAGCCTCGTAACGTAAGAACCAATCAATTCTTACCTGTTCTACGCTACTCCTCGTTCACAGGTTGATATTCTGGTGTCTCAGGCGTGGAGGAACCACACCGATCCATCTCGAACTTGGTGGTGAAACTCTACCGCGGTAACGATACTGCAGGGGGGGCTCTGCGGAAAAATAGCTCGATGCCAGGATGAAAGAAAATAGATGAAAGAAAATACTGAATCCCTTCGTTGTTGTGATGGTCGTCTCCACCGAGAACCTCATCTAGCATATCCTTCCTTTACTACTCACTTAGTGAGAGAAAAGTACTCTACTTCCCTCCGAGGGGGAATCCTAGGCTTGCGCATTCCCACCAACCCAGAATGGATGGAGAGATGAAAAGGAAAAAAAAAAAAGAAAAGGTTGGTTCTATTCCAGTCTATTTCAGAGAAGTGGTCCCCGAAACGGATCCAGTGGAGGCGGGGCCTGTAGCTCAGGGGATTAGAGCACGTGGCTACGAACCACGGTGTCGGGGGTTCGAATCCCTCCTCGCCCACAAGAAGAAACCAATCATCCCCGAAAAGTCCCTTATATCCTGGGTGGGAGTCGACGTTTAATCTCGGGTGTGGACCAAAGGAAAAAAGCTGAGCAGAGCTTGATCCCCGATTCGATTCATCAGTGATTGATCACAATAGAAAGAAGAGATAGGGGCTTTATATTCATCTATTTTTAGATGAAACTTTAACATTTTTTTAAGACAATTTTGAATGAATGAGGATTGCAAGTATCTGGTTGTTTCTCACCAGACACCAGAGGGGAGTTGATGATATATTCGGTCCTTCACCTGTTCATGTCCAAAAAGCTCTAACTACATACAATTTGACAGTCCATCTTACGTTCATATTTTATTTTCTTGTAGTACGAATAGTTCATTCAATTCTACGGATACGCATACGTGCCTGTGAAACAAAGCCGAACCGACACCGAAATTCCATTTTTTCCTTTCCAAATCGACTGGAAGGCTCTCTTCAGGTTTGGGGAAAGCCCCTGGACTTTCTCCATCACTCGTTGCCTCTCCGCGCCAAGACCTTCATTTATCCTGCCCGAAAAGCATTATACGGGGTTTTAATCCCTTCTCGCCTACAATCAATCATTCCCAAGTTATCGATTATCCCTCCTTACATAGGATTTTCCACGATATAACAAGCCAGCCTACGCCTCTTTCGCGAGTCAATATTTTGTTCATTAATTTTGTTCATTATCACAATAGTAGTACCCATGAACAAAAAGTAAGGGCCTTTTTCCGCCTAGATAGTTAGGATGTAGCAGCAGGGTCCCCGATCGTACCTCGTGCGGAAAAGTACTTATATCTCCTCCGGGATGGACGAGTGATCGTGAAGCGAGCGATTCTGGGTACGAAGACGCAAAAACGAGCTAGTGGGATCAGAATCGAGTCCCGAAGAAGATATAACTGTTTCGTCGCTTTGTTGCAGAGACAAACTAGTTGGGACAATGATGACTTTTTGATAGAAATATTTTAAGTTGATTTTTTTCTTGTGATATAATATTATATATCTATTTTGTTTTGTCTAGTCTAGAGCCTAAATAATGTATTTCGCGCGATACCGATAATAGGATCTACAAATACACCTGATAGAATGGAGGCCGATGCACAAAAAAGCGTGGCTATTTCAACAGAACTCTTGGATATCCTGATTGAAAAATTTGAAGATTTTTTGAAAAAAATAGAGGACATATCCTTTTTGACAACTCTATCCGTGAACATCAATTTTATTACTTTTAAATAATAATGAATAGAAATGACGCTTGTGACGATTGCTACCCAAACTAATGAGTACAAACCAGCCTTCCATCCGTCCCAGAAAAGATAGAGTTTACCAAAAAAACCAGATAATGGGGGAATACCTGCCAGGGATAGTGAACATAGAACTAAAGAAAAAGTTAGAGCAGGATCCTTTCGATATGACGCAACATAATCTCGAATATTATCAGTTCCTGTTCGCAAACTGAATAAAGTAACACAAGCAAAAGTTCCGAGATTCATAAGTATATAGATGAGCGTATAAGTTATCATACTTGCATAACCGTTTTCAGTATCTGCAGCAAGTATTCCAATCATGATATAGCCAATTTGACTTATAGAAGAGTATGCTAGCATACGTTTCATGCTTGTTTGAGTAATGGCTATTAAATTTCCTAAAATCATGCTAAAAGTTGCTAGTATTCCTAGAACGATATGCCATTCACTAGAGAAAAAAAAGAACATTATACTAAAAAGTCGTGTAGATAAGGCTAAAGCAGCTACTTTAGAAGTGACAGAAAAAGAAGCAACGACTGGTGTGGGAGAGTCAGAGTCGAAAAGAAGATTTTCGATCTTTCCGCTCATTCAGAACCGTGTATGAAACTCTAATTTCGCACGGCTCCTGGTTACTAAAAGACTTCCTACTGGACGTTGTTTCTAGAACCTACCTCGTATATGTATAAAAAAAATAGAAACTTATGCTTTAACTTCTCGAGGAATCCTTCATCATTTTTTCAATAACCTACCAGTAATTTAATTCTTTATTTTTTCTTCTTTATCCTTATACATCCGCAACAAATCAATTTGGTGCTTCTATGAGATGGGATTAATCGAACATCAAATGGATGAATCGATAGAAACTTTTACTATTTATTATAGTAGAGATTTTTTATGATTTTTTTCGTCCCTAACAGGCATTATTTCTATATCTTGGGGTAATATCTTTGGTTGAATTGACCTTTCAAAAGCTTCTGAAGGACTGAAGCTTTTTTTCTTTTTTCAGATTTTTAATAACCAAAACCTAGATATTTTGTGATTGAAAGAGCTACACTTGCAATTCACAAAATATTTTATAGTTTGTAGAACCTACCCCTAAAAAAAACAAACTTTCTAAATAAGTTCATCAAAAATAGAATTTGCATGACTATACAAATACTAAATAAAAAAACAAAAAAATAATCTATCTATCTATATCTATCTATATCTATCTATATCTATCTATCTATATATATATATATATATATATAGATATATATAGATATATTTTTTTTTTTTTTCCCTGTTTTACTCGTACAAAATCACTCGGACAATTGAATCTCCAATAGATTGCAATGAAATGCACGGCAAGGGTTAGTTTACAAACAAAAAAAAGGGTTTGAGAAGGCTGTTACATCTTCTGCATGACTGTTAAATATAGCAAATAAGGGTTCAATCAATCTGTTTGATATTATACTTAGAAAGATGAAACCCTTCTTCGAGCGAATCACACTCCTTCATAAACATCGGGAGTCCATTGATGGAATGGAACCAAAGAGAGCTTAAAAGCCATACCCGCCGCAACTAACATAAGGGATATATGGATTGCAAAAGGATCGAGCATTCGATTTAGTAAGAGTCCATCAACTATTTTATTAAGCTGAATCTCTCCTCCAGAGAGTCCGTATGATAAAGAAAAACCATATATTAACAAAGACGAACTTAATCCACCCATCGATAAGAATTTCATAGTCGCTTCATTTGACCTTACATCTCTTTTTGCATATCCTGATAAAAGATAAGAAGATAGACCTAAACACTCTGAAGCTACATAGATTGTTACTAGATCATTCGCGCTACGCAGAAGCATTCCTCCCGAACTTGCAGTTGATACAAATAATGAAAATTCTGCCATAGCAGTTTTTGTACATCGCACATAATCAATCGATAATGAAATGGATAATAGTGAGCAAATTAAGATAAAGAATCTGAATATATTACTAAAAATGCTAACTTGAATATTTTCAAAAAAAACTGGAAAAGACTTTATATCCCACTGGTACAAAAGAAGAGTCATGCTTATTAACAAAGATAGTAATGAAATTCTATAAAGCAAAAGTTGGTCTCTTCCTTTATCCAATGAATCAGTGACAATAATCGTTAGTAAACCAAGAATCAAGATAGATTCGGGAAAAATTGGCAAATCAACGAATGAAAGGGAAAATTCTGTATTATTCGTGATAAAAATCAAAGTAATATTAGGAAATGGGTATTCTTATGCTATACGCAATTAAAGTATGAACCAAATCAATTATCTAGGTTTTTTTGTGTCTATGTAAACTGCAACACAAAAACAATCGTTTTTTTTTTTTTTTAACAAAAACTTTCTACTAATAAAAATAAAGGAGAAAATTAAAACTGAAAAAACGAGTAGATATCTTAAATTTGTATTTCCAATGTTCCTATTGTCGATATGATGGGTCGAATAACGTTCAGACACCAACATCTTCGATCATTTGATAGATTAGGAGTATTTGAAAAAGGAGACATCTGATTAGATTTAACGCAATTGTCTAAAAAAGTTTCTGATTCGAATTTGCGTTGCAACGAGCGGGTTTTACTTTTATGTTTACAAGCCAAAGTATTATCACATGAAAAACGTAAAATGTATTTCAATCTACGTAATCCATTTCGATTTGTAGAACCACCATAATAAATCGATAAAATTTTCCAAATATATGCAAATCTCTTCAAAATATCGTCATCTGGAAGTGTAACCCAAGCTGATTTACTCATCGGGTGTCCGGCATTGTCACAGGAATTCTTTTTTGCCGTAAGCTTAACCATAAGTGTAATCGGGAGTTCAGTTAAAACTTGATTGGTCACAAAAGTGCTGGAATATGATTTTTCCATATCGTCGACGCGAACTTTCCTTACTATTGACCGAAAAGCTAGATTATAACCTAAGAATAAAAAGCAATTTTTGGATAACCTTTTCAAAAAAAATCGATTGGATTCGATACAAGAACAAGAGTTATTTTCGAAGAGTATCAAAATAAAATAGAGATATTTTTTTGCAAAATATGGAGTTCCCCCAATAGCCAAGATACTATGATTCCTATACCTTCCATAATGAAAAGATAAAAATCGAGTCAGACAAGACTCTATGTTTGCTCCCTGGGATTGGTATTCATACCAAGGAGTTTGCCTCTCCTTCCGAATAATGCTATTCCGATCCATAGAGACAAAATGTTTGGGTTGTTGTCCATCATATACTTGATTGTTTAGAAATAAGAGTTTTGAATCCATCTGGTAGATATAGAAATTCCAAAGTAAACTTAATAATTTTTTTAATCCTTTGCTTCTGGAAATATATACAGAATTAATATATACTTTTTTGTATTTATGTAAAACTAATCTCAAAAGATGTGGAAATGGAGCATCTTGTATCCTTCTCCGGAACAGTCGAATCAAATTCTCTGGATGAAGTGTTTGGGGTATTCTCATACCTATAATATTGTTGGATTTTGGCAATCTATCTTCTAGAAATAGAAAAATGGAGTGAATTGATTGGGAAGGTTTCCAATCAACGACAAGCTTCTTAATAGTCGAGGGCGTTGTCCAAGACGATAACGGAATCTCTAGAACGAAGCATATGATTTCGGATAGCATGCTTAAATATGGCCCTGAGTTCCAATTACTTGATTGGTCTCAATCGAATTCTGAATAAACAATTTCGGAATAATTCTGATCACGCATCCTATGAATGATACGTTTCGACGATATGATACTACATTTTTCAAATACTGTACCAATGTTTGGTCTATGCGAAGCGTGTTTGCAAGCGATCAAATAAAAATCCTCTTTGAAGGAAAATGAATACAAAAAAAATTCTTTCTTGCAATTCAAAATCTGCTTACCCCGCAAAAATTCCTTAGAAAAAACAAAAGATTCATGACCGCTCTTCATGGTGGTGATCTCCCAAACTTAAAAATCAAAAATCAAACTAACTAAAAAAAAATAAATATACTAGCAAGTATCCTTCTATGCCTCGTGTTACAGAATCATAGACATAGATTTTTTTTTTAGTACTACTACCGTCAACCGTTCAGTTGCGTCCCAACAGCTCGATTAAGTTTATTGTTTGTATAGAGAAGGGGGAGCGGAACACCGCTCTAGATATTATTAACGGAATGAACCAGAGATTTATATCCAGCTGTCGGTGCACCTATAACAGAGTGTGTCCAGAATCAAGCACTATTGATGAAAAAGCATTACATTTAAGATTTTCGAAGAAACCCGCATTCCTGGGGAAACTTAAGTTGAATGACCCAGAGACACCCAGAATTGCAAGCTTCACTATAATGCTAGCTCCCCCCAAAAAAATCAATTTGGATTCTTATTTGAATTATTCTCTGGATTGCGTAGCGTTTCAAAAAGGTGCATGACACTATCTATTCGATTTTTGAGTAAAGACAACAATCTGTCTCTGGAGACACTACTACTTTGTGGAGGAATAATAAACACAGCATATAGATGAAGTGAAAGGAGTAGGAAAGGATGATACAGAAACATCTGAAAAAATAGATAGACTGGACCCATTATATTCTCCTAAAACAATTTTTTATTCATATTCAATCATTATCTTTTGTTAGCGAGTCAAATCAAAATATTTTTGCCCGTTTTGATAGATTACGAACCGTTTCTCGTTTCTGTTGTTTTGGCCCCTGTCTTGAGCAAAGAAATAATTGCCGGAACATTTAATGGTATTTGCCCTTTTCTCGGATCATGAAATCCAACCTCCTTGGTGGCTTTTCCTTCCCGGCGGGACCCAATATTAATAGCAATTATTCGATAAGTTAAGTTATTTATTGAGATAGTTTTTCTTTTTTAGGGACTACCCCTCCCTATTGTCAAACCGTATGTGAATTCTTCATCTCGTACGGCTTAAAATATAACGATAACGTAAAAATAGATATATATATATATATAATAATTTTTATTATAGGTTTAGTTTCTTTTTTAAAGCTTCATTAGATAAGGACTTTTTTCACTAATGTTGAAGTTAGAGCATCTCGCCCTTCAGGTACAAGCAAGGAAGGATGGCGGCTGACTAATTCCGCAAAAACGATCTCGATATTCGAGCCACACGTTACTTTCTTTCTACCGTGTCACTTCAAGCGAAGTTTTATCATGACATACCAAAAGCAAGTCTTTTTCTTATTATTAGATACTTGCTATTGTGACGGTCTCAAGAGGACTATGCTATCTGTATAATCCTTTTGTGCAAATTTTTAAATTTAAAATATCTGAGTTTTATTTTTTTAGTATATAATTAATAGTAAAATTTTTATTAAATCAAGGGTTTAGTTGTTCTTTGACTGCATACATAACATCGATTGTTATTTTTGCTATATCGTTTTGTCTTGCAAAGATTTCAGTATTTCTCTTGATTTTACCCCTTACAAAACCAGGGATCTTGTTTAACTCTAATTCGGCTTCAGAAGTCCAACTGAGGTTTTTATCTGTGGATAACGACTTGGTACTTACTTCTTTGGTATCATGACCACCAAAAACATCTAACAAGTGATCTTCCATGCCAAGATTAAAAGAGTTATAAACTAGATCAGCTATTTGATTGGTTCCTTCATAACCTAGAAAGGGTCGATATCCCAGGGGGAAATTCTGAATATGGACCGGTGAGGAAATCACCCCACACGGAATGTTAATGCGTTTCCCGATGTGACGTTCCATTTGGGTTCCAAATATGGCAGAGGGTTCCATACGAGCTATCGTATCTCCAACCTCAGTGTGGTCCTCTGTAATTAAAACCTCGTTGCATAAGCCCTGAACTTGCTCATTGAACCACTCCGTATCATGCTTGCAATACGTACCTGAACACTTAACGCGAATTCCCATTTCTCTAACGAGTATTTTTGTAATCGAGGCTGCATGAGTAGCATCACCGAAGACTACCACCTCTTTTCCAGCTAAGTTTTGGCAATCAATGGACTTAGAAAACCAAGCTGCTTGAGATACAAAATTGGTTTGATCTTTCATATATGGGAGATAATTAGCTTTTTTTTCTGGTAAGATCGAAGCCCATGCATTGACGAATTTCTCCATTTGTCTAATGAATTCGGCTATATCTAAAATGCCCATGGGAGTTACGGACACAAAAGGTATCCCATATTCTTTTTCCAGAAAACAGGCTGTCATTAAACCAATCTCGCGGTAAGGAACTACATTGAACCAAGCCCTCGGTAAATCCTTTAAATATTTTAAAGATCCCCCTTCTGGAATTATTTGATTGACAAGAATTCCCAAATCTCGAAATGAACGTTTCAATTCACGACAATCATGCTGATTGTGAAAACCCAAAGTAAAAATTCCAATAATATTAGCCGAAGGTGTATTCGTTATCGATCGATCTAGTGTGCCCCGTTTACAAGCTCTATCCAAATAAAATCGAACTATCTGTTCCGAGGTTCTGTCTGCTGCTTGGAGTTCATTGACTCAATAGTGATTGACATCCGCGAGAATTACGTCAGACTCGGAGGATAGAGAAGCTCGATCTGCAAAATTCTGCAAATCTTCCTGTAAAATACTAGAGGTGCATGTAGGTGTCAAAACAATTGAATCGGGACGTTATTCCTCATCCTTTCGAGTTATATTATTGATAACTTTCTCTTGGGATCCACGTGCTGAAACATGACGATCCACCACACTAGCAGTTACTGGGGTAAAATCTCTTTCTCTTTCCAACATGGAACGCATTACATTAAAATGATCATCTCCCAAAGGGGCATGCATTATAGCATGTACATTCTTGAAGGAACTGGCCACTCGCAAGGTACCAATATGGGCAGGTCCGGCATACATCCAATAAGCTAATTTCATAATTTTTTTTTTTTATTATTCCGCATCATCAAGGGATCTATTGCTATATGCAATATATCATCATAATATAAACTATAGGATCCACCGAGAGGAATAAAAGGCGGATGGGTATAAGCAATCCGAAACGAAAAACGTTTGTGACTTAAAAATATTTAGTGTGAAAGAATGCAACAAGGATTCGCCATGGAACAGGGTCTGGGACGGAAGGATTCGAACCTCCGAATGACGGGATCAAAACCCGCTGCCTTACCACTTGGCCACGCCCCACAAATGATCAGTACAATGACTATCCCATACTTTGATTCTTCTGTCAACCTTTTTTGTCCTTCGTGGGTTTATTGTACAGAGGCGGTAGGGACAAAAAGAGAAACTAAATCAATTTTTTTGATTCGACGGATGAAGATCCCAAAAAATCGAATCATGCTCGCTTTGATTTGGTGAAATAGGAAATCCATTTATTTTCACCAGTTCCAATCGAAGAATATATAATAGTATAGAACTTTATTGGTGAACTGGTCAACAAGTGTTAATTTTTTAGAAGAAAACTAGTCGTTATTGGAGAATAGAAATGATGGTTTTATATAAAATCTGTCTGGAGAATCCTTCTCACATCACTGATTCTTTTTATGCCAAACTACCCGAAGCCTATGCCATCTTCGATCCAATCGTAGATGTAATGCCAGTTATACCAGTGTTCTTTCTCCTCTTAGCTTTCGTGTGGCAAGCTGCGGTCAGTTTCCGCTAATAGAACGTTTCCTAATCTATCTGGTCGAAATCATTCTACTCTACACGTGGCGAGCAAGATCTTGATTACACAGAATAGATAAAGGAACTTTTTTGATTCGGATCAACAACAATAGGTTGAAACAGTCAGTCCTTTTTTTTGTAACGTCTCGTAATTATAACGCCTATCGTTGCATATAGGATGAGGGCGTGGGTGGTTACAAAATCACCGCTGTACTGATAAGAGATAAAAAGAAGGAAGGTCTTAACTTAACCCCTCCACTTAGAATAAGTGAAGATCCATAATTAACCAACAAAATTTTTGGTTATTTCTCCATCAGTTTTAGAAACAAACATAGGAAAGGATTCTTTTTGTATTTGTATAGTCTTAAAGAAAAACTAGGGTTTTCGTAGTTTGGGATATTGAAAATTCCTCATATCCATTTCACGGATTCAAAGGGGCAAACATTCATCATTCATATTTAGATAGATATTTCTAGATAAATACCTGACCTGATTCAAACAGAAATTTTCATTCTGTCTCATCCCTAGTTGCAACCATGGAGATTAAATCATGCTCACCCTAAAGCTATTTGTATATACAGTAGTTATCTTTTTTGTTTCCCTCTTTGTTTTCGGATTCTTATCAAATGATCCTGGGCGAAACCCCGGACGTAGAGATTGAATTTCTTGCTTGTCTTCTTGAAGTTACTCCGTCGATAGGTTAATCACTTCATGAAATATTGAAGGAGAGAGAGGGATTCGAACCCTCGGTACATATGAACTGTACAACGGATTAGCAATCCGACGCGTTAGACCTCTCGGCCATCTCTCCAAGCAAAAGCTTCTTTTGGACTTTAACATGAAGTTAGGATAGAAGTCTACTTTTTAAATGGTAGTTTAAAAAGAGGTCTATAATGAATATTTAATTAGGTGGGGGTTCCTTATTAGCCCCCCCAGCCAGGAAATTCTCACAGTCTGGGTGGGACTCATCAATTGAGCAGCCTACGTACAATAAACCGGATCGATCAGCGGTATAGTGCAACAGCTAACCTTGCAGCTAAAATACTTGTTGCAAGGGCACTAACAAGTGCTAAGACTATTTGAATGTCCGAAATTGATGTCATTACCTTTTTTTTTTATCTCCCATTCCTTTTATTGTAAGTGAATGAACAATCAATAGCATAAGTTTGATTCACTTAAGGTTGAGCCTTAATTCATTGTATCAGTCCTAGTTCACGATGGCTATACGAAGCCAACTACCCGGGTGTACCCGGAGCATTCCACCAACAATTGAGAAAAAATAAGAAATAAATATATATATATATATTTCTTATTTCAAAAGAAGTTTTAGAGGTAGAAAATTATGAATCTAGAAGTAATAGTACAACTCGCTGTTCTAGCGTTAGTAGTTGCATCGGGACCACTAGTAATTGCTTTGTCAGCCGCCCGTAAGGGTAACTTATAACTCCGGACTAGAACTGAACTGCATAGTTCTTGAGGGACCCCTCAGAAAGTTATTAGGGGTCCCTAGAGCATCATCATTAGACAGAGGACCCGTCTGTGTAATACAATTAGATTGTAGCGGGTATGGTTTAGTGGTAAAAGTGTGATTCGTCCTACTTTCGGTCATCTAGTCAAAGGATCCTTCAAACCGTTTTTTTACTGGATTGACTCAAGAAGCTTTATTTCTATGAAGAACAAGTAAACTTCTCTAACACAATGGATTTTAGCTGGTAGAATTTTTGATTCCCGTTACTTATACTTGGGTAGCAAGGTGAACGAGTAACGAAGCGGAACTATTAAAATACCCAGAACGGAAGTCCAAAAATATTGTTAAAGAAGATGAAAAAAAATCTATGGGTAGATACTAAATTTGTTTATTTCATCGTCACTGAACCTTGGAAGAAAATCCGAGCTTGACAGTCTCAGAAAGATCATCTTGGTTTATCAAGATCTTCTGGTATTTTCCCATTGAAGAAGCAATTGCTTCCACGACTCGGTAAAAAAAAAATTGCCCTAAAGATTTATATTTTTCAGAAGTAAAGAACGAGGTAACTGGAAGAAAAAAAAAAACTCATGTTCCATACCATAAGTGTATCTTAATCTTAATTGGGACTCGGAAAAGTAATATTCTTACCAACGGGATCATCTAAGAAGTTTGTACTCTAAAAAAAAAAAAGACTAAACTGACATAGATGCGATGGATAGTTTTTATTCGCGATAACTCTAAAAAAAAGATATATATATATATATATATATATATAGTTTATATAAAGAGGTTCGTTGAGAATAAGAGGAGTTAGAAAGTAGGGGGAGGGGGTTCAAAAAAGTAAAAGGTTTCCGTTATCTCCAATCTCACCAGTTGATAGAAAAAGCATCCCATATGCTTTGAAATCCCTCTTTATTTTCCATAAAGGAGCCGAATGAATAGAGATTTTCACGTTCGGTTCTGAATTAGAGGTGCTATAACAAATAAAGTGGCATCGACTATAACCCTTAGCCTTCCAAGCTAATGATGCGGGTTCGATTCCCGCTACCCGCTAAAAAGAAAAGGCAGGAGTAAAAGATTTGTCCCAAATGACACTGCCTGTTTCTAAGCCATGTAGTGAACAAAAAATCTTGTGCGTTCGCCAGCGATATGATGCTTTATTAATAGTTGACTATCGACTAGGTAAAAAAGGTGCGTCCATCGTCTAATGGATAGGACAGAGGTCTTCTAAACCTTAAGTATAGGTTCGAATCCTATTGGACGTAGTTGCCTCATACTTATAGGTATAGCCATCCGTGTATAGAGAAGGCGGCTGGAGAGCTGGAAATCTCCAAGCTCCCGCCCCGCCCACGTAAAAAAAGTAAAGATATATATATATTTACTTTTCTTGCAGTAAAAAAAGTTCTATTGACTCTTTAATTGCTTCTTTTGATATCGTTTCTGCCTGTTCCGTAAACGTCTTGGTAGAACGAACTATTTCACCGAATTGAGATTTATTGGTTGTTACATACTCACGCAGCTGAATCAAGAACCTTTTAACTTGTCCAACTTCTAATATATCCAAATATCCATTAACTCCCGTATAAATAGTAGCCACTTGCTCTTCCACCGACAATGGCGCTGATTGAGCTTGCTTAAGCAATTCACGTAGCCGTTGACCTCTGGCTAACTGATTCTGAGTAGCTTTATCAAGGTCAGAAGCAAATTGTGCGAAAGCCTCCAATTCCGCAAACTGTGCTAATTCCAATTTTGATTTACCGGCTACTTGTTTCATTGCTTTGGTTTGAGCTGCAGAACCCACTCTAGAGACAGAAATTCCCACATTTATTGCTGGTCGAATCCCAGCATTAAAAAGATCTGCTGATAGAAATATTTGTCCATCGGTAATAGAGATGACATTGGTGGGAATGTAGGCCGAGACATCTCCGGCCTGGGTCTCCACGATAGGTAGAGCCGTCATACTACCTTCACCTAAATCAAGACTTAATTTAGCCGCTCTTTCCAAAAGACGAGAATGTAAATAAAAAACATCTCCCGGATAAGCTTCTCGCCCTGGTGGTCTTCTCAACAAAAGAGACATTTGTCGATAAGCCTGGGCTTGCTTAGAAAGATCATCATAAATGATCAAGGTATGTTGTTTGCGATACATAAAATATTCTGCTAGAGCAGCTCCCGTATAGGGTGCAAGATATTGCAGAGTGGCTGGAGAATTCGCTGTCTCCGACACAACGATGGTATATTCCATGGCTCCGCGATCCTTAAAGGTATTCACTACCTGGGCTACAGAGGAGGCTTTTTGACCAATAGCTACGTAGATACAGATAACATTTTGACCTTTCTGATTCAGAATCGTATCTGTAGCTACTGCTGTTTTACCGGTCTGTCTATCCCCAATTATTAATTCTCGTTGACCACGACCCACAGGGATCATTGAATCAACAGAGATGAGACCTGTTTGTGGGGGTTCGTACACGGAACGTCTCGAGATAATCCCAGGAGCGGGAGATTCAATTGATCTATATTCAGAAGCTTGAATATTACCCTTACCATCAATGGGTTCAGCTAAGGCATTTACAACACGACCTAAGAAGGAATCACCCACTGGGGTTTGGGCAATCTTTCCCGTCGCCTTTACGGAACTTCCCTCCTGTATAGTTAAACCCTCACCCGTCGGTACAGCCCCAACATTATCGGATTCTAGATTCGGAGCAATTCCTACTGTATCGTCCTCAGATTCCACCAATTCACCAGCCATTACTTTGTTAAGACCATAGATACGTGCAATTCCATCCCCAACTTAAGGTACAGTACCAATATTAACAACCTTTGCTTCTGGGACGTATTTATCAATTTGATTACGGATGATACTGCTAATTTCATCGGGTCGAATGTTTATTACCATCTTATATTCACCAAAATATCTTACTCAAGGAAAAAAAGGGAAGAGTGAAACCTGTTACATAAAAAAGGGTATCAATTTTGATCGGCTATGTCTTCCATGGACTTGAGCATACCAATTTTATAATCAATTAGACGCAGGTGTAATTCATTATTCGAACGACTATTCGGACTTTCTAGCGCCCTCTCTGATGCAAGTCGAGAAACTTGTTGTCGAACCTGTTCAATTGCTCGTTGTTTCTCAAAACGAATTGTAGAGTTTTTACTATCTTCTAATGTCTTTAGATCGTCATCAGCTGCATCAACGAGATCCCGTTGTTCCTTGTCCAATTGTGCTAATCCATTTATGCGAATTTCATCCGCCTTTACTTTAGCTTGTTGTAGTCGGGTTCGGGCCTTCTGAAGCTTCTCGGTAGCCTCCTTATAACGTTCCTCCGCATCCTGAATAGTTTTCAAAATTGTCCTTTTACGATTTTCTAATAGATTGATCAATGAAGGTGGATCATATACCTCCGATTCTCGAAGAAAAATGGTCTCTTCCCAAACCGAACATGGATCTTTCAATCCATTCGGCTTTCTTGATCGCGCCTCTTTCCCTCCTCAGACAAGAAAAGAATATTCAGCCATATTTTTTGAATTAAACGCGAACCTGCCATGTTCTTCTCACTATTTCTTTGCCTCAGACCGAGTAGACGACAAACGAAAAAGATAGTTGAATATTAGGGGCTCTCCTGGGTAGTATTTCTAGTTTCTTTTGTACTACCGACGAAACCGCTTCTTCCAGATAGTCTCTATTCCGCCGCCGCATGGGTTGTCTATTCAGCAAATTAAGAGAGAGAAAAAAGTTGATGATTCCCAACACATTTCTTTTTTTTTTTTTCTTCTACTCTTTCCTTTTTCTCTCACTTTTTTTTTTCCTTGCTCTCTTCAAGCAAGAGAGCTAGGAATCATTATCTTTTCGAAATGAGTGTTATATATCGAATAAATATTCAATCGCGGCGTTATTCGGGCGATGGGGAAAGAAAACCCCGTTTTTGCTAAGACTTCAAGCAATTACGCTTTAACCATATCGATGATACTTCCGAATGAATCGATTGAAATTGAGAAAGTTCCTAGCGATTCCAGCGAAATGCTCTGGTTCCTGCACAATACTTATTCGCAGGTAATTCGTCGGAGTTTTGCACTTCTCTCTACTTGTTGTTGAAGTGCAACTGGAAGAGCCCTGTTATCCTATCTGGACATGCGACTCGCACACACTCCCTTTCCGTAATAAAATAAAATACCTAGGACCAGAATTAGGTTAATCAGATTTATGTCCAAGATATTCGTGTTTAGACCGAAACTTATAGCGAGGATCCAACAGCTTGAGGGAGCGGCGATCTCACTTGCACTTCTCGTAAATCCCTACCCCCCTGAAAGATTTTATACATAGATAGACTAATATCTATCTATCTATATAGATAGATAATTTTCTATCTATCTATATCTCGATATAGATAGATAGATATTAGTTGTAACATCTAGTCTAGCCCGAAGTGAGGTAATCCGTCGTAAAGGGAAAACTTGCAAAAAAAAGTCTAATTAAATAATAATTTCCTTAGACTTTGATTTGAGCAACTAATCCAACTACTTAATATGATGAATAAAAACAAAAAATTATAGAATCTATTATTGTCGCGTAGGAAGTTCCTAAGAAACTCACATAAATAGATATAAGATATAGTCAGTGAATGGGTGAAGTAACGATTCCTGGCGGAATCCCCTCTCTTCCTTCCGAAAAAAGAAACCTTTGAGTATCAATTCCGTGGAAATTCGGATATCTAGGCAGGGTGAGTCATAAGTAAAGATCGCAAATGTTAATGTTTCGTGGTAGAAACGAATCAAACGAATGGATTTGCAAATAGTAGTGCTAGAGCTACAACTAGTCCATAGATAGTCAAAGCTTCCATGAAAGCTAGACTTAGCAATAGAGTACCTCGAATCTTACCTTCTGCCTCTGGTTGTCTTGCGATACCTTCCACCGCTTGTCCCGCAGCGGTTCCTTGACCAACACCAGGACCGATAGAAGCGAGGCCTACGGCTGATCCAGCAGCAATAACAGAAGCAGCAGAAATTATAGGGTTCGTATTAGTCTCCTCCTAATTCATTTACGTCAATCAATATTGTCGGGGTTTAATCAGTCTCGGCGTGACGGAATTTATCTGGTGAATGCTAGTTGAGACATCAACTCCCCATAGATCTAGCTGAAACTTGAATATCCTCAAAAAAAAGAATATCCTTATCCTTTTTTTTATTCATAATGATAATGAGATATTCACTTCTAATAAGGAAAACTTTTTCGTTTATTCACAGATATTGATCGGGTTTCTTTGTGCGATACAAGGATTGATCGAATCTATTTTGACTAGCCCCGAATATCCCAACCTTAGTCTCAACATGAGTTAGATTCAACCCCCTTATTTTTTATTTCTGTTTGTCGAATTATTACACAAACAGAAATGGGATTCGGTACTATCAGTTATTTGGAGAACAAACAAACAAAATGAACAAAATTATTGTGGTCCTTCAGTCCTCATGGAGAACTCAAAATGAAATCCTATTGGGAAAATTTGATCCTTTTTGTCCATCCTTTCGACTGATTCAGTTGTGTAGGAAGGGTGAGTGAGGAGGAAGGAGGCGGCCGGACAGGCCGCCCTTCCCCACCCCTTCACTACCCATCTTTTCTTTGAAGTTTTTTTGAAAGGGAAAGAAAAAGAAGAGTTTGCATCGTTGTATTATCATACCACAGAAACGGTTTTTACAACCACAATGATCCAATGGATGGTTATTCCTGAAAGATCAATACCGCAGTATCCATAAAGTTGTGGAATTGATAAATCCCATATGATCTAATGATGACCCTCCATCGATTCCCCTATATAAGCTGCAGCTAGAGTAGCAAAAATTAAAGCCTGTATAGCGCTTGTGAATAATCCTAAAGGCATCATAGGTACAGGAACGATTAAAGGTACTGGAGAAACCAAAACAGCTACTACTGACTCGTCAGCCGAGATATTTCCAGACAGTCGAGAACTGAGTGATAAGGGTTTAGTAGAATCTTCTGAAATATTGATAGGTAACAATACCGGAGTCGGCTGAATATATTTGCCAGAATAACTAAGACCCCTCTTGTGCAAACCTGCATAAAAATACGCTACTGATGTGAGCGAGGCTAGTGCAACAGTAGTATTGATATCGTTCGTAGGCGCAGCCAGTTCCCCGTGGGGTAATTGAATTATTCGCCAAGGAAACAGAGCACCTGACCGATTAGAAACAAAAATAAATAGAAACATAGTTCCGATGAACGGAACCCAAGGAAGATACTCTTCTTCTCCCATTTGGGTTCTGGTTAAATCTCTAATGAATTCGAGAACATATTCAATGAAATTTTGGCCACCTGTTGGTACCGTTTCGAGGTTACGGGTAGTCACAATTGGTAAAGCCAACAAAATGGCGATTACTACCCAGGGGGTTACGAGAACTTGTGCATGAACTTGAAAGTCTCCTATTTGCCAGTGGGAATGTTAACCTACTTCTACGCTTGATACTCGGTATAGATCATTAATTTCATCAAAATTAAGGTTATCAATATACGTGTTAGACCCCCCCCTTCATTTTTGAAAAGAAACGTAATTGGCTTCAATAGTAAAATCTGTGTAAAAAAAAATTAGATTTGGTAATAGAAAAATAACTTAAAGATTGTTCCTCTCATGGGATTATGCCATATTTACAGTCATAACGTGAATCTTTCGCTGCTCCACGTTGAACCGGATATTGACCAGCCACATTATCCCTCAAAAAAAGTTATCGGACCTTTAGGGTTGAGCGACCCTCGCGAATAGCTAATGTCAATCTATCCAATAGCCAGCGAATGGAAGATCGCGCATCATCATTACCTGGAATCGGAATATCCGTAAGATCTGGATCACAATCCGTATCGACAATACAAATTGTGGGAATACCTAGAGTGATACATTCCTGGAGGGCAATAGATTATTCATGTTGATCAGTAATTGTCACAATATCAGGTAAATTTGACATATACTGAATCCCACCCAGATACCTTTTGAGTCTAAGTAATTATCTCTTCAAAATCGCAGCCTCTTTCTTGGGTAGTCAATCAAATCCTCCTGTATCTTCTCCATCTCGCAAATATTGGAACTTACGAAGACGGGTTTCTGTAGTGGACCGATTCGTTAACGTACCACCAAGCCATTTTTCATTCACGTAATGACAGCGAGATCGCGTTGCGGCTGATGCTACCAGATCAGCTACCTGATATTTTGTACCTACCAGCAAGAATTCTTTTCCTTCTGCTGCTGCATCAAATGATGAATCGCAGGCTTCAGACGAAAGACGAGCAGTCTGAGTCAGATCGAGGATATGAACACCCTTCCGTTCTGTAAATATGTAGGGTGACATCCTAGGATTCCACTTCTGGGTCTGATGACCAAAATGAACCCCTGCCCCCATCATTGCTTCTGAATCAATATCCCGATTTCTCTGTTGCGTCTTCCCCTCAAGTAAAAAAAAAAAAACGGTGAATTCATTCCATTCTATCTATATCTAATGAATCATTACAATCCACCGAAGCTTTTCGTTGATTGGATAAACGAAGTAATCTATTAATCAATGATTTTTATCAAATCAAACAGGTATTTGCTTTTATTCAATCGAACCTTTTTCTGATTTTTTATGAAATGAAAAACTAAATTAGGAAGTTTGGTTCTTCCTCCGATAATCCGATATCCTATTTCTTCCCCATTTTTTATTTTTAATGTAATTTATAGTCAAAAGATATTCCTTCTGTTTTTTAACTTTCAAATCAAGAAGAATCTCTTGACTGCCCGTTCCCATAGGAACGGTGTTGCCAGGAATAACATTTTCCTTTAGCCCTTTTAACCAATCAATTCGACCCCGAAGAGCGGCTTTAGCTAGTACTCTAGTAGTTTCTTGAAGACTGGCCTCTGATGAAAAACTAGCCGTATTGAGAGATGCTTTTGTCATTCCTAGCATAATAGGTTCATAAAAAATTGATCTTTTCAATACACGATTCATCCGTTGCGCCTGTGATAATTCAATGAGCTCTCCGGGTAAAAAAACATTAGCTATTCCATCCTCCGATGCTACAACTTTTGATGTTAATTGCCAAATAATAATTTCTAAATGTTTATCGGATATTTGTACCCCTTAAGATCCATAAACCTTTCGAATTTGATCGATTGAAACCAATTGACAATGTTCCATACTCGTTCCAGTACTTAGAAAATGACTCCGAAGGTTTCCGATCAATCTTGCGACACCCCTGTGCCATCTCCCAAAAATATCTTCGATTCTTGCTGGAATAGATGCGATGGAACGAGATTCCAGCAGCTGCTCAATTTTTGGAAGACCCTGAATAATATCCCCGGATCTCGATCTATCATATGGTAATGTTATTAATGTGTCTCCCTCTCCGATGATATCTCCAGAAGTTTTCTGAATAATAGCTCCTCGAGTTGCTGAAAAAGGCTTCGCTGTTCTGGATAACAAATATTTCTGATGAATAGCTACGATTTGACCGGACTGAAGACAGACTTCATTCCTACGGAACTTTCTGTTTTCACCGAGTAATAGTCCGAGCTTGATCAACAAGGTTGTTCGATTGGGGTAATTCCGCGAGGAATTGTAAGAGAAGGGTTTATCTAGAAAAGAATCCGTTATATATTTCAAAAGCAACCCATCTTCATCAATAAAAAACCAACTCCCACGTTCCAGTTTATCTATGGAATCCTCGATCGATAAACTTTCCCAAATGGTAGCTTCGCCGCCCAATCCGGAAGAAGGCACCAAAAGGGAAGTGCTCCGAAAACTCCCTAGTAAACCCAATCCTTCAAAATTTTTCCAACAAAGATTGGGATCTAATCTACCGGTTTTGGACAACTTTTGACGATTCGGGTTTAGATAGTTCTTTGGAAAAAATATCTTATTGGAGGGTGGGATTTTTCTCAAGCTTATACCGCCCCGAATACTATTATTTGTATCCGATTCGGGGTCGTTGAATTGTTCCACAATGGTGGGACTTTCATGTCGATCTATATGATGCGAACCAATAGACAATTTTTTACGAAAGAAATTGAACGCCGAAAGGGTTAGGTAAGACGCACCTCGTTCTGATACTGAATGAACAGTACCTTGATGTTTGGCACCTGATCTATTCGATGAGTCGAGATCTACTCGGGTTGGGAATGACTCGTGAGTGGGTATCGACGGTTGGTAAGCCCGATGGGCCTTAACCCTCCGTAGGGGAGGTGCCTTAGAAAAAATAGTTAAGTTAATCTGAGGAAAAGTGCTGAGAGGATTTTTAATTCTTACACTGGTAAGAGATATAGAAGCCTTTCTTGTATAGGAAGAATGAGAGAAATGTTTCTGCCAATTCACTACCAAACAAGCTCTAACTGATTGTATAGTTCTATTGTTGGTTATTTCAATTTTATCACCATCTCTATAAGAAATATAGGTAAAGGTTTCAAAATCTAGGTTGTTTTGTGTGTTTGGCTTTTCTGCATGGGGGGGGGAGACTATTTCTACAAAAGAATTGTTAAATACATTATATTTTATGACTGGTGCTACTAATACGGAAGTTCCTTCTTTCCCATAGAGTGTAACTGATCGTGGATAAACCCAATTCTCAGATTTATATTCATTAAAAAGAATATTACCTGGTGGAACCAGAATATCACCCTGTTTAAACATACTGGTTAGTCCTTTCGAAATATAAAAATCTCCAGGGAGGATTCTTATTTCAGTATTTTTTTCTCTCCTTTCAATTCGGATTAGTCCACTTCTTTTACAAATTATACTAGAGGTTATTTGGGTACCTTCTTCAGTAAAAGTATTGTTTGTTACTGAAACGGATGAAGAGGGTTCCTGGATGGTGTAAACCTCTTCGGGAACCAAGAAGAAGTTACCTTCTTGGGTTACTTTGTACCAGGAGCCGTTCTTTTTTTTCCCGCCGTTGAAAAAAATATTTTTTCGGCTACTGGCTTCAACCTCTACGTTAGCATATTTTATTATTCCCGAAACGGAAATTTGATATTCGGAATTTTCATAAATAGCAAGGATATTATTCTGATCCAAGAAATTACTTAGCCGAACATCAATGTTTGTAAAACTCACCTCAGCTAAATTTTTTATCTGTCGTTTCAGTAGCGAAGGCACTCTTTTTTTATCCTTACCTCGTTTCACCACGATATTAGAAAGAATTGAGGTAGATACCGGAGGTATCAGCCAATGTGATAAAAATTTTTTGTTTATTCCAAATTCTGGTATCTCTTCCTGAGAATCCTGGGAATTAGTATCGCCTAGACTCCCACTCACTCTTCCGCGAAAGCAAGACTCGTTTATACCTTTCTTGATAGGGCAGAGTTGGACACCGATTCTATCCTGATCCTCGTGAAAAATTACATTTTTATCGAAATCATTGAAAACTCCTGAAAGGATCCGGACGTGACCCGTATCGCGTACAACATGAATCGAACTGTCTATGGAATCACGTAGATGCCATACAAATCTACTCCGATGAGTCTCTCCTTCTATATTTGGATAGATGGCTTTTTGTATACGTTCTTTGAGAGGAAATTCCTTGGTTCGTACTTCCGCAATTATTTGTTGTGATTCGACGTACTGACCATTTCTAATCGTAAGTAAACTTTGCGCGGGAATGGTGAAGCTTTGTATATTACTATGACTTTTAATGAAGATAAGTAGTTCATTTCGACACATCCGAGCAGGATGCCCATGTCGCGTACGCGTGGGATACAGAAACTTTTCGTCGAAATGGATTATTCCGTTGAACGGAATTCGTAAATATTCTGCAATATCGCCAGCAAAGACTCCACCTGTATGAAAAGTTCTTAATGTTAGTTGAGTTCCTGGTTCTCCAATCGATTGACCCGCAATGATGCCTACAGCTTCTCCTAGTTCTACTAAATCGTGATGGGCGAGACTCCGACCGTAACACAACTGACGAATCCGGAAAATGCTTTTGCATATCAAAGGAGATCTTATATGTATAGGTTGCGTTAATGTTATCAGGTTGTTAGCAAGCCCACCACCGATATCTTGATTACGTGTAGCAATACACCTCATACCCGAATAGACGTTATCCGCCAGCACACGTCCAATTGGTTTTTGATGAGATATGGTTCAGGTAGATCCTCTTCTTTCCTCGGTGAAATTAAAAGCAATGCTTCTGGTAGTTTCGCAATCTTTCTCACGTACAACGATGTGTTGAACAACTTCAACGAGTCTACGTGTCAGATATCCAGCATCCGATGTTCGTACCGCGGTATCTACAACTCCTTTGCGAGCACCATAACAAGAAATAATATATTCTGTCAGGGATAGGCCTTCGCGCAAATTCCTTCGGATAGGTAAATCGATCACTTGTCCTCTTGGATCTGACATGAGTCCCCTCATGCCAAGCAATTGGTGAACCTGAGATACGCTTCCACGTGCACCGGAGAAAGACATCATATGAACTGGATTCAAAGGATCGATAATCTTGAAACTTGGATTCATTTCTCGTTTCGAACACTCACTTGTGGCATACCAGGCTTCAACGGATTGACGCAGTTTTTCCACCGCATGCAGACTCCCATAACGATAGTACTGCTCCGAGACGTAACCCTGCCTTTCCGCATCTTAGACGAGCCATGCTTTGGAAGGTACTGTTGAAAGATCGTCAATGCTTGATGATACAGATGCTTTTGTGGCTTGTTGAAAGCCTAAAACTTTAACTTGATCTAAAATATTTGTTGTAGATGCAATTCCGAAACAAATAACTAACTTGCTAATGAGTTGCCTCATTACGGTCTTATCCATTGTTTTGTTATAGAAGGGTAATTCAGCTTGATCTGTCATGGTAAAAACCTCAACTTTTTTTCTTCTCCTACCTCTTGATTATCAACCAACAGACTGAGATTCGAACAATTTATTGAGTAAAAAAAAAGAAGGGTAAGGCTTTCTCATCCTTCGTTAGTAGAAAAATGGTTCTATTTTATTCTATCTGGTGCAGACGAAGTACGATGGGTAAAAGAAATAACTTTTGATATACCTTGCATAGCTTCTCTTAATTGCTGATTGAATGAGATGCGACCAGCTGTTGTTAGTATATACATACCAAGGATATACTCTTCTCTAGATTTTCTTATTTGATGATTATCATAGAAATGCAAAGAAGTTCCTAAGGCTTCATATTGCGATTCAATCGGCAATTCACGTATTTTTGAACTGATTGTCTGTGAATCAATCTCCCATCGAAGCCACAAATAACTGTATAAATCAATATTTTTTAAATCTTTGGACCTAAGTACATCATAATAATTGGTAAAGTAGGATATTTTTGGGAAAAAAAGGTTATTTCCGTGTATCGAGATAGAGTATCTATCTCCGTAAATACCTTGTTTATTTTCAATCGTTAGTATATAAAGACCGAGAAGCATGTCTTGACTTGGCACACATGCAGGATCTCCTGTAGCAGGAGATAATAGATTTGTATGTGAAAACGTCAGAAAACGAGCTTCAGTTTGAGCCTCTAAAGATAATGGCACATGAACAGCCATTTGATCTCCGTCAAGATCTGCGTTAAACCCCCCACGAACTGATGGATGCAAACGAATGGCGCTTCCTTCTATCAGAATGGGCTGAAATGCCTGTATACCTAATCTGTGTGATGTGGGTGCTCGATTCGACAGTACAGGATGACCTTGCATAACTTCTCGAAGAACTTTCCATATAATGGGATCCCGCTTTCTAATCATACTCCTGGCAGCTCGTAGATTACGAGCAAGATGTCGTCCAATCAGGTTACGAATCACAAAAGCTTGGAAAAGCTCAATTGCCAATTCTCGAGGTAATCCGCATTGATGTAACGAGAGAGACGGACCTACTACGATAACTAAACGACCTGAATAGTCAACCCGCTTTCCGAGCAAATTCTCACGGAATCGTCCTTCTTTCCCTTCAATTACCTCGGAAAAAGATTTATAAGGCCTATTATTGATATCCCTCATTGGTTGTCCACGTATACCATTATCTATAAGGGCATCCACAGCTTCTTGAACGAGCCTTTTTTGACAAACAATCAATCCTTCTGGTGTAAATTCACTGCCCGATAGAAAATCTATAAGAGTATTATTTCGATGAATTATCTTTCTGTAAAGCTCATTAAGATCCGAGGTAATCGACTCGCCTTCATATAGTTCGACTATTGGTCTTAACCCAGGCGGAAGTACTGGTAATAGATCGAGAACCATCCATTCTGGCTTCGAGTTCGTTTGAAGAAAATCTTTGGCTAGTTTCATCCGTCTGACCAAAAGATCCTTTCTCCGTTGGACGGTTCGATCTTCCCATTCACGTGCTACATAACCTCGTCTCGCCGATGCTTGCCACTCCGAATATGCACGATCCATAACACTTCGCATATCTAAACTAGCTAACCTTTTTTTGATAGCACTCCCCCCGGTAGCTATTTCATTTCTTTGAAGGATCTCGAAATTCCGAGTGGAGAGGTAAGTAGGAAGAACGTTCTTCCAGGATCGATCCTCGTAATTGAACAAGCCTCGCAATCTTGATGAGGTTGGTCTCTCAGCCACAGGCCTAGCAAGAAAAAGATTGGGATAGGTAAAAAAAAGTCCCCCCCTCGGAATCGGACACGAGTGTTTCCTCTCATCCGGCTCGAATAGCTTTATCTAAACACAAAAATTTGTGCCATGGTGTGGTGGTTTCTTGGAACACTATAGCACTCCGATTCCCCCATCAATCGATCTATCGATCCAGAAATTGCTATTCGGTACTCGAGCTCCAACAGGCCTTTCTTGAGTAGTCTTGAATCCCTCCTGTTGCACGCGCCATCCACATTCCCAAAAGGAGATTCCTTGACTCGGTTCCGTTATGGATTGGAGAGATTTATCTTGTCCCTAATACGATTATTACCCTTCTTTGGATTTCCACTCCACCTCGATGGTTACCAATAATTCGTTTAAGAAATCTTTGCGATGATTGGATTTCTATAACCATATCTATTTTTCAAGGAGCTTTAATAAAAAGAAACCTCAAAAAAAGGATTTGAATCGGCCTTTCATCACCCAATTGAGATTGCGTGATGAGACTCTTTTTACGAAGCCTTATTGATGGATTAATCGATTAATCTTGGAAGAGAACCCTCAGTCTGTACATAATAGTTATTATTCCGAGTTACAAAATATTCCTCGATTGTGAGAGATATGTCGGAAGTGGAGGCATCCCATTGTCGTATGAGATGACAGATTAGGTGTAGTCTGTGATGATCGAAATATACGATCGAGTCACACATCGCAATACACTGGGCTTTCTGATTCCTTGAGAGGCTTAGCAAGTAGATTTGCTATGTAACTGGGGACTCGCTTTAGGAACCATACATGAGTTACCGGGCATGCTAATTGGATATATCCCATTCGATATCTTCGAACCCGAGAGTCAGTGAATTCAACCTCGCAATGTTTACAAAAATTGGAAGACTCCTCCTCATTATCAACAGATCGATAGTTTCCGCAGGCACAAACTCCACTTTTTATTGGCCCAAATATCCTTTCACAGAATAAACCATCTCGCTCTGGCTTATGAGTCTTATGATGCAACGTATAAGGTTAATCAACTTGGCCAACGGTGTCTCCGTTAGGTAACCTTCTTTCGGCCCAACTACGAATCTGTTCGGGGGAAGCCAGCCCAATACGAAGTTGTTGATAATTAGTTCGATGAATCGTAAGATAAAAAGTTTCAATTGGTTTTTTTTTTTCTAAAAATCTATGGAGTATCAAATATCTTCACTCCCCCTCCCCGAATCTTCTTCAAATACAAACTCGTGTTCCAAATTCAGACCCATGCATCGTAATTCCCGGACTAGCAATCGGAAAGATTCTGGAACAGTATTTGGTTTATGAACTGGCTTTCCAGTCACGATGGCACTAGGTACCTTATAACGAGCCTGAATATGATCCGATTTGATCGTAAGCATTTCTTGTGACGTGTAAGATACACCGAAACCCTCCAAAGCCCGAACTTCCATTTCTCCAACTCGTTGTCCCCCCCGCCTAGATCTCCCCTTGAGGGGCTGTTGCGTGACAAGCGCGTAAGGTCCACTTGATCGTGCATGAATTTTATCATCAACCTGATGGATCAATTTCATTATATAAGCTTTTCCAATTGTAACTGGTTGCTGGAAAGGATCGCCCGTTCGTCCATCAAACAATCGACTCTTTCCGGGATGTTCAGGCTCAAACAACCAAGGATTATGTGTCTCTGTACTCGCCCCGCAAAGCTCCGAAAATACCGATTTTCTAGAAGCCTCCCGCTCGTACCTCTCATCAAAAGGCACTATCCGATAATGAGTTTTTAGGAACTCTCCGGCTAGCCCAAGCAAACACTCAAAAATTTATCCTACATTCATTCATGAAGGTACTCCTAAGGGACTTAAGATCATGTCGACTGGTGTACCATCCTGCAAATGAGGCATATCCTGTCTCGGTAAGGTCTTTGACACAATCCCTTTGTTTCCGTGCCTACCGGCTATCTTGTCACCTACTTGTATCTTACGTTTTTATATTATATATATATGAATAACCTCTGAATCGTTTGTAGCATCATCTTCGGGATAGACCCATCTAACGTCAATAACTCGACCTCTTCCACCAATAGGAACTTTCAAGCGATTTTCTCTTGCGTTAACCGGTTGGATACCAGAAATGGCTTGTAATAACCTTCCTTCTGGAGCGCGAGGCGAATCTGCTCCCCCCTGGGGTGTCAATTTACCTACCAAAACATCTCCCGCCTCTACCCAGGATCCCAAAATTACAACCCCATTATTATCTAGATGTCGAAGTGTATAACTATCCAACTGAGGTATCTCCTTAGTAACCCTTTCAGGACCTTGGTTTGTCGCACGAACCTCAATTTCGTGTCTCTCGATGTGAAAGGATGTAGAAATATCTTCGTATATTGAACGTTCGCTGATCAATACTGCATCCTCAAAATTATACCCCTCCCACGGCATGTAAGCTACCAAGATGTTTCTACCCAAAGCTAACTCTCCTCCGGCGGTTGCGGCTCCATCCGCTAAAAGTTCTCCACTCTTTAAGAGTTCTCCCGGTATAACCGTGGATTTTTGGTTTATACAGGTATTGTTATTAGAACGTTCATATGTTCTCAATCTTGTATCTGTGGTGTTCGGAACTTCTCTATTGTCATTTCCAATGATTGGAGATAATGTGATTCTATTACCATCGATGTATTGAACGCATCCTTCTCGTTCAGATACAGCTACACTTCCTGAGTCTAGAGCTACTTAACCTTCTAACCCAGTCCCTACAATGCATCTTTCAGGTTTAAAGAGTGGAACCGCTTGACGTTGCATGGTAGAACCCATCAAAGCACGATTTGCGTCGTTATGTTCAATGAATGGAATCAGAGAAGCTCCGATAGAGAAATGCTGTAGGGGATGAATGCTTCGTAAATTTACTTGTTCCCATAGAACACTTAAAGATTCTTGGCGATAGCGAACTGGTATAACTTCTCTTTCTTTAGTCCTCCACTCTGATACTAATAGGTTTCCGGTGGCTACTCGGTAAAAATCATCTTCGACGGGGGATAATTCCACAGGTTGTTCTTCCACAGATGATTCAGACATTTTCAGATAAGGACTCTGTAAGGATCCAGAATTGCTAACCTTTGCGCGGATCGCTAATGACGAAATGAGCCCAGCGTTCATACCTTCGGATGTCTCGATAGGGCATATACGTCCGTAATGACTGAAATGAATGTCTCGAGCTTGAAAACTGGCAGTTCGCCTCGTCAACCCTCCGGGTCCTAGAGAACTTAATCTTCTTCTATGAACTAGTTCTGATAGTGGATTGGTTTGGTCTAAAAATTGCGATAAGGGATGTGAACCAAAAAACTCCTTAAAAGTGGCTATTACAGGGACGGACGTTACTAAACCTCCAGGGGTTAATTTACGTTTACGCCTGACGGATCTACGAAGATTTTGTCGAATCGAATTCTCCAAGCGGTTTAGGGCCAGTCTTAATCGTTCTTGCAGCAGGTCCGCTACAGATCGAACACGTCGATTCTTCAAATGATCTATGTCATCGAGACTACCTATTCCATAGCTTATCTCTATTAGATGATCCGTGGCTGCCAATACGTCTTGTGGTAATAAAAATTGTTCTGCTTCGGGTACATCAAGAGCTAATTTAACGTTCAATTTTCGTCGACCAATCCGTCCTAATTCACATACATGCTGAAAAAATCTCTTCTACAATTCCTTAAATATAGATTCTGAAAATACTATATCTAAATCTGTGGCGGAATATAGGCGTTTGTAGAGCTCCACTGTAGCATCCTCTGACGATTCAATAGCACCCTTTTGTTTTTTGAACATGTTCGAGAATATTTTTGGGTAACGAACATTTTCTAAAATGTCTTTTTTGCTTAATCCCATCGCTATTAATAAGATAATAACAGATATCTTGCGTTTCTTACTGATACGAACCCAGATTCTGTCTCTCTTATCCATCTCTGATTTAAATCTTCCTCCCCAGTCCGAAATTACAGTGCTAGTACATGCCGAAACTCCCCTCTGATCCAACTCACGATTATGGTAGATACCAGGACTCCTCAATATTTGATTGACTAGAACTCTAGCTATTCCATTAATAATGAATGTTCCCTGTGAATCCATCCAGGGGATAGATCCAAGACGTACAGCCTCCTTTTGCACTAATCCATCTCTGTTTCGAGTTGATTAAGCTGGTACGTACAAGTCAGATGAATATGTGGCACATTGATACGCAGCATCCCTCTCTTCTGTCGAAGGTTCCGCCAATTGGTACTGTTCACCAACAGATCAAGATTCAACTTCCTTATCTGTATCTTCAATCTTTGGAAAACCCTTAAGCTCTTCAAATGATTTTTCGTGAACAAAACGGTTAAATCCTTCAATTTGAATTTGTGCAAGTTCTGGTAGTACAGGCGTATCTCTATCTCCTCCTAATACTTGTTACGTCGAGACTAATTCTCGGACAAAACTCCACCATTTCCATATATCTTTTTTTATTTTTATTTAATTTGCTGGTATTCTTTTCTCACCCAGGATACCTTTTTGTGTGTTTTAAAATAAGGAAAAAGAATTGTTTTTCTAAAAAAAAAAATATATATATAAGGGAAGGATAAAAAATATTGGGGGATAGTATAGAAGATAGGAGGGAAACAAAACCCACCAAACCAACAGGTTTTTGTTGGATCGTAGAAACTCTTCTTCTCCCAAGTCCTAAACCTCCCCCCGGGAGGGTGCGAGTTTGTTTTGTATAACTCGAATTCTACGAAACCGTGTCTTCAGAAAGAGAATTTTCTATAAATTAGAAATATATTTTTTTTTTAATTTATTTTTGTGATAATTAATAAGTAAGAATGCAACGACTCGTGGCGAACAGCAAAAAAAATATATATATATATACAAGTTTATTATATCAATAGATTCAATTGCTAGGGAAGCATAATTTTATAAAAAAAAAATGATTATTATAATAGTTACTTATACTAGATGAGGAACTTTACATGTAGTGACTGTCAAAACGACTTCATTGTGATGGAATAGGTTATTAAATAAATAAGAAGATTGTTATGCAATAGGTTATAAAATAAATAAGAAGTCACCAACCGACAGAGATATTCTGTTGATAATAATAGAACTACGCAGTAGTTATCTTTACAAAAAAGAAGAACATAACCAGTGGGAATAAAAAGAAAAGAAACCTCTCTTTAAAGGTTTAAAGCTGAGCAGGTTTTTTAATGAACTAAAGGAAATCATTTTAAAATTATCCTTTTTTACTTCCTTGGTATGATTTGAAATAACTACCTAAGATTGTAGTTTTCCAATATGTTCGGTTTGATCCTCCTTTTACTTTGAAATCAAATTATCTATAGAGATCTACTCTAGTATTTTAACATACTTTTGTCGAGTGATAATTCAACAAGGTCGTTGACTTTGAACTATCTACTATATAAACTCTAAATACTTCCTGGGATTGTAGTTCAATTGGTTAGAGCACCGCCCTGTCAAGGCGGAAGTTGCGGGTTCGAGACCCGTCAATCCCGAAGGTTTTACTGAAATGAACTGATTCCACCAGAATTCCGTCATGACAACAGTAAAAAAGATCAACTAAGATACGTAAGAGTGTATCCATCTCCTCTTTGGGTCGAGCTGGATTCGAACCAGCGTAGGCGTCGCCAGCGGATTTACAGTCCGTCCCCATTAACCACTCGAGCATCGACCCGCGCTAAAAAAAAAAGAAAAACGTTTAAGTTTAGTTTCAATATTAGAGTTCTATGGTAATAATAACGTCTTGACAAGTTAAATCTAATAACTCATACCTTTTAGGTACGCAAGAGCCAAAGCTATGGAGTTATTCTATAGAAATCTCTCCAATAATATTTGTCAGGTTCTTACCGAATGAGTGCTACCCCCAGGGGAATTCGAATCCCCGCCGCCTCCGTGAAAGAGAGTTGTCCTAGGCCTCTAGACGATGGGGGCCAGATTACCTTCTAGAATTATAGGGTGTTCCCCACCAAAAGTCAATCCATATCAGCTATTTTCATAAAAAGTAACTCTTAAAAAAAACCTAAAAAAAGATATATATATATCTTTTTTTTTTCTATAGTTCATAAAATGGCTTTACTTTTTGAAAAATCCCCCACCAAATTACAATCCCTCATTGGTTGATTACTACTGATGAAAAGTTAGTTACCGCTGTACGGAAGATAGGAGAAGTGGGTATTCTCAAAAAATCATTTCGTGATATACTATATAATCAATATTGGGTTCCACCAAAACTGTTTATCGCCCCCGAATTATCGCCCCCGAATGATTGGAGACACTTGATTCGGTCGACCCGACTAAATCAGCAACGAAACAGATAGATGGTTCATAACAGAGTCCAAGAGTTTTTTCCCGACGGGACAACTCATATTACTCTTCAATCGATTTGAACTATTAATACGGAAGTTAACATTCTTGCGTTCGTAGCTACCGCACTTTTCATCCTAATTCCAACAGCTTTTCTACTGATTCTCTATATTCAAACGGCCGCTCAAAACAACTGATGTTGGTTGCCATAACGTGGCCTATGTCAATGGACAAAGAAAAGGAGAGTAAATCATGTCCATTGCAGGATAGGGAAGAACAGACCAGTATTCAGTCAGGCTATCGCGATAATAAACAGCACAGCTCCGGTAGCAAAAAATCGGTTTGTACTTTTGTCCCTTTCGAGTCGAGATCTGTCCCCCCCCCGCACCGCAGGGGAGGGGGTTTGCTTGTATTGTACCTCCGCAACCAACGATGCCTATTAATCAGATCGATTTACAAGAGAAAGAGTTCACTATATATATATATATATCTTTTTTTTTACAATCCGCTTCTTCCCCAAACTACAAGTGATAAAGAGAACGTAGAAGTCGCCGTCGAAGCAGCCCAAGCTATACTAATTGAATCCGTGATTGTGATTCCTATCTTTCCGACTATCCAAAAATTGACTATTTAGTATCTACGAGTCTACGCATGGATATCTAGATTTGACATATGCAACGCGTGAGGATTTTATTCCTACTTACTAGGATATCCCAATAGCGAAGGATAGTGACAACATATAGACCTTTTTTTTTTTTTAATGTGACCAAACTTTTTTTGATATTTTTGCTGAATTAAACAATTTATCCAACAATTAATGATATACTGATATTGGGATTGCTTACGCGTGACACACCCAGATACATTCAAAGTGATAGGCTATGATAGACCGTAGAGCATCTCGGTTTGTATCTTGTTTCGGCGCGGCAAACAATCCCTGATAATAGGAAAAGATATAGATTAAAAGATTAATATATCTATCTTTTTTGCTCTTCTTTTTCCTTATTTTTATATCCGTTTATCTACTCCCTTCTTAAAAAAAAAAAAATATATATATACATAACCAAAACAACTTACATTTTTCTTAGGCGACACCCAGACTCGAACTGGGGAATCAAGGATTTGCAATCCTCTGTCTTACCACTTGACTATATCGCCTCTATCGAACAAGCTATAGTGGATCTTGATCTGATCAAAGGCTAAGCTTCTCTCCATCCATACGGAAGACCTTATAGTTCGTAGTTTACTAACTGATAAGTATACTACTCAGGGAGAGCTTTAGCAAGTGGCTCATTTTTGTACTTTTCTGAGTGACCGATCAAAAATAAATGACTGGATGGTTCTTTTTTTTTTTTTGCTCACTTAATCAAACAAAAAAGAATTAATCACACAAACACAAGCACAAGGAATCGGGTTATCAAAAGAACTAAGTAAGTGATTCTTGCGATTCAACATTTTAGGCATTATTTCCTCCACGTATGAAAGAGGCTCCTCTCCTCAGTGACTTTATTGGCGGATAGCGGGAATCGAACCCGCGTCATCTCCTTGGCAAGGAGATATTTTACCATTCAACTATATCCGCAAATTCTGCTACCACTTGTATTGTACACAGCATCACAGGCTTAGTGTGTAGTAACCTCATATTGTAAGTAATTCGGTTTCTTCATCAGCCCCTTCACTCGGTCGGGTTGCGGGCGAGGGGACCCACCCGCCCTCTCCCCCCGAGACAGATTCAGGTGAAGTAGATATTCCGTAGCTCCTTTTTTAAGATAGATTATATCTTCACTTTATTTATGTATTTCTTAAGTCTCTATCTATACCCGCGACAGTAAGTTCCGGAGTACTAAAATTCTGAATCATTGGGAAATAAAGGAATTGGGTATACCTACTAAGAAAACTAATCCGATCCATAACGAAGCCCCCGAAAATACAAAATTTTTATTGCTGGACCAACCGTCAGGGGACGCGAGCGCAACAGGTACACTAACAATTAGTAGGAATGATATGGTGATTAGTGCAAATAATGCCAATTGAAAAACTATAGTCGTAATTCTAATTCCCTGGGTATAAAAAATGAGTTGTTTGTACCATCCAATCATCCTCATTGGATAATATTCTGATTGTACCAGCATGATCAAGCGGGGGGGATAATTAAAAACCTTCTGGTACTCTATATTTTGACATAACTCAATCTATCGATGACTCCTCAAATGACGGTGTAAAATTTAGCCAATCAATTAGGAACAATCATCCACAAAACTCTACAACTAATCTTACAAAAAAATCCATCTCATATCTTCCATACTATAGGTGATTTTCGATACAATACTTATGTATTGACGTTAAGAGATTATATCTACCTTCTTGGTAGGTTATGGATACTTCTGATTGTTAGAGGAGAAATCTATGTATCTAGGAGAGATGGTCGAGTGGTTTATGGCTCCAGTCTTGAAAACTGGCATGGTGCCGAAACACCATCGAGGGTTCGAATCCCTCTCTCTCCTACAGTTCGATATCGAACATTAAGCTATAATAAGAGTGAGAGACGTCAGTATCATAAGGTATGTGAATGATGTCTAACAAACGGATTTTAGAAAAAAAGAAGTCGAAGATATCTGATGCTTTAGTCAGTGAAGAAAGATGCCGATTTTGCACCAGTACCCTGAAGAAGGATTCTTTGCCTATGACCTATGATATTATAGGTCGAAACACCAATTCAAGTACGATTAATTTGGGTTAATGCTAATTCTATCCACCGCTTCACCAGAACATTTGATTTCGAGTTATAGAGTTATAGCAACCGACCGCCCCCACTTTGACAGTTTACCTAAAAAGAAAAGTAGCTCCTAAGAAAAAACCGTCCTTTTTTTTTTACAGATAGACATCGATTACAGCACAAAAACCTACTCTAGTTTACTCTTTTTGGGTTACCCGTACCGTTAAGCCAGCTAGCCTGTTTATTGATTGGTGTCTACCCATCCCAATAGATGGATAGACAATAGAAATCTACTTGGATTTAATGAGCCGCAGATGTGCCGACGAGAATGTACATTAATCAAGTCCATATCAACTTACTACCAGTAGAGGAAGAATATTTTCCTTCTTGTCATAGTTTTAACTATTTTCTTTTACCGCATTTGAATATTTAATTAAGGGGAGTCATTGAAAGGACGGGTTCGGTATCACGATCAATTCCTTTTTCAAACCCGGCTGCAGCTGCACGAGCCCTTCCCGCGTGCCATAGATGACCCACGAAAAAGAAAAATCCTAGAACGAAGTGAGATGTTGCCAACCAACTTCGGGGAGATACGTAATTGACAGCGTTGATCTCAGTAGCTACCCCACCCACGGAATTTAAAGAGCCCAAAGGTGCATGAGTCATATACTCCGCAGATCGCCGTTCTTGCCAAGGTTGTATATCTTTCTTTAACTTACTAAGATCCAAACCGTTAGGCCCTCTTAGAGGTTCTAGCCAGGGAGCCCGAAGGTCCCAGAAACGCATAGTTTCTCCCCCAAAAATAATTTCTCCTGTTGGAGAACGCATTAGGTATTTACCCAAACCGGTAGGTCCCTGAGCCGAACCTATGTTGGCACCGAGACGTTGGTCCCTGACAAGAAAGGTAAAAGCTTGAGCCTGAGAGGCTTCTGGTCCAGTGGGACCATAAAATTCGCTAGGATATGCTGTGTTGTTGAACCAGACAAAGCAGCAAGCGGTGAAACCAAAAATAGCAAGGGCTGCTAAACTATAGGATAAGTAAGCTTCTCCTGACCAAACAAAAGCACGACGAGCCCAAGCAAAAGGTTTTGTTAGTATGTGCCAAATTCCCCCGAAAATACAGATAGATCCCAACCAGACATGTCCCCCAATAATATCTTCAAGGTTATCTACGCTGACAATCCAGCCTTCCCCACCAAAAGGAGATTTTAGTAGATAACCAAAGATGACACTTGGACTTAGGGTAGGGTTGGTAATCTTTCTCACGTCCCCGCCCCCGGGTGCCCATGTATCATACAAACCTCCGAAATACAGTGCCTTGAACACTAATAAGAAGGCACCGACACCCAGTAGTATTAGATGGATACCTAGAATCGTGGTCATCTTGTTTTTGTCTTTCCAAACGTAGCCAAAGAATGGAAAGGATTCTTCTAGAGTTTCAGGCCCGATTAGGGCGTGGTAGATACCCCCAAAACCTAAAACAGCGGAAGAAATCAAATGAAGTACTCCGGAAACAAAGTATGGGAATGTGTCTATGACTTCTCCACCGGGACCTATCCCCCAGCCGAGGCTGGCTAGATGAGGAAGTAAAATTAAGCCCTGTTCATACATAGGCTTTTCTGAAACAAAGTGAGCCACTTCAAATAGATTCATGGCTCCGGCCCAAAATACGATCAATCCGGCGTGAGCCACGTGAGCACCAAGTAATTTACCAGACAAATTGATAAGTCGAGCGTTGCCGGCCCACCAAGCAAAACCAGTGGTCCCTTGATCACGACCACCCAAAGAGAGGGTTCCATTATAGAGCGTTTCCACGGGGTAAGACCTCCTCGGGGAATACAAGGTTTTCGTGGGGCTGATCTTGAGCCGCCATCCAAGCACGAATACCTTCGTTCAATAGGATGTTTTTTGTGTAAAAAGTCTCAAACTCGGGATCTTCTGCTGCACGAATTTCTTGGGATACAAAATCGTACGCACGTAAATTCAAAGCGAGACCGACTACTCCGATAGCACTCATCCATAGACCAGTCACTGGCACGAATAACATGAAAAAATGTAACCAACGTTTGTTGGAAAAAGCGACACCAAAAATCTGGGACCAGAAACGATTAGCAGTTACCATTGAATAAGTCTCTTCAGACTGAGTTGGGTTAAATGCGCGGAATGTGTTCGCACCATCGCCATCCTCAAATAGAGTGTTCTCCACGGTAGCGCCATGGATTGCACATAGGAGGGCAGCGCCTAGAACTCCTGCAACTCCCATCATATGAAACGGGTTTAATGTCCAGTTGTGAAAACCTTGAAAGAAGAGAATAAATCGAAAAATAGCGGCTACGCCGAAGCTGGGTGCGAAAAACCAACCAGATTGTCCTAGGGGGTAAATCAAAAATACAGATACAAAAACGGCGATAGGGCCAGAGAATGCTATTGCATTGTAAGGTCGTAATTGTACAGACCTGGCAAGTTCGAATTGGCGTAGCATGAAACCTATCAAAGCAAATGAACCGTGAAGAGCAATGAAGGTCCACAAACCTCCCAATTGGCACCAACGAGTGAAATCGCCCTGCGCTTCGGGGCCCCACAATAGAAGCAGGGAGTGAGCCAAACTATTAGCTGGAGTAGAAACGGCTGCTGTCAGGAAATTGCAGCCTTCAAGATAAGAACTAGCTAATCCGTGAGTATACCATGAGGTGACAAAGGTTGTACCAGTAAACCAACCACCCAAAGAGAAATATGCGGTGGGAAAAAGTAAAAGGCCAGACCAACCTACAAAAACAAACCGATCTCTTCTTAGCCAATCATCCATACTATCAAATAAATCTTTCGGTTCCTTGGAAGATTTTCCAATGGCGATAGTCATGATTATTCTCCCACTCAACTTTTCGAATAACTTCTGGGTTCCCTTTTTTAATAACACAGTTATAGTCACACCGCCTTGCGGAAGATCGAACTGTAGCGTCGTCATCCCTTCTAAAAAAAATCGTTTAACAAAACAGTCTATTTGCATGTAGCGGCTAGCGCGAGAGTGATACCAACGCAACGGATGTCACTGGAAGTCTATTCCCTCTTTACTTTCTCCTCTCTAATTACTCCCATTCCCGTAATTATTGATTTTATATCTCTCTAAAATATCTTCCTTTTTTCTATATTTCCTTACTTCTTTGCTCATTGCTACACTTCTTTTTTTGCTACAGTCTTGTGTTTCGACATATCAATATCGATCGACAAGATAAGACAGACAGTCTGTTACCCGATCGTTCAGAAAGTGGGTAAACCTCTCTCTTCTTTCAGAATTTTGTCACCTTTCTTTGTGTCGCATCAATGGACCCTGAGGATTTTCTTAAAAAGAAAGTTCTATTTTATTTCTTTTTTCCGTCGTCAAACACAAATTCGGTGTCTACTGAATATTCTCCCGCATAATATCTTTCAACAACTATTCTAGAGATAGCTTTTTTTTTTATCTCTGTCGATGAAAAAAAGTAAGAATATGGTATTGGATGCAAGCGAGAATATAAAGAAAAAGTTTGTTTTTCGAGGGATTGGGAAATACGCATGTTAATGGATCCGCCCAATCTCTTTACGACACTAAACCATAATCTATGAATACCCCAATGCTTATTTTACCAATCTCTGATAAAAATTGAAAGCTTTCTGATTTTGAATTATCTGGTAGTAACATAAAATCGACCCAGATTTCATCAGTTAAAAGCATGAAAATCTCGCGATTGAATGATAAGGTCTATGTCATTGCTTCCAGCAAGTTCGAGTATTTTCAATATGAATAGAAGAACCTTTTTTGTTTGTGAGGAATGTCAAAAACAGGGATTTTTCTTCCTAATCAAGGAGGTCGAATAACTACGCAGTAACTCAACAACTAAGAGTTACTGGGACAAGGAAATAGAAAATATAGATATATAGATATCTATTTAGAATCAATAGAAATATACTTATATTAATAGTTCGTATCAAATCCCCAGACTAGATATAACTTGAAAGTTTACGATATTAGAAATTAAATCCATCTGATTCTTAGGTATTACTGATAACTAGAAACTTCGGATTTTCGATCAGAAAAAAAAAGTGAGAAAAAAAGTCAAATCAAAGAAGAAAGAACCAGTTTCGTAGTTAGCGTGACTTATGATTAGTAAAAAAAAAAAACACAAAAGTTGTACTGGCTAGCTGAGTCAGCCGTATTCCCACCTATCTATCAACGAAATTTTTCTCGATTTTCTTATTTCGTTTGGTGGAGTCATAAGTGAACAGAAAATTCTTTGTTGAAAGAATCTGGTAGTTTTAATAAGTAAGATTTTCTTATATATCGCGGAAGAACCCTCTTTTGTGCCAAAATCTTCAAGATTTCTCGTAAGCATACTTTTTATATATCCATCACAAATGAATGATAAAAGCTAGCTTATCGACTTCCCTCAAAACGATAGAAATTTTTGTATTCAATCAGCCCCTTATCGGATTTGAACCGATGACTTACGCCTTACCATGGCGGTACTCTACCACTGAGTTAAAGGGGCTTAGCTAAAATTATATATATGTATATCTATACATATATATATATATAGGCATATATAGATATAGATAGATATAGATAGATAGATATCTTTTTTTTGTCTATGGGTGGAGACATACGTAACGTATCGTATGTAAGACGAGTAGGAATAAACTAAAAATAAGTTCTGTCCTTTGTTTCTTTTATCGGAACCAAGCAAAAAAGCAAAAAAAAATAGCTCTTTTGGGACTGAGTAACGAAATTTTTTTTTAGTATCTTCTATTCTATTGTCATTCGAGTTTAGACCTTGTGCGTCTACATCCGCGCCCAATATTGTCAATAGAGGGACACTCTAATTGATTGAATTACTATTTCCTTTTTTGCGTGAAACAAAGTAGCTATAGCTTGAGAAATTATGTAAATAGTTCTATCTATCTTTCTATATATAGATAGATATATCTATCTATAGAACTATATATAGAACTTTTTTTTTTCTAGGTCTCTATGAGACTTGGAGATTAGCAAAACTTTTAGCATAAGCTCGGGGGGCGTCACCTATTGCATCAACAGCAGAGAAAGAATCGGTGATTTCCTTTGCGGAGACAGGATTTGAACCTGTGACCTCAAGGTTATGAGCCTTGCGAGCTACCAAGCTGCTCTACCCCGCGTAACCGATACCTTCGATGTAATTATTATACATTCTTTAATAATTACATTGAATATGAAAAAAGAAAGAACTATGTAAGCTAGATGAATCGTACTTTTTTTACTTTATAAATAGAGTCCCTCTTCATTTACCAACTTGATTTTTTTACCCCAGGCAACAAACAGGTATGTGCCATTTCGCGAGATACATGTCTGGATAAACCAAAGTCTCTATAATTAGATCTAGGTCGTCCGGTTAAGGAACATCGGTTACGGAGACGAGTAGGCGCACTATTACGCGGCAAAGATTGGAGCTCCTTAAAAAATTCTATCTTTTCCTGGATTGATGAACTCATCCTGATCTGTCGTTTCAAAGATTGACGAATAGGATCATATTCTTTTACTAATTTCTTTTTGTTTTTCTCCTTCTCAATAAGACTCTTTCTTGCCATAATTCAAAAGTCAATTGAATGGGATTGTGATACTATTCTAAAGATAAAAGAAAACGGATCAGATCTGTTATGGAAATATTTACTTGCCCTCGACGTGTGGGTAGAGAAAAGGAAAAAACCTATATACATATATATATATATAGGTTTTTTCCTTTTCTCTTTTCATGAGTCAACTTGTAATCCGACTGATCTTGCGATTAGCCCGAGCGAGATAATAGTAGCACGGGTAAGCTCAAAGCAGAAAAACTCTGTTTGTTGATTAGAAAGAAGGTAGATTGAAAAGTTCATCGATTATCCGAACTTACCCGAGGTAGATGCTATCAGGAAAGCTGCATAAGTAAATATGTAACCTACTGAGAAATGGGCTAGTCCTACTAACCTTGCTTGAACAATGGAAAGAGCAACTGGTTTATCCTTCCAGCGTATCACGTTTGCCAAAGGCGTACGTTCGTGAGCCCAAGCCAGGGTTTCTATAAGTTCTTGCCAATATCCACGCCACGAAATCAAGAACATAAATCCAGTAGCCCAAACGAGATGTCCAAATAGAAACATCCATGCCCAGACGGATAAACTGTTCATACCAAACGGGTTGTAGCCATTAATTAGTTGCGAGGAGTTCAGCCATAGATAATCCCTTAACCAACCCATCAAATATGTGGAAGATTCATTAAATTGAGCAACATTACCCTGCCACAAGGTGATGTGTTTCCAGTGCCAATAGAATGTCACCCATCCAATTGTGTTCAGCATCCAGAAAACGGCTAAGTAAAAAGCGTCCCAAGCCGAAATATCACAAGTGCCGCCCCTGCCTGGACCATCACAAGGAAAACTGTAACCAAACTCTTTTTTATCTGGCATCAGCTTAGAACCACGTGCATCCAACGCACCCTTTACTAGAATCAATGTAGTTGTGTGCAAACCCAAAGCAATAGCATGGTGAACCAAAAAATCTCCAGGTCCAATTGCTAGGAATAATGAATTACTATTGTTATTGATAGCGTCCAACCAGCCGGGTAACCATAAACTCCGACCAGCATTGATTGCTGGACTATCCGCTGAAGATAGGAGTACATCAAACCCATATGAAGCTTTACCGTGAGCAGCTTGGATCCATTGAGCAAATACGGGTTCAATAAGAATCTGCTTTTCCGGAGTTCCGAAAGCTAACATTACATCGTTATGGACATAAAGACCTAGGGTGTGGAATCCGAGGAATAAACTAGCCCAACTCAGATGGGCTATTATTGCTTCCTTATGTTCCAACATTCTTGCTAAGACGTTACTCTTGTTCTGTTCCGGATCATAATCCCGGATGAAGAATATAGCACCATGCGCAAAAGCTCCTGTCATAATAAACCCAGCAATATATTGATGATGAGTATATAATGCGGCTTGAGTCGTATAATCTTGTGCTATAAATGCATAAGCTGGTAAGGAATACATGTGTTGTGCAACTAAGGAAGTGACCACTCCTAGTGCTGCTAAGGCTAGTCCTAATTGGAAATGGAGAGAATTATTTACTGTATCGTAAAGTCCCTTATGTCCACGACCCAACCTGCCTCCTGGAGGAGTATGAGCTTCCAAAATTTCTTTCATGCTATGTCCAATACCAAAGTTAGTTCTGTACATATGACCAGCAATTATAAATACAACTGCGATTGCCAGATGGTGATGAGCCATATCAGTCAACCACAAACTTTGGGTTTGTGGGTGAAATCCCCCCAGGAAAGTTGAGATAGCCGTTCCTGCTCCTTGGGCACTATCGAACAAATGATTACTGGAATCAGGATCCTGTGCATAGACACTCCACTGTCCTGAGAAGAACGGACCCAAGCCTTGAGGATGCGGACTCGTAGTCAAGAAATTGTTCCACCTAACATGTCCACCCCTAGATTCTGGAATAGCTACATGGATCAAATGACCCGCCCAAGCTAGGGAACTCACTCCGAAAAGTCCTGAAAGGTGGTGGTTGAGGCGGGATTCCGCATTTTTAAACCAAGAAATACCCGGTTTCCTTTTTGGTTGCAGATGGAGCCAACCGGCCAGTAAGAACGCTGCAGAAATAGCTAGCAGGAAAATAGCTCCGCTATAAAGATCTTGGTTATTGCGTAAACCGATCGTGTACCACCACTGATATACACCAGAATAAGCAATATTTACTGGACCCGGAGCCCCTCCCCGGGTGTAAGCCTCGACGGCTGGCTGACCAAAGTGAGGATCCCAAATGGCATGAGCGATTGGTCTCACGTGTAGCGGGTCCCGTACCCATGCCTCGAAGTTACCCTGCCAAGCTACATGAAATAGATTACCGGAGGTCCATAAAAAAATAATAGCTAGTTGGCCGAAATGGGAAGCAAAAACTTTTTGATAGAGGCGTTCCTCGGTAATATCGTCGTGACTCTCGAAGTCATGGGCAGTAGCTATACCGAACCAAATACGACGGGTAGTCGGGTCTTGGGACAGACCCTGGCTGAATTTTGGAAATCTCGATGCCGTAGTGTTTCTCGAATCCTCCTAGCCATTATCCCACTGCAATGATTCTCGCTAGGAAGAATGCCCATGTTGTGGCGATTCCACCCAGAAGGTAATGAGCTACTCCCACGGCACGTCCCTGTATGATACTCAGAGCTCTGGGCTGAGTAACGGGAGCAACTTTCAATTTATTGTGAGCCCAAACAATAGATTCAATGAGTTCTTGCCAGTATCCACGACCGCTGAATAGGAACATTAAACTGAAAGCCCAAACGAAATGAGCTCCCAAGAATAAGAGACCGTATGCCGATAATGAGGAACCGTAAGATTGAATGACTTGGGAAGCTTGTGCCCATAAGAAGTCTCGCAGCCATCCATTGATGGTTGTTGAACTCTGCGCGAAATTTCCTCCCGTAATGTGGCTCACAGCTCCCTGCTCACTCACACTACCCCATACATCAGATTGCATCTTCCAACTAAAGTGAAATATAACTACTGATATAGAGTTGTACATCCAGAACAACCCTAAAAAGACGTGATCCCAAGCGGATACCTGGCAGGTACCCCCCCTACCGGGTCCATCACAAGGGAAACGGAAACCGAGATTTGCTTTATCGGGTATTAGACGGGAACTACGTGCAAATAGAACACCCTTTAGTAATATTAATACAGTAACATGAATGGTAAATGCATGAATGTGATGTACCAAGAAATCTGCAGTACCTAACGGGATTGGTGCTAAAGCAACTTTTCCAGCTACTGCTACTAGTTCACTGCCTCCCCAGGCTACGCTAGTGCTCGCCACTGAATTGGGCGCGGTTAAACCAGGAGCCGATGCATGAGTATTTTGTACCCATTGAGCAAATATAGGTTGTAGCTGAATAGCAGTATCTGAAAACATATCTTGGGGGCGTCCTAAAGCACTCATGGTATCATTATGAATATATAGGCCAAAACTGTGAAAACCCAAAAAGATGCAGACCCAGTTAAGGTGTGATATTATTGCATCACGATGTCGAATGACACGATCCAACAGATTATTGTATTGAGTAGTTGGATCATAATCCCTTACCATGAAGATAGCTGCGTGCGCGGCTGCACCAACCACTAAAAATCCTCCAATCCACATATGATGTGTAAACAAGGAAAGTTGTGTGGCATAATCGGTGGCTAAGTAAGGATAGGGGGGCATAGCATACATATGATGGGCTACTATAATAGTTAAAGAGCCTAGCAGGGCGAGGTTGATAGCTAATTGAGCGTGCCAGGATGTAGTTAGAATTTCGTAGAGACCTTTATGACCCTCGCCAGTGAAGGGGCCCTTATGAGCCTCCAAAATTTCTTTTATGTTATGTCCAATACCCCAATTGGTTCTATACATATGACCAGCTACAAGGAAAAGAACTGCGATGGCTAGATGATGATGCGCGGTATCAGTCAGCCACAATCCTCCCGTCACCGGATTTAAACCTCCACGGAAAGTTAAAAAATCTGAGTACTCCGACCAGTTGAGGGTAAAGAATGGTATTAATCCCTTCGCGAAGCTAGGAAAGGTTTGAGCTAAAAGATCGCGATTTAGAATAAGCTCATGAGGAAGGGGTATCTCTTTAGGGTCAACTCCTGCATCTAATAACTGGTTAATCGGTAGCGAAACATGGATTTGATGTCCCGCCCACGCGAGAGAACCTAAACCGAGAAGACCTGCCAGATGGTGATTCAACATGGATTCTACATTCTGGAACCAGGCTAACTTTGGAGCAGCTTTATGGTAATGGAACCAACCAGCAAAGAACATTAATCCTGCAAAGACTAACCCACCGATTGCCGTGCAGTAAAGTTGTAATTCACTAGTTATTCCGGAGGCTCGCCAAAGTTGGAAAAATCCAGAAGTTATCTGTATTCCCTGGAACCCTCCACCTACATCCCCATTGAGTATCTCTTGACCCACGATTGGCCAAACAACCTGAGCACTTGGCTTTACATGAGTGGGATCGTTCAGCCATGCCTCGTAATTGGAGAAGCGAGCTCCATGAAAATACATGCCGCTCAGCCAGATGAAAATAATACCTAGTTGACCGAAATGAGCACTAAATATTTTACGGGATATATCTTCTAAATCATTGGTGTGACTATCAAAATCGTGAGCATCAGCATGTAGATTCCAAATCCATGTGGTGGTATTGGGACCCTTAGCCAAAACCTTGGAGAAATGTCCGGGTTGAGCCCACTTCTCAAAAGAGGTTTTCACGGGATCTTTTTCCACCATAATCTTGACTTCTGGTTCTGGTGAACGAATAGTCATCGAGACTCTCCTCTCTTCGGACGAGGGATAACAACGACCTACCAACAGGGAGTATGTAATTTCTAATAACTTAGAGTATTACTGAATTAGCAACCGGCAAATTTTTCTCTTTATCTTTTAGTTTGGAACTGGAGCAACTGCAATCGAAAATTCATCCGGGGCAGGCATTTTATTCTATTATTACACAACCTATTAGCGCCTAGTGGACTTTACAAAAATTATCACTTTTTTAGTCCTGCGGGGGTTGGGTTACACACGCAACCGGATCGGTTCCGGTTACCTTTTTTTGCCATCCTATTTAGTATATCTCTTGAGTCATTGTCCTTCCCTCACTTACTGAATGGAGAAGAACGTCCAGTAATCTTCAACCGATTCTGTGCTTCAATGTAATTACCAGGGGAAAGTGCTACTGCTTGTCTCCGATAATCAGCGGCTTGATTGAACCAAGCTTCTGAATTTTCTGAGTCTCCCTCCTGAATGGCTTGTTCCCCTCGGTCAGGATGGATAGGTCTTTTTGCGACTTCCTCCCTCAGAACCGAACTTGAGAGTTTCCTACCTCATACGGCTCGAACAACTACCTTCTTACTAACAACTCCCATCGGGAAAATAGTAAACCTATTTCCAATTCGTCGAAGAGTCGGGAGTAGTCATCAATGGGGGTTTCCAACTCTACCTCTTTCCGGATATAGTATTTTCCATACTCCCAGTCAAGAAAGAAAAAAGCTTCTCTATTTATTTCTACAGCCCTCTTCTTCTAAAGCTAATTATCCTATCCCTTCTAAAAATGGATCCATTCAGATAGATTGGTCCTTTGGGATTTGATACTACACCGTGGTCCGTTACCCCTAAACCTCCAATCGACCCTGCTACAGAGACAGATTGTGTAACTTCTTGGTTAGACCAAACTCATTGTATCGACCCATATTTTCAATGATGAATCTTTACGGTGCTATATCCTTCGATTCAATCGATTACCCATGGGATCTTTAGGTTACACCGTTCTCTCAAACAAACTTGGGTTAATCTGGAGGGGGTAGAGCTTATTCCCACAGCTTGCAACAACTCTCGTTCAGATTGATCAGAAAGAAGTATACTTGTGGGATACCTTTTTCGTTGGTTGAATGGCTACGAGCCAAAAGATCCCAAGGTATAGATAATCGCACGTAGTGACAGATCACAGCCATGTTATTAAGAGCTTGTGGCAGAAACGAATTCCGCTCCAATGCTTGGAAGTAGTATTCCAATGCTTTTGCATGTTTACCGTTACTAGTATGAATAGGACCTATATTATGAGGTATGTAACTCCGATCGTAAGAATCAATCTCTAAACGCATAGCTTTGTAGTAGTTTTATGAAGCTTCTGCATATTCTCCTTCGGATTGCGCCGACATCCGTTACGGTTGCTAATACGAATAAGCCCCGTTCCAAAACCGTACGTGAGATTTCCATCTCGTACGGCTCCTCCCGCCCGATGCACTGGGGGTAGTAACGTTCGAAATAATTTATTATTATTCCTACCCCTAACCTGTAATTGAGCGGGGGTTAGTGTGTTGTAGAATTCGCACCTAACCATCCTTCTTGTAAAAAATTTCCAATTGAGGCAAGCAACTACAAAATTACAATATGTTACTTACGAAAACCCTTTACAATTTCTTCGTTCCCAACCCCTTTTTTTCATATTACGGGGATTATTCGCTTCGACAATCTCCGATGATTCTATGGGTATCCAAAACACAAACGGGATGGGTGTCTGTCATCCCAATCACAGTCGACCACGATTCTAGAGTTGTCAAAGAAGTTTAATACGTGGTGAAACCAAAACTAGATTAACGAAGTCTTTGTGATGTCAATTCCTACGCGTAGTGTCCTCCCCCCACGCCCACCTGCGAAATCATGCGTAGCATATCATTTCGTAGGCTCAGCCTTCCGCTTGTTACTAAGACCTATTAGTACGTATGGCTGTAGTTTTCGAGGCTGCGCAAATCGTGGATACACGACCGAAGGACTTATTCATGAATCGAAAAACACCTTCACAAAAGGTGGGTCTATTGGGATTACCGTCTACTAGATTAGAGCCGATTTACCCTATCGAATCGCACCATCCCTATGATATGTAGAAGCTTTCCTCTCTCTCTCAGTGGTCGGTAATAGTTGTAACAAAATATCTGCTATAATTGTGGAAGTCTTATCAATAGAATTGTCATTTCTCTGAGATCTGGGCATAATCAATTCCAATTTTTTGTTTTTCTCTGACACTCCACTTATTATTGTATTAATGGGGATTATTAATAAAACAATGCTGCTTTTGGCGTTTGGCGATACGGGAAACCAATGATGCGATTACGGGAAACCAATGATGCGATAAAGTACGCCGCACATCGTTTAGTTTATCGGCTTTAATTTTCAATCAAACATGAAAATGCAATGGAATAGGTTGATTCAAAGTCTCTTTAATTTTTTAATAGTGACCAAGAAAATTTTGAATAAGTCGAATATATATATATATATATATTTTTTTTTTTTGCCAATTTCAGATATCACCAATATCTCATTAATATTAAGTAGGTCAGTGCTAGATCTATGTGAAAAAAAAACACTACACTGATTGTTATGGACCATCAGCTTGCCACTTCGCTACCTAAATCTCTAGAATGCGTGAGAGTATCTGATAAATCAAACCTAAAGGAAGGGTGACCGAGGGGTTTAAGGTGTAGCACCGGAAATGCTAAGTAGACTGCCGTTTACCGAGGGTTCGAATCCCTCTCCTTCCTTTCTTTTGAAACCTTTCTTCTCTTTCCACGTCTTCTTCGTTGCGGTATTACACCTACAATCAACTTACTATTAACTGATAACTAAAGCCTTCCCAATCACCGGAACGGGAAGACTGATAGGTTGGAAATAGGAATGGTCCTTGATAGTAGAATTGCTCATTATTGGAAATCTTTAAGTTAAGTAGCCTAGTCCAGAATATTTAATGACATGTCGGTTCGATCTGTTGAAAAACTCAGCTGTTAAAGTACGAAGTACGAGATTTGAAACAGGTTTTTGTAACGAAAGATTAGTCTTTGTTGGTTTCTATCTCAAACAGATCGCTTGAGAATTATAAGGATTCTCAAACAATCTGATTTACTTAAAAAGTTATTTATTTAATAAGTATAAGGAACTCACTTAGGTTTAAGCTTTGCGAGAATAGTATTCGACAACTGACAATTCGTTTATATTCAAGTCGATAGATTCTCGAGTCGCGGTTTTATTAACCAACCCCTTCGGTCTGTTGTCCTCCGAGAGAGAAAAGGTTAGGTGATCTGGTATTTGGCTCCCTCGAGAAGACTCAATTATACCGGTTCTTTTTACCCCATTCAAAGAAGTTGGTCGATTCCGAACAGTAATTATATCTTTGGATTTGCAACGGTAACTAGGTACATCCACAATACGATCATTGACTAAGATGTGTCTGTGATTGACCGGTTGTCTAGCTGCAGGAATGGTCGGAGACATACCCAAGTGATAAATAATATTGTCTAAACGCATTTCGAGTAATTGCAATGGTACTTGCCCCGTGGAACCCTTAGTCTTCCTAGCTATACGAACATATCGGAGCAATTGACGTTCTGTCAATCCGTAGTTATAACGTAATTTTTGTTTAGCTTCCAACCGCACGCAAAACTGAGAAATCTTCTTTGGGGTGGATGTGGGATCAGGAGCAATCCGAGTTTCTCCCGGATTGGAAGCCTCGCCTGCAAGTCCTGGCAAACTCTTTAGACGGCGTATCACTTTAAAACGAGGTCCTCGGTAACGAGACGTAAAAACTCCTTTTCTGTGAACTTTTCATATTGAAAAAGAAAACCTCAGTCGGGATTTGGCATGCAACTCCCACACACAATTAATTCTGGAACAGTACCCATCCAATTTCATTAAGGATTCGTTTTTGTGACAACCATAACATATGAATGATGAGAGCCTTCACCCACAAAATGATAACAATTTTTGTGGATGGAAAAGAAGTAGAGTTCTGGAAGACAGGCGAAAGATCAATATCGGATCATTGGCTGAGTTTTCTATAGTATACTGTTCATATAAATTTTAACAAAAACCCAAAAAGGATGGATTGAAATATTATAGTATTGCCTAAATTGGTACATTGATGTATAATCATGATGTTAGGTGAGTCTATGCCAGGAAAATTCTATAAAAAAAAGAAACTGAAGGTTTAACTACTTAGATAAGAGATAACGAAGCATAATCAAATAAAACTTCCGTCTATTCTTCGCTTAGATCCTTCAGATACAAAGGATCTATGATCCGGATAGGGGGGAAAGAATTCGTCTATTTTTTTTTTTTCAGTCTATTGGGGCCCAAGGGTAGGGGATATGGCGGAATGGTAGACGCTACGGACTCAATCGGATCGAGCCTGGGTGTGGAAACGGACCGAGTGACAGCTCCCAGATTCAGGGGAACCCAGGATTCTTTCGCAGGTAATCCTGAGCCAAATCTAACTCCAGCTAAGTGACTTTTGGACGGCAAAGCAAGATAGGTACAGAGACTCGACGGGAGCTATTCAAACGAACACTCTTTCAATCTTTACAGTCGAAGTAACTGAAGACGAGTGTCCGGCTACTACGATCATCGATCGGATGAGATGAAGCAAAGGAACGAACGAGAGGACTAAATGGTTGGTTGGGTTAGATGAATATCGGGCGTGATCCTTGTTGTAATACATAGTCGCTGTCTAGAATTGCACCAATCTTCCTCCCAGAATTTCTGGAAGAAAAAAGACCTATTATTCTTCTTACTGCCGATCTTTTTTTGCTCGACTTGCTGTTGCATTCAACAAAAAAATTCGACAAACAAGTATTAGAATTGATAGATTTTTCGCGAATAAAGATAGAGTCCAATTCTGCACGTTCGGCAAACGTAACAATGCAAATCGTGGTAGAAAGAAAATCCGTTGGTTTTTAACCGTGAGGGTTCGAGCCCCTCTATCCCCAATGGGACAGTATAAACAAAAAACTAGATCTTCTATAGAGACTCATGTGATACACTCATAACTCGATTGATTACCGAAAATTCCGTACTTTCGGACTGAAAAAAAAAAAATTTCACTTTGTTTTTTAGGTAGAAATCTAAAATGAACCATTCAGCAAGCCTAAAAGACTGTCTGAATGGTTGATTTGAATGAAAACCATACGAAGTCTCGCACAAAGCAAATAGCTAATGCTACTAGTTCGACCGAGCAAGAAGAAATAAATGAATCAGAAAAAGATCTACATCTTTCTTCTGTTTTTTGAGCATTTTTTTTTCGGCCGGGATAGCTCAGTTGGTAGAGCAGAGGACTGAAAATCCTCGTGTCACCAGTTCAAGTCTGGTTCCTGGCATGTTATTAACAGAGAGAACAATTCGATGCGATAGCATCGAATGTATCTCTCCGATTAACATATGGCGATCGGTAAGATTAGTCGTACTAGAAACCATCTAGGCAGATAAGTATTTTTATTAATTGGCAAATTGTCGTGTCGGGACTTTTCCGTTCAAAAAAAAGCTGTAAAAAAAGTACGGGTATGATTCATGATTCATTAGGAGGAACTAGCTTTCTTCCCCCGTTAATATGTAAAGTAAACTAATATGCATCCTGCAACTCAAAAAAATTGGGTACAACGTAGTCTTTGCGCAAAGGCCAGCCGATCCAACTCTCAGGCATCAGTATACGCCTAAGACGTGGATGACCCTGATAGATTATTCCTAACATGTCATAAGATTCTCGTTCCTGAAAATCAGAACTTTTCCAAACCCAAAAAACCGAAGGAATTATAGGGTTTTCCCTTGGAACAAAGATTTTTATACAAACCTCCTCGGGTTGATCCGCCTCGTCTTGCATCTGCGTGAGGTGATACACGCTAACTAAGGGCCCCCCCGGTGTCGCATCATATGCACATTGGGAACGTAGATAGTTAAAACCAAAAATGTATGAAGCAACAGCTATTGACAGCCACTCTTCAGCTTTAACCTGCAAAGTTTCGACACCTCTGTAATCATAACCTAATGGTCTGTGAGCAAACCCGTTTTTAGTCAACCAAGCAGATAATCGACCCTGCGTCGTCTTGGTATCAAATTTGTTATTCTCAATTATATTCATATCGATTAAAACCTCTCTTCTGTTTCTGCACCCTGAAGATCTATCTAATCACCAGTTTCCGATATTGATTCTTCCAAAAGCTGACCCTTTAATTTTATTGAATCTACCGAGACCAAAAAAGCATCTAACGAGGACTCTTTACCCCGATCATCTATCCGTTGGTTGTACTCGCCAGTATGGATGCTGGGTACTAAATGTAGTTGATGATTCATACCAAAGTACTTTTTTCGGTTAGAAATAGATGTTCGATCTTTGTCTCTTCTATAGTTATGTTCTCGAGCCACTTTTTTCCGAAGTTTCGTCACAGCATCAATTATTGCTTCGGGTCTAGGTGGACAACCTGGCAAATAAATATCCACAGGAATTAATTTATCTACTCCGCGAACAGTGCTGTAGGAATCTGTACTAAACATACCTCCTGTGATTGTGCAAGCTCCCATAGCAATTACATATTTTGGTTCAGGCATCTGTTCATATAATCTGACCAGAGACGGAGCCATTTTCATAGTTACCGTACCGGCTGTTACGATGAGGTCAGCCTGTCTGGGGCTGGATCTAGGTACTAAGCCGTATCGGTCGAAGTCGAATCGCGAACCTATTAGTGAAGCAAACTCAATAAAACAGCAGCTAGTACCGTATAATAATGGCCACAAACTCGACAGTCTAGACCAATTTGAAAAATCATTAATACTAGCTAAAAAGATTGAGTTTGACGCGCCCTGATCGGGTAATAAGGACTCTATTGAATAGATGAGAGAATTATCGCGGGGTTTAGCATTACCGCTGTTTTTTCCATTCGAATACTCAGGAATTGAGACCGTTCCGATGCTCCTTTTCGCCATGCATGAACCGAACCGACTATTAATATAAGTATGAAGATGATCGCTTCAATGAAAGCGAATAGGCCTGATTCCCTGAAACTCATAGCCCAAGGATGGAGAAAGACTGTCTCGACGTCGAAGATTGCAAATACCGAAGCGAACATGTAGTAACGGATCTGAAATCGAATCGAGGTATTTCCTTTAGGTTCAATACCTGACTCATAAATTGATAACTTTTCTGGTCCCTCGCGTGTAGGGGCAATAATTCCGGGAATCGAAAAAGCTAGATAGGGAATAGACAGAGATACTAGTAGGAAAATCCAAAAAGAATCGTATTTATGGAGCAGAAACATTCACATACTCCTTTCAAATTGAAAGTCATTTAACAACTATGCCACAGTAGGTGTAACATGTAACAAATTTTGAGGAAAGTCAAAAGTAAGCTTTAGCAAGGAATCCTTGCTTAAAAATCGCTGTGGTAGATATTCAATCCAGAGAAGCGAGGAAGGAGGAAATCAAACTTTTTTTTTTATTATAACTCAGATCGACGTGTATGTATAAAAATCACCCTCACTTGTCGAGGGTACGTCTGATCATCTCTACGAGAAATTTACTGAAATATATTACCAAATTACTTTGTTTGAGGAGGGAGTCAGTTTTAAAAATTCAAGGATCCGGATTGAACTTAACAAAAATTCTCTATCTATATAGTTATAGTTCTCTCTAACTATATAAAGAAATCCTTTTTTTTATGGATTGAACATTCTAATCGTAACGGATGGCGTTTTTGCATCGGATTAGGGCTATACGGATTCGAACCGTAGACATTCTCGGTCATGCAGATCCAAATATATGTTGAATATTCTAGAACTGCTTAACGAACCCAACATGCCGCTTTCGCTGCACTGGGCTCTATCATCAACCGCTCTCCCATTTAAGTTGAGATAAGCGAACGATTGTTGATGCATCAACCTTCTCGTTACCAGATAGGGTGATTCCGTGTACTTAACCAAACCCGTTTCACTTTTTGATTTACGGATATAGATGAAGCAATCCCGAAGTATCTTGATTAGGTTATTCGTGTTGACACAGGTTTGCTCTTAAAATGCATGGATCTACCTCTTCGTAATGGCAGATATTCTCTGTCGCTTGAGAGGAATATACGATACTTTTTACACCTGAAAGTTCGTAAGACGAAGAAGAGATCTATTGGGGTCCTCGCACAGCTCCCAGCATCTGTAATAGCATTGGATAGATCACTCATCCACCATATCAACTTATTTCTAAAAATGATCCTTTTCTGACCAATTCACTTGCCATGCTATTGTTCCCCCATACCTCACCGAGGTAAGACAGAAATTTTTCATGCAGAATTTTGCCTGAATCGATTGGACTCGATAAACCTTTCTAGAGAAATCATCGGCGCACGTGTAAACGAGGTGCTCTACCACTGAGCTATAACCCTTGGTCATTTTTTAGATGCAATAACTATTGTATCAATACCCATCGATCCTTGTCAAGTCAGATACTCAAGACAAATAAATAGAACTCATCTTTGAAACAAATAATATTTTCTTTTTTTTTCTTGATAGAATGTGTAGTTGTTTTCAAATACTTTGTCGAGTATAATAGAAAGAAATAAGCGCGGCATGTTTGTTGTCGTGTAAAAAAAAGCCTACTTGACTCAGCGGTTAGAGTATCGCTTTCATACGGCGAGAGTCATTGGTTCGAATCCAATAGTAGGTAAAACCTATTAGATATCATGATTACTAGACTGATATCTAATAAGTTCTACAAATGTGTATGTGAGATATATAAGATAATTTTCGGGTAGTGTCTTAATTTTATGACAGGACCACGAAATCGTTGGATTCTTTTGCATTGTATCACACACGTCTCTCTATCAATCTTCCGCAAGAAGGTGATAAGAAAAAGATCAAATCGCGTTCAAAGTTTCTAATCGAGCCTTGGCTCTCTTAAGAGCTAAATTAGCCTCTATCACACTTTTCTTGCCTTCTGCTTTTGCTGAGTCAGCCTGAGCTATCTGAAAACACCTTTGAGCTTCGTCGGGATCAATTTCGGTAGCCTGTTCCGCTTCATTGACCAGTACTGTTACTTGATTATTCTCTACCATGGCGAAACCACCCATTAGTGCCATCGCAGACCATTGCTCGTCCTGGCGTATCTTCGGGACTCCCATATCCAAAGCTGTAAGAAGCGGCGCATGGTTAGGCAGTATACCAACTCGACCACTGTTGGTGGATAAAATGATTTCCCAAACCTCAGAGTTCCAAACAATTCGATTAGGGGCCATTACGCGAAGATTCAATTTCATTCCTTTTATAGACCCTCCACTTGTGAAATAGCAGCCTTTGCGGTAGCCTCATCAATGTTACCGACCGAGTAAGATGCTTGTTCAGGAAGACTATCTAATTCTCCAGAAAGGATCATTTGAAATCCCTTTATTGTTTCTAGTAGACTCACATATTTACCTGGAGAACCAGTAAAGACTTCTGCTACGAAGAAAGGTTGCGATAAGAAACGTTCTATCTTTCGAGCTCTAGCTACTGTTAAACGATCCTCCTCGGATAACTCATCCAATCCGAGAATAGCTATAATATCTTGAAGTTCTTTGTAACGCTGCAAGGTCTGTTTAACCCCTTGTGCTGTCTCGTAATGCTCCGCACCCACAATCCAAGGTTGGAGCATGGTTGAGGTTGAGTCTAGGGGATCTACAGCTGGATAGATACCTTTCGCGGCTGATCCTCTCGAAAGCACGGTAGTAGCGTCTAGGTGTGCAAACGTTGTGGCGGGAGCTGGGTCGGTCGAGTCATCTGCAGGTACGTAAACAGCTTGAATGGAAGTTATGGATCCTTCCTTAGTTGAGGTAATTCTCTCCTGCAGAGTTCCCATTTCTGTACTAAGGGTGGGCTGATAACCTACAGCAGAAGGCATTCTACCCGATAACGCAGATACTTCTGATCCCGCTTGGACGAAACGAAAAATGTTGTCAATGAATGGAAGTACATCTTGCTTGTTGACATCTCGGAAATACTCTGCCATCGTTAGAGCTGTTAGGCCAACCCTCATGCGAGCTCCTGGTGGTTCATTCATTTGTCCATAAACCAGAGCCACCTTTGATTCTGATAGATTTTCTTCATTAATTACTTTTGATTCTTTCATCTCCATGTACAGATCATTACCTTCGCGTGTGCGTTCTCCCACCCCGCCGGATACAGATACACCTCCATGAGCTTTAGCTATATTATTTATTGGTTCCATAATAAGAACCGTCTTCCCCACTCCAGCTCCTCCAAATAATCCAATTTTTCCGCCTCGGCGATAGGGAGCCGAAAGATCTACAACCTTAATTCCTGTTTCAAAGATAGATAGTTTGGTATCCAGTTGGGTAAATGCTGGAGCAGACCTGTGAATCGGGAATTTTATATTACTCTCCACAGGACCCATATTATCCACGGGTTCGCCAAGTACATTGAAAATTCGGCCAAGGGTAATTTCACCAACAGGAACACTGAGGGGAGCTCCTGTATCAACAACACTCATACCTCTCGTTAAACCGTCTGTAGCACTCATAGCTACGGCTCTGACTTCATTATTACCCAACAATTGTTGCACTTCACAAGTAACATTAATCTCTTGACTCGCCGGATTCCGTCCCTTAACTGTTAGTGAGTTGTAAATATTTGGCATTTTACCCGGAGAAAAAGCAACATCCGATACTGGTCCAATGATCTGAGTAACGTATCCCACATGGTTTTCTATCGATTTGGAAATTTCGAAAGAGGGAGAACTAGTTTTCGTAACTATTTTGGTGTATTATCTTTATTTGATTACTGAATCGATAGAGAGATATTTTCTTTTTCTTTCGTCGCCGATCCATTATCTGTTGGTGACGAAGACAGGGTTGATAGTTCCGAACAAATCTCTTTAGTTTATTTCCCTCGCAGAGATAATAACCCTAGATAGGTGGAACGATGGAATAGGCGGATTTTTAGACCCCGCCGAACCCCTTTCTTCCCCTGGTTCATTTTAAGAGACTAACAAGTTTAACATTCGATGGTATGATTATGCTCATCCTGTCATACACGACTAACATTCTCATGTACTGATTCTTGGTTATGGATTTGGATGTCTCGAGAGACAGACCAATTTAGTATGATCCCTCTACTTCTTCTATCGACCAGTCTAACCATGAAGATATTCCCGAGTCAATCTATTCGGATGGGATAGATCCCTATTTCAAAACGATTTTTGGGAGGAAGCCTATAGTGAGTTGCACTCCGCGTAAAACGCGATATAAAATAGTAATGTTCCATGCTTTAAATGGAGTTTCGACAGAAGTATCGCGTGCAGCAGGTTGAAAAAAGAAAACTCGCTTTATTGAAAAACTCCACCTATGCCGAGCAGATCTCATTCTTGCAAGATTTACCGATTCAGTCATAGGGAGGAACCCATGTCACCACAAACGGAGACTAAAGCAGGCGTTGGATTCAAAGCTGGTGTTAGAGACTATCGATTGACCTATTACACTCCTGATTATGTGACCAAAGATACCGATATTTTGGCAGCTTTCCGAATGACTCCGCAACCCGGAGTCCCAGCCGAAGAGGCTGGAGCTGCCGTAGCTGCGGAATCTTCTACAGGTACATGGACCACTGTATGGACAGATGGGCTTACCAGCCTTGATCGTTACAAAGGTAGATGCTATGATATCGAACCTGTTGCTGGAGAAGACAACCAATACATCGCATACGTAGCTTATCCCCTAGATTTATTCGAAGAGGGTTCCGTTACTAACATGTTTACCTCCATCGTAGGTAATGTATTCGGATTTAAGGCTCTACGCGCTCTTCGCCTAGAAGATCTTCGAATTCCTCCTGCTTATTCCAAAACTTTCATAGGACCACCTCACGGTATCCAGGTTGAAAGAGACAAGTTGAACAAATATGGACGTCCTCTACTAGGATGCACGATCAAGCCAAAATTGGGGTTATCTGCTAAAAATTATGGTAGAGCTGTTTACGAATGTCTACGCGGTGGACTTGACTTTACCAAGGATGATGAAAACGTAAACTCTCAGCCATTCATGCGTTGGAGAGACCGTTTCCTATTCGTAGCAGAAGCTCTATTCAAGTCTCAGGCCGAAACTGGCGAAATTAAGGGACATTACTTGAATGCCACTGCAGGTACATGCGAAGAAATGTTGAAAAGAGCTCAATTCGCTAGAGAGTTGGGTGCACCAATTGTCATGCATGATTACTTGACCGGAGGGTTTACTGCAAACACTAGCTTGGCTTTCTACTGCCGAGACAATGGGCTACTTCTTCACATTCACCGTGCAATGCATGCTGTTATCGATAGACAGAGAAATCACGGTATACACTTCCGCGTGTTAGCAAAAGCATTACGCATGTCTGGTGGGGACCATATCCACTCCGGAACTGTAGTAGGTAAACTGGAAGGAGAACGAGAAGTTACTCTGGGTTTCGTCGATCTACTTCGCGACGATTTCATTGAAAAAGATCGTAGCCGCGGTATCTATTTCACCCAAGATTGGGTATCAATGCCAGGAGTATTGCCTGTAGCTTCAGGTGGTATCCACGTATGGCACATGCCTGCTCTAACCGAGATTTTCGGAGACGATTCCGTATTACAATTCGGTGGAGGAACCCTAGGCCATCCTTGGGGGAATGCACCTGGCGCCGTAGCTAACAGAGTAGCTTTGGAGGCTTGTGTGCAGGCCCGTAACGAAGGTCGTGATCTTGCTCGTGAAGGTAACGAAATTATTCGTGAGGCTAGTAAGTGGAGTCCCGAACTAGCAGCCGCTTGCGAAGTATGGAAAGAGATCAAATTTGAGTTTGACACAATCGATACTCTATAATTGATTTCATAAAATTTGATACCACCAAGCAAGGTGGTCCCGCGGGACCCATGGAATGGGCGGGGAATATTGGTAGAGAATTTATCTTTACCATATCCCTTCCCCATAAGTTATGTAAAGAGAATTGGTCGCTCGTTGGACGAAGACACATGGCCCTGGACCATGGATCTAGGGGTTCAATCCCCCATCAATTCAAAATCAACAGTAAAGGGTGCATTAATGGGCAGATCAGATGCAATCAACGATTTACTGAATTAGTATTCAAAATCTTGTGACATATACACAATATGTATGTTGGAGAATTGATCTCGAGTTCATAACATAGAATTGATCAGCTGGAGAATCCTCCGGTTGTCACTTAGTTTGTTGGGTCATCAAATCAGTCAATAGTTTCAACAATCCGGTTCAATTAAAACGATGCCAATTAGACAAGATTGAGATAAAATTGATGTTCCATAAAATGTCCCATTCAATTATTTTATTGAGGGAATGGGTGTAATCTAAACACCACTTAAAATTCCTTGGGTTAGGGGTCAAAAGTAGACGAGGATAAAATTACGTCTCTAACAGATTGGTTTGAAGATAGACGTAAATTTGGCGGATTGATCATCGGAACTTTTCCAGAAGAAACTTCAGAGGATTCAAGTGAAGATAGAAAGGGGAAGGAGAAACAAATAAATATCAATACTCATAAGGGATTATGGGCTCGGTGCGACAATTGTGAAAATACGCTTTATGTGAAATTTCTTAAACAGAATAAGAGTATTTGTGATGAGTGTGGTTTTCATCTTCGAATGAATAGTATCGAAAGAATCGAACTTCTAATTGATCGCGACACTTGGATTCCCATGGATGAAGACATGACCGCAATAGATGTTTTAGATTTCTCTGATGAGGATTTCTATCATAATCGTATCGCTAATTCTCAAGAAGACACAGGTTTGACGGATGCCGTTCAAACAGGTATAGGGCATCTAGAGGGAAAAAGTATAGCACTTGGTGTTATGGACTTCAGTTTCATGGGAGGAAGTATGGGTTCTGTCGTGGGCGAGAAAATTACTCGCTTGATTGAGTATGCAACGCACGAGTCTCTCCCACTAATCATAGTCTGTGCTTCTGGGGGTGCTCGTATGCAAGAAGGAACATTAAGCTTAATGCAAATGGCTAAGATCTCTTCCGCTCTGCAGAAATTTCAAGTTCAGAAGAAATTGCCTTATATCTCGGTTCTTACCCATCCAACTACGGGTGGTGTAACTGCTAGTTTTGGTATGTCAGGAGACATAATCATAGCCGAGCCTGAAGCTTATATAGCGTTTGCTGGTAAAAGGGTGATCGAACAGACGTTACGCCAAAAAATACCTGACGGTTTTCAATCGGCTGAATCTTTATTCGATAATGGACTACTCGATTTGATTGTACCACGTAATCTCCCGAAGGGTGTTTTGAGCGAAATATTCGAACTTTATTGCTTAGCTCCTTATCGGGATAGACAAAAGCGATAACGAATATATGCAAAATTTTTCAATTACTGTTGCGGTAAAAAAACGCGAGTTTCAACTCGATTCGATATCAATAAAAAAAAAAGTTATCTACTAGATATTGATAGATGGAATTTTATTTGATCTCTCCCACATAAAGCACATCTACGTCCATTAAATCAATGAGAAGCGCAATAGCAGATTATTTGCTAACAACTTAATTTACGAGGGTAATTTTAGGGATGATACTTGGTAATTATATGATTCTACTAAGCAGAAGTCTAGAAAGCCCTTCTCTTTGTAGGGCAAAAAAGACTATCATTAAATACTAGAAAGAGAGGTGAAAGGAAGATGTAGTATTGTATAAATAAATATTCTTTTTTATCTTAATTTGAGGTAAATTCATCATGACAGCGTCCTATCTACCCTCTATTTTTGTACCCTTAATAGGTTTGTTATTTCCGGCAATAACAATGGCTTTTCTATTTCTCTACATAGAGCGTGATGAAATTATCTAATCCTTTCTGTTAGATACACTTTCATAAATTAATGCTAAAAAGAAGTTCAATTTTGCTCACTCAGTTGTTTGAACCTATTTTTGAAATTGACCGACCCGCTGTCGCATGTGAATCGAGTCTTTTTGAGATTTCACGTAAAAAAAAAATATATATAGTGAGAGAGGATAATAAGATCGGTGACGCAAAGGACAACTACTATATCATGCAATCTTTGAGGAAATACTAATGACTTGGCATTCCAAACGGATCCGGGTAGATACCGTGAGGGGCTCTCGCACAATTACAAATCTCTGTTGGGCTTCTATCCTTGTCTGCGGTGCAACAGGTTTCCTATTAGTTGGGATCTCTAGTTGCATTGGCAGAGACCTTATTTCTGGACTTCCGTCCGAACAGATTGTTTTTATCCCCCAAGGTATCGTAATGTCTTTCTATGGCATCGCAGGCCTTTTCCTCGGGTTTTACTTATTGTGTACCGTACTTTGGAACGTGGGGAGTGGATACAATTTCTTCGATAAACAGAAGGGAATCTTATCAATATTCCGATGGGGATTTCCCGGAACTAGTCGTCGTATTCGCATCAATCTCCCACTCAAAGATATAGAGGCTATTGGATTGGATGTCCGAGAAGGTCCCTACCCCCGTCGAAGCCTTTATCTGAGAGTCAGGGGTAGACAGAATATCCCTCTAAATCGAATTGATGAGGATTTGACTCTGGGAGGGATAGAGGAAGAAGCAGCCGAACTTGCTCGTTTCCTACGCGTATCTGTTGAAGGTTTCTGAAATATCGTCGAGTTGATGAATAAGTAAATAATTAATGAAGAAATCGGGGTGGGATGGGTGGAGTACTAAGGATGCAATTCGATACTAAACTACTCAAGATTGATTCGATTAGTACTCCACCCCGTTGATCTTCTTCTGAAATAGAAATGATATATGAGATCATATTATTGGAATGTTCTTCGATGGTTTCGCAGTACTTCACATCGTTCCCTGGATAGAGCTTATGAGGCTAGTAAGCGCCTGAATTCTATAAGGACAAAAGTTTTCACACAAGCAAAACCGTTTTCTTTCGAAGAGTTATTGTCAATCGTCGAAACTCTTACAGATAGAGACTTCCATAAAAGTATTTTTCGAATATATTGGAGTCTCCTAGAATGTAGACTAAGCCTATTGGTATTGAAACTTGATAGATTTTTGGAAATTATTTTTGGGATGAAGCACCCTGAGTCGTCTTCGCTCGTTGACACTCATCCTATAAATTTTTTTTTTTGCGCAAAATTATCCGTATCTGTCTTTATTTCGGTCAGCGAAGACTCTGAATATTCGATCACTAATGCTAAGACTCCAACAGAATCACAGCAAAGGTCAGAGTGTGAGCGAGGGACAAAAAATACTTACTTGTTCTCGGAAAGACGAGGGTTATACGTGTTTCAAGAACAGAATTGTCTGTGACAAATCGACTAGTTCGGAAGAAATGAATAGAAAATTAGCTTGGATTCAAGAAACCTTGAATGATTCTAATACTCGAGTAAGGTGTTGTTACACAGACCCAGACCCTCGATCGTTTCGAACAAATCGAGAACTGACTGAGGAATCATCTGATTACGATCCAATAGATGGGTTGGATGCTATAACAACTTATGAGTCCATAAGCCTGGTACCCCGATCTTTGACTCGTACCTTGTCGAGATTCAAGGCGGAATTGACAAGTCGTCAATCGAGTTTTTCAGTACTTAACGACTTCCTGTTGGCTAAAAACCAATCATTAGTCTCCATCCAGTATATCGGGTGTTTGTTACTCCTTCCTTCCGTGATTTTGATTATTCTAAAAAATAGCTTTATAGAACCTCAGATCAGGCGTTGGTGGAACCTTTATCAACCACAACTATTCATAAACGCTTTTCAAGAGGAAAGGGCTTTGACTCGGCTTCGGAAGACAGAGGCGTTGCTTTGGTTAAACGACGCTACTGGAATTTCGATAGATAATCAATTGTGGAATTATGATACAAATACGTACAACGAAACTATTCGATTAGCAGTAATGTATAATGAAGCAAATATTCAGCTACTTTTGCAATTAGTAACCGATACAATTAGCATCATCATCTCGGTTCTATTGCTTATAATGGGTCGAAAGAGACTTGCAGTTCCAAATTCTTGGATTCAAGAATTATTTTATAGTTTGAATGACACAATGAAGGCGTTCTCTATTCTTTTACTAACTGATCCATGCGTAGGGTTCCACTCCCCCCATGGTTGGGAACTTTCTGTAGGATCTTCCTTTGAACATTTCGGGTTGGCTCCTAATAAATATGCAATTTCTTGTTTTGTCTCAACGTTCCCAGTCATTTTAGATACAGTATTTAAGTATCGGATTTTTCGTCATTTAAATCGTACATCCCCTTCAATTGTAGCGACTCATCATACAATGAGTGAATGACGATTCTAAAAAAGAATCAGCATCTGACCATGGACGACGGGTTGGATGGACCCATTTTTCATAACAATCCAACCCATCCATCCCCCCGCTTCTTAGCCATTCACTAATGATCAAAGGAATGAGCAAAGAAAGATAGAAAATTACCAATGGATTTGATATAAAGGAAGTACGTTTAGTAATATCCAGGGTCCGTAAACGATCCGTTTGCACGGAGACTTGGCAACAATCATACATCTATGCGAAGAATAATTATGAATAACTGGATGAAAAAATGGTTGGTTCTATCACTGGTAATATATATTGGTTTTGGTAAAGTGAGCTATTCACCCGTCTCAAACGCATATCCGATATTTGCGCAACAGAATTATGAAAATCCGCGCGAAGCTACGGGGCGCATTGTATGTGCAAATTGCCACTTAGCAAAGAAACCGGTAGATGTAGAGGCCCCGCAATCAGTTCTTCCCAATACTGTATTTGAAGCAGTCGTTAAGATTCCCTATGATACGTAGATAAAACAAGTGCTTGCTAATGGCAAAAAAGGTGGGTTGAATGTAGGTGCTGTCCTTATTTTACCCGAAGGGTTTGAATTGGCTCCTCCCGATAGGATTCCGGCCGAAACGAAGGAGAAATTGGGAAAACTATCGTATCAAAATTATCGCCCCGACAGAAAGAACATAATCGTGATAGGTCCCGTTCCGGGCAAACTCTATAGTGAGATTGTATTTCCAATTCTTGCACCAGACCCTGCGAGTAACAAGGAGGCGCATTTCCTGAAATATCCCATTTATGTTGGGGGAAATAGGGGTAGAGGACAAATCTATCCAGACGGGAGTAAGAGCAACAACACGGTTTACGCCGCTTCAGTAGCAGGAAAAATAAAAAAGGTAGTCCGTAGAGAGGGTAAGGGTGGTTACGAAGTTGTTATTGAAGAATCATCCGAGGGTCGTGAAGTTACTGATATTATTCCACCCGGTCCCGAACTTATCATTTCAGAAGGTGAATCTGTTAAGGTCGATCAACCGTTGACTAATAATCCTAACGTGGGTGGTTTCGGTCAAGGGGAAGTGGAAATCGTACTCCAAGACCCACTACGTATTCAAGGTCTTCTAGTCTTTTTTGCGTCAGTAGTTCTGGCACAGATTTTTCTCGTCCTTAAGAAGAAACAGTATGAAAAAGTCCAGTTGGCGGAAATGAATTTCTGATTCCACACTTGCTTTGCTTTGTACCCCTTTGGAAGTCTAAACTACCCATCAAAGGTCGGTCTTGAACTTGGTCTGCCTCCTCCACCAGGGAAGGGACAAATCGAGGATTCAGTACATTTATATGTTTGATACTAAAAAAAAAAAGATAGCGCAGGTTCGTACCATCAAGCAAGCCGAATCTCGATCGATTCTTCTTCAAAGAAGAATCGATCGAGTAATTAGTTTATTTGAAAGATGGATCACTGAGATCTAGTGACACTATGGGATAATATATATATATAGAAACTATATTGTTCCAACAAAACCCACAGACCATTCATACCTAGAAATGACGTTAAGTATGACTAGATTCAGTAAAAAAGCTTTCTCTTGTTTTTGAATGTAGCGTGAAATAGGAACGAAAAAGCAATTGTCTTAATATTAATAGAGTCACCTCCAACTTTTTGCTCAGTACGCGAATCGTATTAGACAAAAAATTATTGACTAGTAATCAGATATATCCATTCTTAGATCTTAGAGAGATGATCCCAGTCCTGAATAGGCTCCGTAAAAGAATATGCCTAACAAACTTATTACAAGTGTACCAGCTACAGTCCCGATCAACCACAAAGGAATCCTTCCAGTGGTATTGGTCATTTGTACCACTCCCTCCCCTTATCCTACTTCGTTTGGTTCCACCACTCGGTCACGACTTAAGACATGAACGGTCACAAATGATTAGGATTTTGATCTTCCTTCGCTCGAGGTTAACGATCGTTCTCAACCCTTAATTGAAAAAATAATTAGAAAAAAGGACAGCAAGTACAAAGATCAGTAATAGGCCCCAGTAAAGGCTTGTGCGATTCAATTCTACACTTTGTTTATTTGGATTTGGTTGTGTCATAGATTCAAAACTCATGTAAAAACTATCTCTGAATAAATTGCATTGCTGATATAGAACCTGGGAAGAAAACCGTAGGTACTGCTAATCCATGCACAGCTAACCATCTAACAGTGAAAATTGGATAAGTTTTATCTAGAGCCATTGGTGCCTCCTAAGACGGTTTGGTAAACGCATCAACCTGTTCCAACGAGTCGAAACGACCAGTTATTAAAGGAACTTCTTGTCGATTCTCAGAGAAATATTCGTTAGGGCGGGGGCTTCCAAAAACATCATAAGCTAAACCTGTACTGACAAAAAGCCAACCTGCAATAAACGGGGAGGGTATAGTTATGCTATGGATGACCCAGTATCAAGTACTAGTAATGATGTCGGCAAAGGGACGTTCTCCTGTATTCCCAGACATGTTTAGCTCCGTATTTCTATGTCGTGATACTGAAAAGGATTGTTTTTTGGAAGGAAGTATCGACACTGGAGGGTTAGGGATCTGCCAGCGCATCTCACCGAACCAGAATCAATCCAAAATAGGTTGTCACTATTATACCAAGGGTATATCGGAAATATACTGGATAAGTATAGCTATCCTCCCTCCGATGCGGCAAGCCATACTAAAAAGATTCCAGTGGATAAGTAATCAGTTGTTATGTACTTTAATGCTTCCTTTTATACCATATCCAGTTCATAACCAATAATAAATATATGAAAATATATGATTAAAAATATATATATATATATATTCTAAATAAAAAAGAGTTTCTATATATTTTTTGAGACTTGTTGTAAAGTAAAAAAAACTTCGTTATCTTATTGGATGAATCGTTCCCACATAAAAGCATACTTTTCCCATGTTGTTTCTAGTAAAATTGAGAAAATCGTAGTCAACAACGATGATATTGAGTAAAAAACAACCTCATAAAATTGTATACTAAATTATATGTTAGATAATTTGGTATTTAAACCCACGCTCACTCTATCAAGCTATTTTGCCTTTTTGACATCCGTACTAACTTTAACTTTAGCTTTATTTGTTGGATTGAACAAGATTAAGATTTCGTGAGATAGCAGTATCGGCTGTAAGGGGAAGGAAGGAACAAAGGGGGGCCCACGGGCGCTTAGCAATTCACTGTACCCACCAAGATTTGCTCGCTGGTTGAAAGCTGAACTTGCTTCGGTGAGTATTCGTATTAGATATCTACAAACTTGAATGGTTGAAGCATTATTATCCGGAATTGTGCTAGGTTCGATCCCAATAACCTTAGCTGGATTATTTGTAACTGCATATTCACAATATAGGCGTGGTGACCAATTGGATATTAGGTAAAAATTAATGATTTTAGGTCTGATAGGACAATTCTCTGAATGGGAAATAGAAATACAAATAACTCTAAATCTATTAAGTATATTGTCACATTTCTGTTTCTGTTTCCTTCTAGCACCCGATTAATCTATTTTGGTGTGAGTTCCAAAAAGTTTTTTCATCCGGGAAAATAGATATGTCTGGCTACAACAGCAATCTTTTTTATTTTTGTCTCCTATAGTTTATAAACTTTAAGAGACATAGAAAAACTCACGAGTCTCTGTTGGTTCAGAGATCATAAACACGCCCTATAGGATTCGAACCTACGACATCGGGTTTTGGAGACCCGCGTTCTACCTAACTGAACTAAAGGCGCTTCTCCCTGACTGGTACTTTTTTTTTCTTTCGGAGAGGAAGGGTGACAGGACGACGAAAAAGCTCACCCTCCCCCTCATTCTTCTATTTAAACAAGGAATCTATTTATAAGAAAAATGGAATTTTATAGTAAACCTCCGAAGCTCGAAGCTTTCCGCATCGAGAAAAAAAAAAATAGGGATGACGGGATTTGAACCTGCGGCATCTTGTACCCAAAACAAACGCGCTACCGAACTGCGCTACATCCCTATTTATATTAATCGTAATTGGCATTACTGATATGTAATTAGCCGGTCTCATTGGATTATAACCAATTCTTAGATGTACTCGCCACCGGCAGAGTAAAAAAAAAAGTTTCGGTTTTGTATAGTGCAACTCCGAATCCTCGAATTGAAAAAGAATATCCTAACTTTCCGAGAGGAGAGGATCGATAAGGAGCTTTTTGTTTAGTGGTAGGATGCAAAAAAAATTTCAAATTTAGGGAGAGGGAAGAGGGGGAAAAAAAAAGAAAAAGGTGATTTTCTGATGCAATATGTGAAGATTTATCTCTCTACAGCCCCCGTAATTGCTACTATATGGTTTGGGTTGTTAGCTGGTTTGTTAATAGAAATAAATCGTTTTTTTCCGGATGCCTTAGTTTTTCCGTTCCTGTAACCAGGAATTTAAAAATCTTTTCCTTTTTTTATAAGAAGCAAAAAACTTAAAACAAAAAGTCCAATCAGTATTATGGCTAAAAGTAAAGATGCACGAGTAACTATCGCTTCGGAATGTACAAGTTGTGTCCGGACAAGGGCTGGTTACAACAATCCCGCAGGTGTCTCTCGGTACACTACGCGTAAAAATCGTCGGAATACACCTACTCGGTTGGAATCAAAAAAATATTGTTTTTGTTGCGGTAAGCACACTATTCACAAAGAGTTGAAAAAGTAAATCAAAAATATAATAGATCCATAGGTAGTCAATAGTATTAGATATTGGTAATTGCGAAGTATCACGAATAGATTTAAACGATCTTCCCGCAGACGCTCCCCATCAATTCGATCCGACGAAACTATCGATTACAGAAACACAAGCTTACTTCGTCGATTTGTTAGCGAACAAGGAAAGATTCTATCTAGACGAATGAATAGATTGACTTCTAAACAGCAACGTTCAGTGACGGTTGCCATAAAAAGAGCTCGTATTTTAGCATTATCGCCTTTCTCCAACAGCGAAAACTAAAATATTTTTGCTAAGAATTAAAAAATCCTCTTATGTATCTTTTGCCTCTCCGAGATAAATCATCTGGAGAGGCTTATAAAAAAAGTAAGTCAGCGTACCTCATTTCGTTACAGCCTGTACAATCCTAGAGAAGCAATAGGCATCTGGAGTAGCTATCTGCGCAAGTGTTTTGCAGTTCAAATAAACTCGATTCTCAGACAAATTATGAATAATCCCACCATATGTAATCCCATTCTCTCGTGCTGCTGCATTGATCCGAGCAATCCACAAACGACGCATTTCTCTTTTTCTATTACTTCTATCCGCATAGGCAGAAGCGAGTGCTTTTTGCTCTTGTTGATTCGCCGCCCTAAACAGTCTAGAATGAGCCCCCCGGAATCCGGCCGCAAATTCGAGAGTATTTTTGCGATGCCTCCGAGCTACGGATCCTCGTTTTACCCTGGTCGTTAGATACCTAACCTCACAAAAAATCAGATTTTAGTCTTTGCAAAATCCATTTATTTTGAAATAACTATACCAGCCCGTAGGATCTTCATTTATCCTTTCTTAGATATACTACTAATTTATACAGATCGATTATCTAGATTAAACTACATTTGGTAAAAAAAAAAAAAAATTAAATAGATTCAATAAAACTATGTGTTGTGATATGCTCCATGTATTTTTCGAATATCAAGTGTTAAGTATATAAATATATATTTACTTTTTTTGTAAGGATGACTTTCTTTTCTTTTTTTTACAAAGAATTCTCTTTATCTGATGCAAAAAATAAGATTTCCAGCGGCTTTTGCTACCCCAACCTTCCCACCCATAAACGCTCCGGATTTTTTTTTTGTTCCCAAGACCTCTCACCGACAAGATGCTACATCGGAAACGTTACGGATTCCACTGTTTCCACGGTTTAACTTCTGGCAGCTGGGTCCTTCCTATACACCGGAGCATGAAGTTCCTCCAAGATGAAAGAAACAAGGTTGCTGTTAGCGGGTCGTATGATCCCCAGTGAGTAGCTCCACCCTTGAAACAGTCCGGGCAAATAACTTTTCTTTTTTCTTTGCAGTATAAGAAATCATTCGTATAGTAACGGTGTTTCGAACTGGAAGTTGGCAAAAAACTTGACCCGGGATAACTGCCACTGCAACAAAATTGATGAAGGTATCAATATTGATACTATTTTGCTAACATCGCTTAATGATTCTATTTAACATCATCGATGTTTTATCTTGTCACCATCCCAAATCGAGATGGTCGGAGTTTCACCGACCGCAACCGTGAATTTCCATTCCTCTTCGAAACGGATGGACAATAAATTTAGACCATGCTTAAAAAAAAAATATATATATATATATATATATTATACAATACCAAAATTTTTTTGCTTGGTTTTCAGTCCGAACGAGTCACACATACACCCTGGTACATACTCCCCGCCGTTGGGGGCATCCCCGAAGGGCTGGGGATTTGGTTCCACCGCCCAGTCTTTGTCTAGCTTTTCTAATAAGTTGCTGATTTGTTGGCACGTTCAAAGAAGCAGAGAATCTGTTTGGTTTAGAATATTCTTAACCATGTGCATGCAAGATCTCAATATCTTTTATTTTTAGGTTTCGATATATTATTTTAACGGGAGGCACGGTCCGAGGCCCCTGGAGGTTCAATAGAACAATTACCTAGATAAAAGAGTATGAAAAGACAAAGGATTTTTTTTACTACTTCAACTAGATTTAGTCTTTGGTTCAACCTCAAATCACAGATATAGATAAAAGTTTTTCTACTTTTATTTGGGTGTTTGAAAGTTTTTTGTTGCACAAGAAAGAATCAGATAATTCCTCTTTTCTGCATATCGATGCCGAAAGAATCATATAAAATAAGAAAAAAAAAAACACACACACAAGATTATTTACTGAATTATCAATTCGGAGTATTGTCTGATGCGATGAAATCCACGATACCATAATCCTGGGCTTCTTCCGCTGACAGAAAAACGTCTCTTTCCATGTCTTCAGAAATCATCCATAGAGGTTTACCTGTTCGTTGTGCATAAACCCTGGTTATGCAATCACGGAGTTTCGAAACTTCTTCTGCTTCCATAACACACTCTCCTGCTTGTCCGTCATAATATGAACTAGCAGGTTGGTGAATCATTACCCTGATTGTAATATAACCCAGGACTAGCCGTACGGGCAACTATCTATGCATACGGCTATGCGTTGGTTGGGGTAAAACGCCAAGTAGCCAGCCTGTGGGATAGTTAGAAGCGTCAGCCTCTCCACGCAAGAAAAAAAATTCTCCTGCCTTGTTAAAAAATCCCTCTTACGCAATACTTTAAGAAATAAAAGAGTACCATCCTTCTAAAATACTACGATGGTTCCGTTGCTTCGTGGTTTGAGCAATCCCAAAGTTTTTTATGTCTATCCCCGATGGGCAATAGAATCAATCTCTTTCTAATATCGAGGAAAAAGAAGTATCATCCTCTAAAACTACGAAGAATCCACAAATTATTGAGTTTATGACGCTAATAAATAGATAGATCCCCCGTCGAATCTATCAAAAATAAAGAGAGGTTTCTTTGATTCGTGTTACTATCTCGGCGTTTTACTACTTCACTCTCGGATATGTGTCCGAAAGAACAAAAAGAATCACCAAGTATCCGATGCCATGCTATTGTTACCTAACCAGGCGAAGGCACAGCTTTCTATATCATAAAAATCGTTGGCGCCAAGCGTGAGGTAGTGCTATACGTCTGGTAATTTCTCCTCCAGCTAAAATGGAAGATCCCATCGAAGCTGCTAGTCCCATACAAATGGTATGCACGTCCGGTACCACGAATTGCGTAGCATCATAAACAGACATCCCGGCTAAGACTGCTCCGCCGGGAGAATTCACATACAAATAAATATCTTTGGCTTCGTCTTCTCCATTCAGGTACATCATGATACCGATAAGTTGATTAGCAATTTCATCATCTACCTGTTGACCCAAGAAAAGAAGTCTTTCCCGATGAAGCCGGTTGATCAGGATAGGTTTACGTGTCATGCACCTTCACCCCCCTCTGGAACCGTACGAGCGTCGCTAGAAGCATACGGCTCTGGTAGTTTGTACGTTATGAAGGCATCATAGTTATGGAGGTATCATAAAAGAAGAAAAAACTTTAAAATTTTTTGTTTTCTCATAAAGGAGAACACTAGCGTTTCTTTTTTACAACGCTCGCTATGCAAGATGCCTACTATTTATTCAATTCCGGTTCAGATTTGTCTGTCTTATCCATCAAACATCTTGAACCACCCCGTAACCGGCCTGTCGTAGGGATGGACTTGCCCAGCATTCAACCCCCTTCGTACCAGTGTCTTCCTGTTCATGGTTGAGCTCTTTCAAGAATCTTTGGGTTCATTTTCTACTTCGGGGGGGGTCCTACCGTCACTCGTACGTATGGAACGAATAGTTTTACTTCCCCTCTTCTTCCTATTCCCACAACTAATGCATTAAGAAGTGATTAAGAAGTGATAGACTTTTCTGGAATCTTGCTCATCTTATCTCCCATTCAGTAGCTGCTTCTACTACGACCACGCTTAGGACTCAGTTACCGGAGCCTGAATAACCTGTTTATTCTAACTAGCCATGGATTCCAATAATGGGTAAATATCTTGTAAACATCACGGGTTTAACAACTGAAAACTCAGTATATTGTAAGTGAGATCGCTAATATGGATCGGGTGAAGGCTCATGGAAAGTAAGTCCATATGGCTCAACGCACTTGACAAGTCGTACTATACGTCAACCCAAACAGCATCCTCCTCCCCAGGTAGACGAAAGGGCACTTTTGGAACACCGATTGGCATGTAGAAATTAAAAATTATTTGTATTCTTTCTCTTACTGTTTTCAATCCCACTTACTGAATCGGGAACGTATAAACCGAAGCTAGCAAAAGCTCGTATAATATTATAACAAATTTAATGGAGGCTTTGTGGTAAGTCTAAACACCATGGATTTTCTGTATAAGGAGCTTTAATTTTTTGGATGGGACCAATCTCTACGTTGTTATATAAAGAATGTAGATGCTAGAATATCCATGTCTTTCTCATTCCTGTGAGGATAATTTTTGGCCTCTCCCTTGTTCGCTCGAATTGGTGATGTAAGGAGGGGATGGATACGGGTGCCTACAAGCAAACGAAGAACGATATTTGTTATTTAAGACCAATATCACTCCAACCAAAAATCAATTCAGTTCTCTATTTTATACAAACAAAGTTTGAATTTTTGCTTCTTCGTAGCGCAAGCCGATATCATCGCGAGAAAGTCATATAGCTTTTATTTCCAATAATAAAGAAAGGGGTTTTTCACGGGTTTGCCTTGGTACCGCGTTCATACTGTCGTACTAAACGATCCTGGTCGTCTGATTTCTGTACATCTGATGCATACTGCTTTGGTTTCTGGCTGGGCGGGTTCGATGGCTCTTTATGAACTAGCTGTTTTCGATCCATCTGACCCTGTTCTTGATCCTATGTGGAGGCAGGGTATGTTTGTTATTCCATTTATGACTCGTATTGGAATAACAAAATCGTGGGGAGGCTGGAGTATTACCGGAGATACCGTAAGCGATGCAGGTATCTGGAGCTACGAAGGTGTAGCCGCGGCGCACATCGTATTATCTGGTTTACTTTTTTTGGCAGCTATCTGGCACTGGGTCTACTGGGATTTAGATCTGTTTCGCGATGATCGCACAGGAAAGCCATCCTTGGATTTACCCAAAATCTTTGGGATTCACCTATTCCTTTCAGGAGTACTTTGTTTTGCTTTTGGAGCATTTCATGTAACCGGTTTATTCGGTCCCGGCATTTGGGTGTCGGATCCCTATGGATTAACAGGAAAGGTGGAACCCGTAGATCCGGCTTGGGGAGCTGAAGGTTTTGATCCATTCGTTCCGGGAGGAATAGCTTCGCACCACATAGCCGCAGGAGTCCTAGGTATATTAGCTGGTCTATTTCACCTTAGTGTTCGTCCCCCACAACGATTGTATAAAGCTCTTCGTATGGGAAATGTCGAAACCGTATTATCTAGCAGTATCGCTGCTGTCTTTTTCGCTGCCTTCGTAGTTTCTGGAACCATGTGGTACGGTTCTGCCGCCACTCCAATCGAGTTGTTTGGTCCTACGCGTTACCAATGGGATCAAGGATATTTTCAACAAGAGATAGATCGACGAATCCGTTCTAGCAAGGCTGAAAATTTAAGTCCATCTGAAGCTTGGTCTAAAATTCCAGAAAAATTAGCTTTTTACGATTACATTGGTAATAACCCGGCTAAAGGTGGATTATTCAGAGCAGGTGCAATGGACAATGGCGATGGTATAGCTATAGGTTGGTTAGGTCATGCCGTCTTCAAAGATAAGGGGGGTCATGAGTTGTTCGTACGCCGTATGCCTACCTTCTTCGAAACATTTCCAGTAGTCTTGGTAGATGGCGAAGGCATCGTAAGAGCCGATGTCCCATTCAGACGAGCGGAATCTAAATACAGTGTTGAGCAAGTAGGCGTAACTGTAGAATTTAACGGCGGTGAACTAGACGGCGCTAGCTTCAGCGATCCCGCTACAGTAAAGAAATACGCAAGACGCGCCCAATTGGGTGAAATTTTTGAATTTGATCGCGCTACTCTTAAATCAGATGGTGTTTTTAGAAGTAGTCCTAGAGGGTGGTTTACTTTTGGTCACGCCACATTTGCTCTACTCTTTTTCTTTGGTCATATCTGGCACGGTGCAAGAACCCTCTTCAGAGACGTTTTTGCTGGTATTGATCCCGACCTAGATGCTCAGGTCGAATTCGGAGCATTCCAGAAGTTGGGGGATCCAAGTACCAAGAGACAAGCTGTTTGAGTTGAAATTTTTTTTTATAAAGAGATTTCTGGTCTGGTAGGACTTCAAGAAAGAGAGTTCTTTTTCTTGCAATTACTGGTGGTACGACTAATTATTATAGAAAAAATTTCAGGAGATTTCTAATTAAACTAAGAAAAAATAAGTATGAAAGATATTTTCAAAAAAAAACTTTACGGTCGGTCAAATCCATGGAAGCACTAGTTTATACTTTTCTACTGGTAGCCACTCTGGGTATAATATTTTTCTCTATTTTTTTTCGGGAACCACCTAAACTGCCCACCAAGGACAAGTAAAAATCTATACTTAGATACTCAAAAAGGAAAAAAGGTAGTACTTGTCTTAGCCGCTCGCATCGGCGGACTCATGCAAGAGGGAAAAGTAGGACTAGTTGAAGACCTTCCTCGGTTGTTCCGGGAAGGTCTCTCAGTCTAACTAATCTTCGTGTTCCTCGAAGGGGTCTCTGAGATCTTCGGAGGGTTGACCGAAGGCAGTATACAAAGCGTGACCGGTGAAGCTGACAAGTGAACAAGATGTAGAGATAGCGACCGAAGTTGCAGTTTCCGTTGCTGTGTAACCTAAGAAATATTAATTCCCATGAGGTATAATAGTACACAAAGTCAGTAAAATTCAATCGATTGAATAAGCTCTATGGCTACAAAATTTGTTGATGATACCCCCAAGGGTAAACCCCGGGTTAGTCTCTTAGGAGTGATTTTGAAGCCACTTAACTCAGAATATGGGAAAGTGGCCCCTGGTTGGGGAACTACCCCTTTAATGGGGTTATTCATGGCCTTATTTGCTGTATTCTTAGTTATCATTTTGGAAATTTACAATTCATCTGTTCTTTTGGATGGGATTCCGATTAGTTGGTAGGAGAGAAGGGGTGGGTTAGTGCATTGGAACCCACCGCTGGAATAGCCGGGGGTTCCTGGACGAAGAAGAGTTCGGAGGAGTCAAAAAGGTAGTTAAATTGCGCGAATTATCCTCTGAAATATTTTGATATGGGTGTGTGACTCGCTGCCACCAGTCTGGTTCAATGAATAAATGATCTTTTGTTGAAGAAAAAGAAATATCTATCTATATAGATATTTCTTTTTCTTCAACAAAAAATTAGCTATCTTGCTGGGTAGTGGTTTGGTTATTAGCACCCAGAGCGCAAGAAACTATAATTTGCTTGGTAGGGTTCGAACTACGATTAATCCGCACCAATCTACCATTCAAACTTCGTGACAAAAACGGTTACTCGACGACAAGTATGTTACTTCGACGCTCGATCAAGCAACTGCAAAGAAGTTAACTATCTTTCAATTGAGAATAAAAGGGAGTGGGGTAAAACGATCATAATTATGCGAATTATCTGTTGTTTCACATATTTGCATGATGGTCGGAGAATTCTTGCCCATCAAGTTTTTTCACTTTTCAAGAGAAGGATTTACCGGAGTATAGTAGAGATCCAAGGTTCGTAGATGCTCCGATAATCAGATTGGAACGAGAAAAAAAATCTATCCATTGATTTATCCTGATTCATTAAGGATAGACCGAACGATAAGAGAAAGAGTTTTTCCGAGATGCTAGTCATATTCATTCCTCGCGTGAATGAACAAAAAAAGCTAACGCGGGATTGAGGCAAAACATGTTTCTGAGGTTTACGATGCAATCATAACGTGTCCATTTCTTTTATCTTAAAAGCATTTAAGAAATAAAAAAGTATAAAGTATTATCCTATTTTATCTTCATATCAAGTGCCTATTAACAGAATGGACGATTACTCAGATATATTTGTTTAAGCTGTGTGAGAGCAAAACCTCACGTACGGTTTATAGAGGGGGAGTTGGAAAAGCTTACCCACCTCGATAAGGTATACGATTGGTTTGAAGAACGCCTCGAAATTCAGGCAATTGCTGATGATATTACTAGTAAATATGTTCCTCCTCACGTGAATATATTCTATTGTTTGGGGGGAATTACGTTGACTCGCTTTTTGGTTCAGGTAGCCACCGGTTTTGCCACGACTTCTTACTATCGTCCGACCGTTACAGAAGCTTTTTCTTCGGTTCAATATATAATGACTGAAGTCAATTTTGGATGGCTGATTCGATCTGTCCATCGATGGTCAGCAAGTATGATGGTTCCAATGATGATTCCACATGTATCTCGTGTATATCTCACAGGAGGATTTAAAAAACCTCGCGAGTTGACTTGGGTTACCGGCGTTATTCTGGCTGTACTAACCGTATCTTTTGGTGTGACTGGGTATTCTTCGCCTTGGGATCAGATTGGTTATTGGGCAGTTAAAATAGTAACTGGTGTACCCGAAGCTATTCCTCTAATAGGATCTTCATTAGTAGAATCATCACGAGGAAGTGTAAGTGTAGGGCAATCTACACTGACTCGTTTTTATAGTTTGCATACCTTCGTATTGCCGCTACTTACTGCCGTTTCTATGCCAACGCATTTCCTGATGATCCGCAAACAAGGCATTTCAGGTCCTCTATGATTTAACACTTACAGACAAAATCAATTGATTCCTGGGTAATCAAAGGACTGATCTTAAAATCTAATTGTTTACGAGGTTGCTATTCCATTGCCGCTGATGCTTATCACTGAAATAGGTGAACGGTTATCTAGCGAATTGAATTCCTGTCTTAGACTATAGGGATAAATTTATTGAAGCGTTGAAGGAAAATTATTGGATTATGGGAGTGTGTGACTTGTTCCGAAACGCGTAGGCTACGCAGCTACCGAGTAGAACGCTGCTACAATCCAAAAAGTATTTCTCTTCCAGCTTTTTCTAGTTCAATTACTAGGATTTTCAACTCGGATAGATTTCAGGTTCTCTCTAATAAGTCAAGAGAGGAGATCTTTGTAGAATTCTCCCCATGATTGGATTTAGGAGGCTCCGTAAAACCCTACGTATATACTTAATCGGGTTCTTTATGAGTCTAAACTTTTACGGTATTTAGGACGCATCCATTCCCCTCGCATCCAAAAAAATTATCCATAAAAAACACCTCTTTTATGGTTCAACCGTCGGGGTAAAAGAATGATCCAAAGGGAGATATAGCCAAAGTTGTAACAAGTTAAGGTCCTATACCTTTTAGAATTGGCAAATCCATCAGTGATGAAGCAATATAAGATGTATGGGATACGAGATAATCCAAGAAGCTTCCTCATTAAATTATTAGGCTGACTCGGGTCATAAGCCACTTTACGAAATAATTTTTTTTTCTATGTTCCTCTAAAATATCCTCTCTTTCGAGGAAGAATATATATATATATATACTAAAAATTAAAAATAAGTACAAAACTTTCTACAAAATAATTCATTGCGGAGGAATAATATACCCAATGATTCGCTCGAGCCGTATGAGAAGAAACTCTCATGTTCGATTCTGGTGGGGGGTATAAAGTCCATCCCAATAACAAAGAAACCTGACCTGAATGATCCTGTTTTGAGAGCGAAATTAGCTAAGGGTACGGGACATAACTATTACGGAGAACCCGCTTGGCCCAACGATCTTTTATATACATTTCCTGTCGTAATTTTAGGAACAATCGCTTGTACTGTAGGTTTGGCAGTTCTAGAACCATCAATGATTGGTGAACCGGCAAATCCTTTTGCAACTCCTTTGGAAATATCACCTGAATGGTATTTTTTTCCTGTGTTCCAAATACTCCGTACAGTTCCGAATAAATTATTAGGTGTACTTTTGATGGCGGCCGTACCCGCTGGTTTGTTGACAGTTCCTTTTATTGAGAATGTTAATAAATTTCAAAATCCGTTTCGCCGTCCAGTAGCTACAACAGTTTTTATTATTGGTACTGCCGTTGCTGTTTGGTTAGGCATAGGAGCAACTCTACCAATTGATGGATCTTTAACTTTGGGATTATTTCAAGATTAGAACCTTATTAGTTCATTGATATGCACATATAGATTCTAGGGAATTATTGTTACAAAACAATATCTCCCTAGACTCGTTCCTTTTTGGATGAGCTATAAAAAAAAAAAATTATCGAAATGATTCTATTATTTTTTCTATTTATTATTTGACAACTAACTATATAACCAAAGCCGTATAGCTGCTTTTTGTCCGCATTCCCTTTACCAGAAATTTTCTAATTATTCGCTTTTGTTATTAATAAATAGCCCCATTGGTCAAGAGATGGGCTAAGTAGTACCATTCTGATAAAATACCGCTTATTCCTAATCTATGCACATCTCGCTACCGGGTAATTCTGCAGCAAAACGTTCCCATGAAGCTTTTGATACTTGATCTACGGATTTTTTTCCAGAACTCTTTAGTTTAAGCAAATCATCCCGACTATATTTAAGTAAATCATTTATCGTATGTATTTCAGCTCGTTTAAGACAATTAAAAGCCCTAGCAGGCGATTCAAGTTGATCAATGAATGTATTTGTAAGAATTTCTCTTGAATTCCCCACACCATCCAGCTGTAAAGATGATTTGGCTAAGTCTGAAGAATTCTGATTATTACCGAAGTGGGGGATATTAGAACCTCTCACGTGCAAGAAGGGGTTTAGTAAGGATATGAGTTTTTTAGAAGCCTTACATAAAGCTTCTTCAGGGGTCGGACTACCGTTAGTCCATATTTCCATAAATGATATCTCTCGCATTTCCGCACCACTCTCAAACGGATGGACACTATAATTTACGTTTCGGACAGGCATTGGTACAGCACCAACGGGGAATTCTCCATTTTGGTATCCTT
>CAKZGI010000285.1 GCA_936914905.1 uncultured Trichormus sp. | reverse complement strand
AAACAACAGTAGAGACTTGTTATTTTATTAGTGATGTTGAGGATAATGCCAAAAAGTCTGCTAATTCTGTCCGCAGTCATTGGGGAATAGAAAATTCATTATCTTGGGTCTTAGATGTAGCGTTAAAAGAAGATGATTACCAGATTAGGAAAGATAATGCTCCACAAAATTTTGCAGTGATGGGATAGATAGCAGTCAATCTTTTGGGTAAAGAGAAACGCGTGAAGGGGGGGATAAAAAATAAACAGTTTTCGGCAGCAATAGATAATAACTGTTTAGAAAGAGTTTTAGCTTTAGCGTAAACTAGCTTGTCAATAATTTAGTTAAAATACTTACTTATTGTAACTTATTTATGGCTGAATAATTAGCTAATTTATCCTTAGACAAGAGTTATTTTACTAGAGATAAGTTAACTTACGCCTTTGCAAAATAATCCATTTGTTCTGTTTATCTTTTTGTCAATTTTTGCACTTATATAGATGATTTTGAAATCCTTATTAGTTTTCGTTAGGAAATAAGGTGTGTTTCCCCTGTCAATTAGTCTAGGAGGTGAAGTATGGCCTGAAAGTTCTGTAAATCCGACAATATCAGCAAATAAAACTGTGGCTTATAGGAAAATATCAGCGATAGTCGTAGGTTATTGTTTTAATTGATCAGCTATTACCTGGGGTGAAATATTTAAAAGTAGTTTTTCTGATGTTGTTGAGATGAAATTTTATTCTCGCAATTTTTCATATAGATGGACAGAAAATACACAGATTATTCCTGTGAACAATAAATATATTCTATGCGCAATATAAAAATATAATGGTCGCTTAAATTAAGGACTATAGAGGATGTATAATCCTGCATAGCAAATAATTGCACCAATGTGGTAAATTAAATGTAGCCGCCATAATACTGGAACAATAGTTCCTTGAGTGGTAAACATCAAATTCCAAATATTAGTCAACGGTTCTACATGGTTAAATAAAATGGCTGTGTCAATTTGGGTGGCGCAAGTTCCAGACCAGGATAAAGCCAAAAAAATCAAGTGTGGGTAACGACGACCAAGATGATTTTTTCATAAAAACCAACAAATTAAGATAAAAGATTCAAGTATTAAGCCAATTTTAAAGGCGTAGATTTTTCCATTAGGTTGCTGATTAACCCACATAAAAAAGCTACTAAGTGTTAAACCTACCAGCAGCATAATTTTTGTTTGCAATCGCAGGCGTTTAATTATAAACTGTCTTCGCTGTTCTCTGTAGGATTCAAGCAGGATTGAATCACTTTGCCAGTGACATATCTCTCTGGTAAACAGATATTCTAGTTGGCTTATATCAAGATCTCTTTTGGGAATCATGCACGTTTTAAGTTATGAGTAGTGAAGTGAACGAGTTGGGAGAAAACCTCAGATGGGTCGCAACCCCACCTTAACTTTTGATCGTGGTACGTTAATTTTACACCCACCACCACACAGTAAAGCTTGGATAGACTATGCAACATGGGATGATAGAGTCGAAAAATTCCGCATTCCGGCGATTAGATACCGTTGTTTAGTTGAAGCATTGCAAGCAGAAGATACAAACTTCACAGATGAGGCCAAGGGGTTTTATCCTTTGGATTTGGTTGCCAGTTTGGAAATGACTCCATACCCGCACCAAAATGAGGCTTTAGCGGCTTGGAAATTGGCGGGAAGACAGGGAGTTGTGGTGTTGCCGACGGCTGCGGGTAAGACTTATTTGGCGCAAATGGCGATGCAAGCGACACCGCACACGACGTTGATTGTTGTGCCAACTTTGGATTTGATGCACCAGTGGTATGCACACCTAACGGCGGCTTTTCCTGATGCGGATTTGGGTTTGCTGGGGGGTGGTTCACGGGATCAAACACCGATTTTGGTGGCCACTTATGACAGTGCAGCGATTCATGCGGAAACTTTGGGTAATAAATATGCTTTGATGATTTTTGATGAATGTCATCATTTACCGACTGATTTTAATCGAGTTATTGCTGAATATGCGATCGCACCCTATCGACTCGGACTTTCTGCTACACCAGAACGCACGGATGGTAAACACGCTGATTTAAATATTCTCATTGGTAGAGAAGTTTATCGCCAACGTGCTGAAGATTTAGCTGGTAACGCTTTAGCAGAACATCAAATTGTGCAAATTAAGGTCAAGTTATCCCAATTGGAAAGGGAAAGATACAATCAGCTAATTCAAACCCGCAATGCTTTTTTAAAGCAATCGCGGATTTCTTTGGGAAGTCTGCAAGGTTGGCAAACTTTTGTGCAAGTGAGTGCGCGATCGCAAGTTGGACGCAGAGCAATGTTAGCACACCGTCAAGCTAAAGAAATCGCCCTGGGAACTGATGGTAAATTAAGAATTTTGATGGATTTATTAGCTGAACATTATCCCACTAGGGTGTTGATTTTTACGGCAGATAATGCTACCGTTTATCGCATTTCTCAAGATTTATTAATTCCGGCCATTACTCATCAAACTCCGGTGAAGGAAAGGCATGAAATTTTAACTAAATTTAAGGAGGGTGAATATAATACTTTAGTAGCATCTCATGTCTTAAATGAGGGTGTTGATGTTCCTGCAGCTTCAATAGCAATTATTCTTTCGGGGACTGGTTCAGCTAGGGAATATATTCAACGTTTGGGGAGGGTTTTACGCAAGGGTAATGTTGAAAATAAACAGGCGATTTTATATGAAGTCGTAGCAGAAGATACTAGTGAGGAGGGAACTTCGGCCAGGAGAAGGGGTGAAAGAAGTAACGAACCGCAAAGGGGCGAAGAGCGCGAAGGGCCCGAAGAGAAGAAAGAGCGCGAAGAGAAGAAAGAGAAGAAGAAGGAGAGGAAAGGGAATTTAAAGACTGTTTATGGAGGTGGACAGGAAAGAAGTGCTAAGGTGGCAGAACAGTTAGAAATTAATTATTCAACTGAGAAGAAGGATGTTACCAAGGGAGTTATTGATTCATCGTCAAAACGGGGAAGAAATTATCCCGAAGAGACTGAAACTTGATCAGAAACATTTAGATTTAGCAAAAGATTTGATTGGTTTTTTTAAGGAAGCAGTGGGGAAATCCCAAGGGGTTCTGGAACGTCAATTAGCTGATTTTGAAGGTGATACTACTGATTATCGCATGAAGCGCGGTTTGGCTTATACTCTTAAAAGCAGTTTCTGCACTTTTGAAGTTGTTAGTCCTCTTGAGCCACCAATGTTAAGGGAACAGGTTTTTGCTTTGGCTGCAAAGTCTGTTCCTAGTCGGGAAGCAACTGAGGTGACTTTAAGCAAAGTTGCTGATGAATTAAGTCAGGAATTACAGCAGGAAGTTTTACCAATTCAGGTGCGTGATGGTCTTTATGCTGATTTATCTGAAAATAAAATTTTCACTGCTTTTGAAGCACCAAACCCAGACGATTTATTACATCGCTATAATTTGTCTCAAGTACAAGGTGTGTTTTATAAAGCCAGTCAATTGGTATTAAATGCTCACCGCAATGTACCAGGAGAATATAAGTTGTTATTTCGTTATTTGAAGTTGTTTCAATTAATGGCTTATATTGAAGGTGATGCTGATCACGGTTTTACCATTAGTATTGATGGTCCAACAAGTTTATTTACTCCTAGTACCCGTTATGGTTTATCCATAGCTAAAATGATTCCTGCTTTACTTCATGTTACGAAATGGAGTTTAGCCGCAACTTTACAAACACGAGATTTTTATACAAATGAATGGAAAACTGGCAGATTCACACTTGATTCTGAATGTGGTTTGGTCTCTCACTATCCTAAAGGCAAGCCTTATGATAGTATGTTAGAAAAGTCTTTTGCTGATAAATGGGATAGTTTAAAAAGTGGGTGGATATTAGAAAGAGAAGTTGATTTAATTCCGATTCCTGGGAGTGTAATGATTCCCGATTTCCGCCTTGTACATCCTGATGGTAGGACTTTTTTATTAGAAATTGTCGGTTATTGGCGTACAGAATATTTACAAAGAAAGTTTTCTCAGGTACGTCGTGCAAATTGCGATAATTTAATTTTGGCAATTTCCGAAAGATTGAATTTAGAAAAGGCAGGTGTAAAATTAAATGATGTCCCGGCCAGAATTGTTTGCTTCAAAGAAAAATTATTACCAAAAGCAGTATTAGCGGTGATAGAATAATTTTGCTAATTGGTGATTGGGAATGATATGTTGACTGATTTCTGCATTCTGAGGTGATTTTCAATCGCTGTTGTCTTTGTGAGTTTTAAAATAAAATAAAAAAACATAACTTAGACCAAAAACATTATTACATCTACCCGTCCCATTTGGACAACTGACTTAAAACTGGAAATCTTTGATAAAATAACTAATCAGCACGCACCCCATTTACCGAAAAAGCAATCGCATGAAAACAAACCTCCAGAAACAACAGCAGAAATTGAAAATTTTTGCTGTTTTCGTCTTGCAGGTGCGGTTCATGATTTGTTTATTCTACAAGTTTGTGCTCATATATTTGGTCAAATACCTGATCCAGAACTTCAATTATTTTTAAGCCGACAAATTAGTGATGATGGCGCACAAGCTGAAAATACCAGTCGTACAGTGCAAATTATCTCTGGACATGATCCCATTGAAGATATCCAATGACAAGTTCAAAAGCATTCGGATTATATGGGAGATTTACCAATTCGTAATTGGCAAGGTTTTTTAGCCTTTGAGTTGCATTATGAAATGCATATTCTGGCATCTTTATTAGTTAATAGTAGTACCAGAAAAATTAGTGATGCTGAATCAGCTAAATTTTCTGCGACCAGAATTCAGCGAGAAGAAGCCTTTCACCATGTAGGCGTACTAAACTCGTCGCAACGCAAGTATGACCAACCTTCGCTTGCAGAAAAAGTAGATTTAGCAGCACAGCTATTTGAATTGGATCAAGAAGGACAAAAAAGAAGAAATCCCTACCTTAAAGAATATTGGCAACTGACTAATCAAGCCATTGCTACGGATATTAATCATTTACCAAGAATTTACGATGCTTGGTGGCGAGAAGTATTGGCTTACTTTTTAGATATTCCTGTGTCTCAACTTCCCCAACTTGTGAGTGTTAATGATTGATTATAGGGAATAGAGACGGCCAAAATTTACAAAGGAGTCTCTGTCTGACTTTCCATAGTGTTAAGATTAGGAAAGAGTTAAGGAAAGAATCGGACTTGGGAATAGTAACTGATAGGAACTACCTATGAAGATGTTGATGACTAATTCATGACTGACCTCCTATCCATAACATTAATGAAATGGGCAAAACTAATGAACCAATTCGTAATGTGACTAAACCACAAATAGTAAGAATTACTTGTTCGTAAGTTCCGGAATTCAGGGGAAATATTTGTTGAACTACCCGGAATCTTTTTAGAAGTCTAATGACGTGTTCAACAAAAATACCCTTGCAGGAAAACTCTTTGTTTCGTGTCTTTTGTTCTGAGTCGGGATCCCATAATCGCTATCATGTTTTTCTACATGTTCAAGGAGACTAGGAGGTAAAACATTTCCTAATGTCTCTAGCCAGTAATGAAATGTGTCCTTTGCTTCCGTTTTGGATATACTGAAATGCAAACCTAACACCTCAAATATTGGCATTTTCCTCAAATAGAACAAGCATAGACATACCTCTTCTTTTATCTCTAGTTTCGGTTTCCACCCTCCTCCTTTCTGATTTATATGTATCTTTTCACTTTCTATCTCAGGTTAAAGTTTTTTATGCTGTATTTCAGCTTGGGCTAACAAGTCTTGAAACTGATCGGCAGGCTTTGCGAGGAGAGCAGATCACACCCGTTCCTTTAGTAGAGGTACGCAACTATATTGATCAGTTGTGGCAAACCCCTATAGCATCAAGTATACCAATGCGATCCCGCGTAGCCTATCTCAAAATGTTCCTCAACTACATTACCTGAAATAATGATGCTGAAGGTTATTTCCTAAAACTGATGCGACAGGCACAGACTGATGTAGAACTGTTTAACGCCTGCGATCGCTTTCTCATTGCTGATATGACGAAAACTTTATTTAGCCCTAGCACCCTACTCAGGTGTGTAACTATTGGTCTTGGCTGTTGGTAACTACAAGTTTTATCATTTTTGAAAAAGCCCAGTAATTAACCATAATTCATGAACAACACAGAAGTAGTCGTAATTGGTAGCGGTATTGGCGGATTGAGTTGTGCTGCACTCTTGGCACGCTATGGAATTGATGTCACAGTAGTGGAAAGCCACTCCATTGCCGGTGGTGCGGCTCATGCTTTTGAACGCAATGGTTACAAATTTGATTCTGGACCCTCTTTATATTCTGGTTTATCTTATACCTCTTCTCCTAATCCCTTACGTCAGGTTTTAGATGCCATTGGCGAAGATTTACCATGTGTTAATTACAATACCTGGGGTTGTTATCTGCCAGAAGGTAACTTTGATGCTCAAGTTGGTGCTGACCAGTTTTGTGAAATATTACAAAAGCTGCGGGGAGATAAAGCAGTAGCTGAATGGCGTAAACTACAGGAAATTATGACACCTTTGGGTAAGAGTGCGATCGCTCTCCCACCCGCCACCTTGCGCTACGATTTAGGTGCAATATTAACAGTGGGTAAATTTGCCCCGGCTTTACTCCAACAAGCTGCTAACATAATCAAATTAACAGGGTCTTTTTCCCGTATCATGAATGGTGTCATCACAGACCCATTTATTCGTAACTGGTTAGATTTACTTTGCTTTTTATTATCAGGATTACCTGCAAATGGCACAATAGCCGCAGAAGTTGCATTCATGTTTGCAGACTGGTATCGTCCTAATGTGCAGTTAGATTATCCCATTGGTGGTAGTGCTACCTTAGTTTATGCACTGGTGAAGGGGTTAAATAAACATGGTGGTAAGTTAGTTTTAAATGCTCATGTCGAGCAAGTTTTAGTAGAAAACGACCGTGCTGTGGGAGTGCGACTGCGGAGTGGTAGAGAAATTAGAGCAAGTAAAGCGGTTGTTTCTAATGCTTCTGTTTGGGATACCCTCAAACTAATTCCCGCAGGTGCTGTACCCAAACGGTATGTAGAACAGCGACAAGCAACACCTGAATGCGATAGTTTCATGCACCTGCATTTAGGTATTGATGCAGCAGGATTACCAAAAAATCTGGGTATTCACTACATTGTAGTTAACGATTGGGACAAAGGCATAACTGCACCGCAAAATGTCGTAGTTGCATCAATTCCCTCAGTTCTTGACTCATCCTTAGCACCAGCAGGTAAGCACGTCATTCACGTTTATACTCCTGGTAATGAGCCTGATGATATTTGGCAAGAAAAGGAACGCAATAGCCAGGAATATGCGTTGTTAAAACAAGAACGTGCGGAAGTGATGTGGCAAGCTTTAGAAAGAATTATTCCTGATATTCGTTCTCGTTGCGAAGTCACTTTAGTAGGTACTCCCCTCACCCATGAGCGATTTTTACGTCGTCATCATGGTAGTTACGGGCCAGCTATAGTTGCAGGTAAAGGTTTATTTCCTGGTAGTACTAGACCTTTATCGGGGTTGTTGTTTTGTGGAGATTCGACTTTTCCAGGAATAGGTTTACCTGCTGTGGCTGCTAGTGGGATGATTACTGCTAATACTATTGTTCCGGTACAGCAACATTTACAATTTCTCAAAGATATTGTTTAAACATAGCTAAAATTTGTGCAAGTCTATAATGACGTTCCACCAAATATGTTTAACTTTCACTAAGTAGAACGACGTAGAAAAACAAAATTTATTTATCTACCGAGTAGATTTTTGATCAAGCTGTCCAGTTTTGTAACAACATTCCCAAATCCCACAAATTGATGAAAATTTTTGTTCAAGGATGCTTGTAGTTATTTGGTGAACTTACTGATTAGGGTGGAGGTTATCGTCGCCACGATCCCCAATTAGAAAAGAGTTACACTTTGCTATTAGGTACTAATCAAGGATGATATGCTGAGGTGAAATATCATCCTACTAATTTGATAATTAAGACTTCTCTAACTGACGGTAATTATCAAATCTTAAATTTACGAATGGAGAACCAGACTTTACTTGCCCAAGCTCGAAAAGGAGGTTTTTTTAGTTATGCTGCTGGTGTAGCTTATCAAATTTTGAATCATTATCAAGTAGGAGAATTAGAGATTGATAACTATCTCACAGATTTACCCGTTCAAAAAGACTTTCTTCCAGTGCAGCTATTTGTGTGCTAGTAGCGCGGGTATTTAATCAAATATACGAATTAAACATGAGCCGTAGAGACGAAATGAAATTTGCCTACTTGAGTGAAATTACAACACTTTCTCTTTCTGGAAGAATGGATCAAGCTTGTGCTTATGGTAATCAACCTATTGCTATGATATTTGGTGGTGATATTACCGAAGTCATTGAGTTAAGAGTCCCGAAAGATTTATTTTTTGTGATAGTAGACCTTGCGACTCATAAAAATACTCAGGTTTTTTTGAGTAAACTGAATGAGTGTTATCCTTTTGCTAAGAACGAACTATAAAAGAATATGGAGAAATTTCTGGGTACTATTAGTTACCAAATTACCCAAGCTGCAATTGAGGTATTACAAACAGGTGATGCTGAAAAAATTGGTATGCTGATGAAACAAGCACAGGAAGATTTCGATAAATATCTAATTCCTACTTGTATTGATGAATTAACCTCTCCTGTTCTCCATCATCTCCTGAATTATCCACCAGTTCAAGACTATATTTTTGGTGGTAAATATGTAGTTCCTCAAGGGGATTGAACAGCACAATTTATTACTAAAATGAAGAATGCCAAGAAGGAACTATAGAAACAATTAACTGTGATTTTCCCCAAATGAAATGTTTAAAGATGAAAATTTATTTATGCTAACTAATCAAATGAAGAAAGCTGTAATTTCTGCTGCTGGATTTGGGATAAGATTATTTCCAGTTACGAAAGTTGTGAAAAAAAACTTTTCCAGATTATTGACCAAGATGGCAGAGCTAAACCTGTGATTTCAGCAATTGTGGAAGGAGCTTTTAATGTGGGAATTATAGAAGTAGGGATAGCAGTTCAACCAGATGATATATAAATATATACACAGTTATTTAAATCTCCACCTAAACCGGAATTATTCGGTAAACTTTCGCCACAAAATCAAGAATATAGTCAATATCTGCAAGAGTTGGGGAGTAGAGTTACTCTCTTAACCCTAACAGTACAGGAAGGCTATGCTCATGCTGTATTTTGTGCTAAGGATTGGGTGGATAATGAGCCTTTTTTATTGATGTTAGGGGATCAGGTTTATAAATAAGAGATAGAAACATCTTGTACTAGACAAATATTAGATATTTATTCATAAGTTAATCATAGTATGATCGGCTTAACGACGATACCACCAGAAAATATTCATAAAGCTGGGTGTGTGGCTGGTATTTGGCAGGATAATAATTCTCTCCTTTCTTTAACGGAAATTTATGAAAAGCCAAGTGTTGAAGGTATGGCAGAGGATGAGTTTTTATGTATATTTTGTTTATATTTACTCACACCGTAAATCTTTGATTTGCTGGCAGAAAGTATCAATCAAAATTGACGAGAGAGGGGTGAATTTCAGTTAACTTCTTGTTTAGAGAAATTTGATTAAAAAGAGGGAAGGACAGGATATGTTGTTAAAGGTAGGTGTTTTGATACGGGTTGACCTGATGCTTATCGTCAGACTATGATTGATTTTAGATTGATGGGATAGAAAAACTGGTTGTCAAGATCGCGATCGCTCACTGTTTCCTTTCTCCTCAATAGGTGATCGCATACTTCTAAACAGTCCCATGTTCCTAAATAATTAATTTTTCCCCAAGCGATTGTACAATTTTCGTGTACAATTAATTGGTCACTCACTCGGAAATGAGCTTGCTCAATTAGTTGATCCATCAAAACTTTTACAGAAGGAATCAAAATTTTTCATTTCGGTTGCAATAGGACTGCTAATAACCCGGTTATTGCTAAACCATAGCTGGTTGCGACTATCCTACCTCGATATTCATCCATTAATAGTAAGTAGGTAGACACAAATAAACATAACTATGTTACAAAATGTAAATTCTTGAAACCCTTGCAATTGCTTGATTCCACTTTGTTGAATTCGCCATGAAATAGTTATAAATTTTTACGCCCACCTACTTAAATCACTTAAATCAGCTTTCAGCTCTAGAGCTAAAACAATCGCTTCTGCTTCACCCAAATCAATATTTTCTTGGGTTTCTTGAATCGAAGTTTGTACTTCTACAGCACCAGGAACTCATCAGAGATTCCAGTGTTCAAGGGCAATTTCTTAAACGAGTTTACAGAGGTAAACAGGATAAACTCGATTTAGATGTTGAAACTGCTCTTCAAGAACACATTGGTAATTGCAACTTAGACCCTGATAAAAAAGTGGAAAAGCTTGGCTTTATCCCATTAGCACTACAATCACGCTTGGTTCTTATGAAAAACGATATTTACCAACTGCCTACGGATACATGAGAAATGATTTAACAGTAAAGTCAAATTCTGATTATATTTCAACTTTGCTACATAAACTCTGGCAAGAAGTTCGTCTGAAATGCCACAGGACAGATGTAGTAATACCAATTATAGGTTCTGATCTGGCTCGTAGTGGTCAGTCTCGAATCCAGCTATCTAAACTGATAATAACTTCATTCATTTTGGCATCAAAAAGAGAATTTATTACAAGAAAACTGATGTCAACGACTTATCCGAAAGATTTAGATTCTATGGATTTTTATGAGCCTCAGGACTTTATAAAGTCAATTTGCTTTTGAAAGAGAAAATATCAGAAGCATTATTAATATTTGAATGCTCAATCTCAATAATATTCAAAATCATTTAGGTAAGACAGCAATGCCACAAGTAGAGAAGATAAAGATATTCCTAGCTTCGCCAAGTTATGTACCTAAAGAGCATAACTACCTAGATGAAGTAATTGATGAAATTAATCTTACTATTACTGATAGTAAAGGGGTAAAACTAGATGTAGTCTACTCGGAAAATACCTTTCCAGGTTATGGCTAAGATGGTCAAGCTGTTCTCAACCAGTAAATTGTTACATGAAAGAGTATGTGTTGTTTGTTGGTATTATGTGGAATCGTATAGGGACTCTAACACCCCGTGCTGAGTCTGGTACAGTTGAGGAATTTGAGAGGGCTGTTAAATCCTGGCAGAAAAATGGTCAGCCTGAAATATGGTTTTACTTTCGACAATCACCAGCACAACTTCATACAGAAGAAGCACTAGAACAGCGACTAAATGTATTAGTATTCTAAATGTATTAGTATTCAAGAAGAAAATTCAAAGAAAAGCATTGATCCGAGAATACTCTGGTCTTGCAAACTTCGGCGATAAATTCCGTGAGCATATATCTTAATGGTTAAGCAAAAGTGAAAGCAAAACTCTGCAACCCAGTGTCACTGCGTCCAAAAACACTAAATTGTCATTTCCAGTAACTGGGACTTTAAAATCTTCGACTAGGACAATAGATAGTCGGAAAAAATCAAATTCATTGTCCACACAGAAAAAGACGAAGGTAAAGTCATCTCCCATAGTAAAAAAACAATTACCTTCTATAAAAATTTCCACAACTCGTTCTCAAAAAAGTGTTAGGAATTCAGGTGCATGGATTTTGTCATATGACAAATTATACTTAACTGAATCTGTTGAGACTCTGATAGATCAAAGCGTGATAGTTCTGATTCCATCTGTTGATTCAGCATAAGAAGCTGCCTTACTTAGTCTGCACCCAGAACAACATTATTCTAAAAAGCAAATTCACTATGCTTACCAAAATGAAGCCACAATCAATAATGCAGGTAGAAAGTGTTTTACCAGAATCCATAAAGGGTAAAACTACCGTTGTTCTTACCCTAAACCCATGTCGACAGGCACAGGGAAACAACATGATAGAGGTGAACTTTAATGGCTATAGCGCAGACAAAATTGCTGAGTTACGCACTCGTTTTTATTACTCAATGAACTACTTCCTCCTAATCAGAACATAAATGATGGTTACATAATTAATTATGTTAAGAATGGTTATGACAATTCCGTCAAAGTAGAAAAATGTGTCTTTATCAATTTATGGATAAGCCTAAAAAATGATCCGCAGCTTTTCCTAACTCATGCAGGTCTAACAGCAATCCGTTATTTAAAAATGAGCTGCATAGTTGAACATATATTAGAGTTGAAGTTTACTATACTCAAAAATAATATGTTGAACATATGTTAGAGTTGAAGTTTTCTCTAATTAGAAATAATATACTATCTGTTAAGTTTCGTGGGCGAAAAAGCAAGTTCACGGTAATCAAGAACCTCTTGTTATTGAGGTAAAAGGTAATTGCGATCTAAATGCATAAAATATCTGTAGGGTAGATTATTGGATAATCACTGATGGATATTACTCATAACATATAGCAGTTGTTGTATTATTTTATTGAGTTGGTATTATTTTCAATTTCACCTCTGAATCGTTCCAAAATTAACATCTTTTAAATAAGATTTTCAGGTGCAAAGGTTGGTTAAAAAGTCAAGTTTACATCTATACCTAATCAAAAGTTTTAGCAACCGCCTTCTTCCAAAGCCTATAATAACCTTCCCTCTCCACAACATCCATCTTTGCTTCCCAAGTCTGATCTAAAGGTCAATTATTCAGACAACTCCTCCAGACTACTCGAGAAACCAGTCGCCAGGCCAGCAGCATAAGCTGCCCCTAAAGCCGTAGTTTCTGCTACCTGCGGACGAATCACTGGAACACCTAACACATCGCGTTGAAATTGCATCAGCAGGTTGTTGTAAACTATCCCACCATCTACCTTCAAAGAAGTTAAATTCACCTGCGCGTCTTCTCTCATCGCATCTAAAACTTCAGGAGTCTGCCATGCTGTTGCTTCTAACACCGCATGGGCAATATGACCTTTCTTTGTGTAGCTGGTCATCCCCACGATCGCACCTCTAGTATCATTGCGCCAATAGGGAGCAAATAACCCAGAGAAGGCAGGGATAAAATAAACACCACTGTTATCTGTAACTCTACTAGCTAATGCTTCTAGCTCTGCAGTGCCTTGAATTAACCCCAAGTCGTCACGCAACCATTGAACTAAAGCACCTACGACACTATACTATCCTCCAAGGCATTAACGGCTGGAGCATCACCCAACTTGTAAGCTACGGTTGTCAATAAACCATGTTGGGAAATCACTTTTTGTTGGCCTGTATTCAGCAGCATAAAGCAACCTGTACCATAGGTATTTTTGGCTTCACCTACCATAAGAGAAGTTTGTCGAATTAATGCGGCTTGTTGGTCGCCTAAATCAGCAGCAATGGAAACTCCTGCTAAAATACCTATAGCTGAGGTTTTTACTTTTATGAACCCAATGGTCATAACTTGGAACTGCTAACCCGTCAATAAGTAAGTCGGCACGATAAAACCGATGTATGTATATTGATTTTTTCATGCCAACTGACTTAGTAGTCTATCAAAGACATTTTGACGGGTAATGATAGGAAAACAATTTCTATTCTTCCGCTGCTTCCCTCCACCCATAATTTTTGGGTTGACAGACTAATAGATATATTTCCAAATTAATAAACATATCATATTTCAACATTGCTGAATGTTGACTAAGCTGAATGTTGACTAAAATGTAACCGTTTCAAACTCAAAAGTTGCTACTAAATACTCATCAATATAAACCTCTATTTTATGTTTACCAAGAGGATCACCGGGAGCTATTTTCCAAAAATTTTCAATTACACCATTTGCAGATGTTTCCGTGCGTTTCGTCACCGCAGTAGTTCCGTCTGCTGATAAATAAAAATTCTCATCTTCCTGTGTAGCCCAGGTTTCTGGTGCTTTTGGTAAGCGCAAAACCTCACGCCATCTTAGCTTACCCTGATAATTTTGCAGTTTAATTCGCCAACCATAAGCATCACCCTTCTTTAAGGGCACTTTAGAAGTGGGGAAAAAATTAGCTTTACCCTTAGCATCAACTATTCTCACCCCAAATTCAGATTTATTAACAGTAATATTTTGACCATTAACTAACAACTGAGAATGTTCTAGTGGGGCTTCTGCCAAAACAGCACTCGTGTTATGGAAGTTCACAGCTACAAAGCCAGATATCAATCCTAAAGAAGTTAAAAAAAGCCTAACAACACAAATTTTCATGAACATCTTTTGTCAGATATGAAAATTTAATTTTCATCACTTTGAATCCAGTTCCGGGTTGATTTTTAGAAAAAATTAAATCAAAAAATATTTACCTGAACTCTACTGAAACCATATTGTAAAGCACAATAGCATAAAACTTAAAAAATTGTTAATCTAAGAGGATGTTTGAAAAGTCCTTAGTGATGTATCAAAAACTTTTATATCCCCCTAAATCCCGCTTATTAGGGGGTTAGGGAGGATAAATAAGTGCCTAAAGTCACAGCTGGAAACTTTTAAAATAACCTCTAACAACAAAATCGCTGGCAGTTTTATTCTTTAGGTGATAGTTGAAAACTAAATAAGTACTCTTGCAAAATAAATTGCACATTTAAAGGAGGGAGTGGGGAACACATAAGCAATACAAAGATTTCTATTTTTCCCAAAAATGTTTAATTAATTTTGCCCAGGTAATTGTATCATATCATCAAACAAAATTTTGAAAATAGAAAAATAGAAAATAGGATACAAACTGGCTGCATCCTACTTTCAAAGTATATTGCTGAAAATATTTCAGCTTGTTAGTCTTCGTCAAGTGCAGGGAAAATTTCTTCAAACCGCCACAAACTATCTTTGTTCTCAATAAACCAAATTCTAGATGAGGTAGTTAACTTACTCCAAACAACTTCAGGGGGAAGATGAGGAGAAGCATACTGATATTCCTGACCAAGTTCTCTGAGATTATCTGCTACATCACTAGGAATACCAAAATCTTCCCAGTCAATCTTTACATTTCTACCAGAAAGTCCCGCAGCAGGATCAAAAACTAATTGTGCAGTTCTGATTAAATCAGCAAAGTGTTGCGGTTTAAGTCCGATAATATCCTGAATTTGGAGTGATTTATTAGGCTCTAGGCACATTGTAACTGAAGTGATGAAGATAAATGGGTGATTGAACTTACAGGCAGAGATAACCCCAATTTATCTCAATGAATTCCAATAAATTTAGTTTAACGCAAAAAACCAAAGTTAATCACTAAGAGTGAAGATTTCTAGGGTGAAATTCGTAAAGTTAGAAGTATCATATTTGCGAATACCACGTAGTAATAAACTAGGTCGTACCAGCTAATCTACCACATATAAAAATTCTTGCTCACCAACTATTTATTATCTGAGGATAACTAATAGAAACACTAATAGAAACACTATTGGAAGAATACAAAGTTTGACAATCCTTAGCTAAATCTTCTAATGGTTGCTATGAGGTTACCTCCGGTGAAGATATTGTCAATTCTGCGGTGATATTTTTAGCCATTCGCTGCGAATTACCTCTAACTTCTTGTGGAGGTGAATTAGTCAGATTTCCTAGTTATTCGTCAATGAATGTAATTTTTTGCAAATTACCACTTTCATAATAAATGCATAATAAATGCCAATGGCTTCTGCTCTTCTATTTTCATACCTAAAGCCAGTGTCAGAACCAAAGATTGAGCCAATTTTTAATTTTGGAGAACCAGCAGTAAAGCTATTATCTAAAAATAAAGCTCTAATAGTTGGTTTTTTGTAGGGACCAAAGGTTTCAATTTCTATTTTACCATCTTTATATCTTTATATAGTGATTTTAATGTTTAGCTTCACTACCATCTTCAAAACCATCAGCTAAATTACTAGTTTCTTTAGGTATTTACCATTGTTTTTCTACTTTACTGCCATCAGGTGAGGGGAATTGATTGGTGTGGTTAATGACTGTTTTATCAGCATTGGGACGCAAATTTCTAATGCCTTGAGCAGATTTGATAACTTGTTTTTCTGGTGAATAAACAGTCCATGTACCGTGCATAGAAATACTATCTATGGGCAAGTATCCAAATAATTGTTCCCTATGTTGTTCTATATTCATGATTTTGTGTATACCATCTTGTTGTTAGCTTCTTGGTTATTCAGTTTCTACTAAAAGTATCACCGCTGCAACTGCTATCAACATTTCGTCATTTTTATCATTGAGGGAGGGTATGGCTAAACCATCAACTACCATTCCCCCTGCTTCTACAGTCAGGGTTTTTTTACCAAAGGGAAGGACAGCTAATACTTCTGCTTACCCTACTTGTTCGGGGTAGGGTACAGCTACCGTGACTTCTACAATCATCTCATTGAGGTCTTTTAACCCAGCTATTTCCATGATACCGAGTAAGGGATTGTGTGAGATCCCATTTGTCACCGCCCTTGCTGCTGCTACTGTGAGTTCTTGTCCGTGCTGGTCAACACCCATTCCCATTTCAATAATAAACGGTTTTAGTGGCATAGATTCTTTAATTCTCTTTCGTTTACAATAGAGTTGTATTTTTTTAATAAAAAATTAATTAAAATCAACAAACCATCATGAAATATTTGAAAACTCTTAGAGCGATTTTTCGATGGGTTTATATGTAGTGATATTTTTCTTGCTGTTCTTCTGTTTTGTCAACTACCTTTTTGATATCCTGCTGTTTGCAATAATTGCTGTAATTATTGACCCTCTATTTCCCAATGCACATCAACCGTCGTCAATTTCTTACCACCCTGGGACTAACCACTATGGCCACCCAGATTCCCCCAGCTATCACCCAAAATCAACTTTCTCCACATACTACTATTAAACCACTATGTCTAAAAACAGGCGATACTATCGGCTTAATTTCTCCTGCGGGTATCATTGAAACCAAAGATATAGAAGATGCCAAACAAACTCTTACAAAGTTAAGATTAAAAATAAAAACAGGCGCACATATTTTAGATCATAATGGATATTTAGTAGGAACATACATAAACCGCGCCAAAGATATTCATGCAATGTTTGTCGATAAATCTGTAAAAGCAATTATCGCTATGCATGGCGGTTGGGGTTGTAATCAGATTTTGCCTTTACTTAATTAAACTCTGATTCGTTCCCATCCCAAAATTACCCTTGGCTATAGCGATATTACTTCTTTAGTATTGGCAATTAATGCCCGCATTCGGTTAATTACATTTTATGGCGCAGTTGCTACTTCTAAGTGGAATCAATTTACAGTTTACTACTTTCAGTGGGTCTTGTTTAATGCAGAAGAATTAACAATGGAAAATACTTCCACTAATGAAGGAAGAAGAGAATTAATTACACCAGGAAACGGTCAAGGTAGATTAATTAGTGGTAATTTATCAGTTGTCGCTGCAATGGTAGGTTCTCCTTATTTACCATCATGGCATCACAGTATTTTATTTTTGGAGGATATTGCTGAAGATATTTATCGCATAGACAGAATGTTAACCCAGTTTAAAAATGCTGGTATTTCCAATCAAATTTCTGCGTTTATGTTTGGAAAATGCACAAATTGCCAACCTCCAGGTGAACAATCATTTACCTTAATGCAAATATTACAACAAGATATCAAGCTATTAAATATTCCTGCTTGGTATGACTCTATGATTGGTCATATCAAAGATAAATTTACAATCCCGGTTGGTTTAGAGGTAGAAATACATGCTGATAATGGCACAATCAGGATGTTAGAATCGGCTGTATTTTAACCCACGTTTCTCATGGTTATATCATTGCTGATAGTCAAATTTGTTAGGTGGGCTGATATTTAAGTATTCAGTTAAGAATCCAGTAATTTGTAATTTTTGAGCAACTTTGTATTTTCAGCGGTCAACAATTCCCCCAAACTATCAACTTCATTCAATATTTCAATTTCTTTCGCATATTCTTGCTGTAATTTTGACAAATATTTATCCCGATCATTGTCGTTTTTACACTGTTTGAGCATATAAGCCAAGCAGGAGACTTTCCGAGAGGTTTAGGTGTACAGGTGGGACTACTAATGACTGCAAAAACTCCACCCAACGGTTGAGCAACTCTTCCAGGGGTGAATTATATCAACTTCTGCCAAGGTAGAGGATTGTCGGTAAGATATCACGAGCTAACCACAATTCCCAAGTCATGAACGGCATTTAGCCCTACCTAGATGTTTGTAGGCTGCTTGAAAGAATTCTTCTAATCTGGCACGTTTCATATTGGCAGGTGAGAGGAGAGTTGGTAGTACTTCTCTCAGTTTCCACTACTAGGAGGTCTGATTGAATAAATACGTCCTTTTTTTCTTGAACATCACCGATTTAGTCTAAACTCCAGAACTAAGTGATCGCACTTTTAGAAAGGCATGGAGATAAACTTATTCCCATTGACAACAAAATTACCTCTCTAGAGATCCATAAGCTCACCTAAACCTTGATAGTCTAGATCCATAACACCCTTTAGTCATGTAATCAGGAATTCACATGGCTCATTTAAATCAGCGCCGACCTCAAAACGTCAACGGCGATTTTTATGTTGATACCACTTGTATTGATTGTGATACATGTCGCTGGATGACTCCTAAGGTATTTTCTCGTATTGGTGGACAATCAGCAGTTCATCACCAACCCACAAATCAAACAGAAAGATTATCAGCATTGCAAGCACTTTTATCATGTCCTACCAGTTCTATTGGTACAGTAGAAATACCAAAAGACATTAAATCTGTGCAGCAAACTTTCCCGATCTTTATAGATGAAAATGTTTACCATTGCGGCTATCATTCAGAAAAATCTTTTGGCGCTACTAGTTATTTGGTTCAACTACCAGAAGGTAACATCTTGGTAGATTCTCCCCGCTTTACCCCTTCTTTATTTAAGCGTCTAGAAGAGATGGGAGGAATTAGTTATATGTTCCTATCTCATAAAGACGACATCGCTGAACATCAAAAATTTGCCGAACATTTTCACTGTCAACGCATTTTGCATATTGATGATATTTCTACAGATACACGCAATATAGAAATACAGTTAACAGGTTCAGAACCATTTCCACTCACAGCAAATTTATTAATTATTCCGGTTCCTGGCCACACCAAAGGACATATAGTTTTACTATACAAAAATAAATTTCTCTTCACAGGAGACCATCTTGCTTGGTCAGAAGACCTGCATCACTTAGCGGCTTTTCATGATTTCTGCTGGTATTCCTGGTCAGAACAGATTAAATCTATGCGTAAATTGGCTAATTATTCCTTTGAGTGGGTGCTACCCAGTCATGGAAGACGGTTTCATGCTGATGCTGAGACTATGCAACAACAGATGTACAGGTGTCTTGATTTTATGGAAACTTTTAACGCTGAAGCGCCAGCTACAAGCCAATAGCTTATGTAACTTATCACCGATAATGAATCATAGAGGTAGAATAGAGGGATTGTGAAAAGATAATATGGCAAATGTTTTGGGCTGATAAAATCGCTGCTGATGCACAAGGCTACCAGGTAGTTAATGATTCCAAGACTCCATCAGGTAGAGTCCACGTCGGGTCATTGCGGGGTGTGGTTATCCATGACGTTATTTACCGTGCCTTGAAACACGCACGTAAGCCCGTGAAATTCTTGTACGGTGTGGATGACTATGACGCACTAGATACCGTTCCCAAATACCTTGATCAAGAAAAATTTGCTCCTTATTTGGGTTTTCCTATATGTAATGTCCCTTCTCCAGCAGAAGGTGCAAGTGATTACGCTAAATATTTCATCGGCGAATTTTTTGAAGTTTTTGAGTATTTAGGAATTAAACCAGAAACTTATTTTTTACGTGATTTGTATCGTTCTGGAAAACTCAATTCCCATATCGATACTTTCTTAAAAAATGCGCACCTAGTCCGAGAAGTATATAAAGAGGTTAGTAAAGCAGACCGCCCCAATAACTGGTATCCTTTTCAAGTTGTTTGTGAAAATTGCGGCAAAATTGCCACAACTGTAATTACAGATTACAAAGAATCAGAAGTTTTTTACACCTGTAACCCAGATGCAACCGACTATACAAAAGGTTGTGGTCATTCTGGTTGGGTTTCTCCTTTTAATGGTAATGGTAAATTACCTTGGAAAGTTGAATGGGTGGCTAAGTGGGATGTTGTAGGTGTAACTATTGAAATGGCAGGTAAAGACCACTCTCAAAAAGGTGGTTCTAGAGATGTTGCTAATGCTATTTCTCGCAAGGTTTTACGAAAACAACCACCATTCCATTCTCCTTATGAATTTATTCTCGTCAATGGCACGAAAATGAGTTCTTCCAAGGGTGTTGGTTCGAGTTCAAAGGAAATTGCAGCTCTGCTTCCTCCTGAATTACTGCGCTTTTTAATGTTGCGAACTCAGCCGAGAACAGTAATTAATTTTGCCCCCAATTATGAAACGATTACTCGTTTGTTCAGAGACTACGATACTTTGATTAACAAGTATTCTAATTCCCCTGAATTAACTGAAGAACTAATGCCGTTATTTTACGCACAATTAGGTGATGAAATTCAACCCTTCCAAGCATTTGATTTTAGTACGCTGATTTCTCTGTTGCAAGTTCCCCGCTTGAATATTCAAGAAGAAGTTGTACAACGTAGCCAACAACCTTTAACTGAGTATGATCAGCAAATTGTCAATCAAAGAATAGCTGCGGCTCAACAATGGTTGCAAGATTACGCTGATGAAGAAGAAAAGTTAGTTCTTTATCTGGAACAAGTACCAGAAAAATCGAATGATTTAACTGAAGAACAGGTTAATTATTTGCAGAAGTTGGCAGAAAATTTGCAGAATATTTCTAACTGGGAAGCAGAGGAATTGCAAACTTTGATTTTCTCAACTACCAAGGAATTACAAGTTCAACAAGCGACTGCATTTAAGGCTTTGTATCTGTCGTTTTTGAATAAGGAACGTGGTCCAAAAGCCGGCGGTTTATTTTCTTATCTAGAGAAATCTTTTGTGATTTCCAGGTTGCAGGATGTTGTAGCTTTGAATCAATCTAAGGAAAAAGTGGAGGTTTAATTACTTCTTCCCTGTCAGAGACAGGGAATATATTTGATGAGGCAGAGCCTCATATTAATATGAGCAGAAGGCAGCAGCATTTTCATAATTTTGATATTAGTTTTTCATGATCTATATCTATATCTATATCTATGAAGTTCTTCTTAGATTCTGCATCTAGACTTTTATCACGCTGCTTAAACTCATCGAGTAACCTGAAAAAATCATTAAAAGCATCCTTTTCATTACGGGTAAATAGCAGAATAATATTCGCCAAAGAATTGGAAGTTCTGACATCAAAATGTCTTTGTATCCAAGGCTGAAAACTTTCGTAAAAATCGGTATCTTCCTTAGTTGATTTCAAATCAAACTCACTCGGTGCAAACTGATATCCGACTAAAAAATGGCGTAAAATAGTAATATAAGGCTTACCAATATACATCCCTGGTCTGTCTTTTATTTCTTGTAAAACTTCATAGACAATAAGACAAATCTGCTTGATAATTGACTACACTCGGAATAACTCCATTAAAACTACCACTTGGAAAAAATCCAATTTCTTTTTCTAGAAAAAACTGTCCCAGTAACAAACCTATTAAAGAAGTTATAAATTCATGTGCTTTACTTATACCGACAATTTCTAAAACTCCCTCACAATAAAATAAACGCACTCCTGGTAAATGCTCAAAACCCTTTTGAACTGCTTGAAATCTTTCCCAACTAACTCTACGACGGTAGAAACGTTGTTCCTCCTCTGGTAAACCCAAAGAACCTTCTAAAGCTTGAACCATAACCTCTCCTCTAAAAAACTCCGTGAACGTCCGCGTTCCTCTGCGTTAAAAACACTCCTAAATCAACACCAAATTATCCCGATGAATTACAGTTTCCGCACCTGCATAACCTAAAATTCCCGCAATATCCCGTGAATGATAACCACAAATTTTTTGTAATTCTTCACTGTTATAATTCACCAAACCTCTGGCAATTTCATTACCTGTGTGATCGCATAATTGCACCGCTTCCTGATGGTCAAATTCCCCTTCTACAGCTTTAATTCCCGCAGCTAACAAAGATTTTCCTGCTTGGGAAATAGCATTAATAGCTCCATCATCTAAATATAATTTACCCGTCGGTACCAAACCATACGCTATCCAGCGTTTTCTAGCTGAGGTTGGTTCTGGTTGCGGTTCAAAATGCGTTCCTATAGCTTCCCCTTGGATAATTTTCTCAATATTGTGAGGAAAATGCCCTTGAGTAATTACAGTTCGTACACCCGCTGCGATAGCAATTCTAGCAGCAGATATTTTTGTTACCATTCCGCCAGTACCCCACTGAGAACCCTGTCCCCCGGTTTGAATTTGCAAATCTGCCAATTCCCTCATATTACTTACCAAACTGATAGGACGGGCATCAGGTACAGAACGAGGATCCGCAGAATATAATTTCTCAACGTCTGTCAGTAAAAATAACCAATCCGCTTCAACTAAACTGGCAACTAAAGCGGAAAGGGTGTCATTATCACCAAATTTCAATTCCTCTACAGCCACAGTATCATTTTCATTCACTACCGGAATTACTCCTAGTCCTAGCAGTTCCTGAAAAGTATTGTAAGCATTTAGATAGCGGCTACGTTGTAGCAAATCAGCGCGTGTTAATAATACTTGGGCTATAGGTTGTTGTAAGGTAGTGAATAAATCATCATAAATACGCATTAGCCTACCTTGTCCAACGGCTGCTACCGCTTGTTTGAGAGCGATCACTTTGGGACGTTCTGTTAAACCCAAACGCGCACAACCCACACCCACAGCACCGGAAGAAACCAAAATTACGCGATGTCCCTGGAGTCTTAAATTGCACAGGGTTTCCGTTAAGGTAGCAATGGTGGAAAGGGCTAGTTGTCCAGTTTCTGGTTGAGTAAGGCTAGAAGTACCGATTTTAACAACTATTGTTTTAGTCATGGGACATGGGGCATGGGGCATGGGGCATGGGGCATGGGGCATGGGGCATTGGGCATGGGGCATTGGGCATTGGGCATGGGGCATTGGGCATGGGGCATTGGGCATGGGGCATTGGGTATTAGTCGGTTACTCACCAATTACCAATTACCCATTACCAATTACCAGCCGCAACTAGATGACTTGCAACTTCGGTAAATACCTCAAAAATTGTACAGCGCCAATCCCTCTATAGTGAAGGCTGACGCTGTACGGGTTTATATTTATATATTATTGTCTAAGGTCTTTATGTGCTTGACCTCATGTTATTAACACTTATAATCTAAGATTTTTGGAGAAAGTTCAAATTTCTTAACTATTTCTTTAGATTTACTTTTTTACTGATTTATAAATCTTTGTTAATTTTTGTGTGCTTGGGAGCGATAGAAGCGCCGAGTATTTCCGATACCCAAACTTCAAAGTTGCGGATAGGGTGAGAATGGAGGACAGCATCAGCATGAACAATAGGTTCGACTAAAATAGTAAACATTCCCAAGCGATTACCAGCTAAAACATCAGTAAACAAGCGATCACCTACCATACCCACGTGATGTACAGGTAAATTCATTTGTTCCAAGGCTGCTCTAATTTTGCGGCGTGAGGGTTTAGCCGCACCCAAGTAATAAGGTAAATTCAGAGAACGGGCAATACTACCAATTCGGTATTCACTCAGATTATTGCTGACCAGGCACAATACAGCATAGGTACGGATTTCTTCTACCCATTGTTTCATTTCTGGGGAAGCAGCACTAACAGTTATTGGTACTAAAGTGTCATCAACATCCAAAACCAGCCCTTTCAGCCCATATTGTTGAATGGTATCTGGTGTCAGGTTCAACACTGAACCTTCTAAAATCAAGTCAGGCTGTAAGATATTGTTCCAAGTCATAATAATTTTAGATTTTGTATGGGAAATATCTGATTGAGAAAATTCCACTACTCATAAACCTAATTCACATACAGTGAAAAGTCGGATTAGTAATGGAAAAATTCAGAATTCAATTTTCAAACTTCACAATTAAAAATTTAATTTTTAATTACTGAGTTTTTAGTTTTCAAACTCCTCCGATTATTCAACTTGATTAAACAAGTGTTCTTCTAACAGCGGTTGCACTTTGCGAAACTCTTCAGGAGAGAGCAGTTCAGGCTTACCTGTCGTAGTGATCCGGGCAAAAAATAGCAGTGGATCGAGAGGGGTATAAACTGCATACTCCTGGTCATCATGATAAAAACTCGCCAGTAGTTGTAGTTGCTCTGGTTCTAACTCTGCTTCTTCATCTTCGATTTCTAAGGTAAAAATTTCTGACTCTTCCTCCGGTGGTAACTCACCTACTACAGTTAAAGCATAGGCGGTATTTTTAATGATCAAATTCTGCTCGGAGAGAACTGCTTGAGCGGTGCTAAAAATTCTATCAATTGTTTCATCATCTTCCACCAATACAGCTTCTTCTTCGTTACCTTCATCTTGCCAAGCAAAGATTTCTATAGGTGAGTCTATAGGCAGAAGTAAAACATATTCTTGATCATCTACTGATAGGGAATGCTCAACATAACATTCGAGCGATCGCCCTTTTTCATCTGTCAAAGTTATAGAAGTAGCGTCAGCGCGATCATTTTCTTCAGAAAATTCAGAGGAATACATAGTCACATTATGTAAATTTATCAATATCCCTAACTATGGAATTTATTGAACTGTTTAATGGCAGTCAATGTCAACCCAAAATTTGGATATACAGTTGAGTAATAGTTTTCACAATACCATGTTAAAACGTATCAATCATCGACAAATGCTACTGATCTATTGGAGGTGCTACCTCTAGCATCTAACCACTGTTGCAAAATCAATGCTGCTGCTTTACGGTCAATCAGTCCCTTATGATGTGAAGGAGAGCGATTTTCTGCAATCAGCAGTTGTTCTGCTTGGTAAGAAGTTAATCGCTCATCCACATATTCCACAGGCAGTTTCAGAGCTTGAGCCAACCTGTGGGTAAATTTTTGGACGTGACGGGCTTGAAAACCTAAAGAGCCATCCATTGCATAAGGTAAACCAACAACCAGAACTTGCACCCGGCGATCATTCACGATTTGTTGTATTTGCTCCACATCCTCTTTAAAGGATTTACGCTCAATAGTTGTAAGACCTGTGGCAATTAAACCAGTACCATCGCACCCAGCTAGACCAATACGTTTGCTACCAACATCTACTCCCAAGGCTGATATAAAGGACTTTAACTCCTGCTGAGGGATCACGCTAATTGTTCTCCTCTCTGGCATCAGCTTCTTCACAATGACGAGATCCGTCTATCTTCGAGTATTGGTTGCCAAAAGCGACAACTTCTGATTGATTTGGCACCGGTCGGTCTGACTTGGGCTGCTGTTGTTTAGGAACCCATGACATTCCACCAGGAATAGGTTTGCGTGCTGGTTGTAGTCCTTGCAGCACTTCCGGCCACTGAATCCCTTCCAAGGATACCAATTTTGATTCCCGGATTTTATGCCAAACAGAGCGCGACATAATCAGGGTATGTTCAATACGCTTGGCCCCAATTCTTTCTAAATACTCTTCACGCTCCGGTTGATAATCAGAGGAAGCTAGTTGTAAACCTTGTTGGGGAAAATCTTGAGCTATGCGAGCTAGTTGAGACAACAATTCTGGATACAACCAAGTATAGGCAGGGTGAACAGTCAGAGTCGCTACATGAGGATTTTCGCCTTTACGGTCAAGTTGCACCTGAAAATATCCAGTAGCGGCTTTACGCTGGGGTTCAAACACATAGCCGCTAACGACTTCAGTTTTAGTCAGCCACTGTTTCACAGCATCAGAAAGAACACCAAATAAACTGGTTTTGAAATCATGCGTGTGGCGGTCAAATACCTGACGTACCAAAGGCGGCATTGATGCTGTATCTAGTTGATACAGCAATGGAGCATCCGCATTACTGACTGGTAAAAGGTTGGGTAAATCTGGTTCTGCTTGTGCTAATTCAACCAGTAACTCTGGGGTAATTTCCCAGTATGTCATTTCTGCCAACCGCTGAAATCCATTTTGCCGATAAAGTGCCAAAGCATCCTTATCATTGACATTAACTTCTAGTAGCCAGGTACGAGCTTCTAAAATTGATTCAAAAGAATGGCGGAGCAATTGTGAGCCTACACCTTGCTTATCAGTAGCCCGGTCTAACATCACCCTGTCAATTCGCCAAGTGCTACGAGTGCGGTTAAATGGTGATACTTGAATCATCCCAAGTAGTATCCGCCCTTGCTCTGCTACATAAGCACAGAAACGATATTGTAACGGGTTAGGAAACCAACTTGAAAATTTGAGTAGCCCAAACCAATGACGCAGCCATTGCATCGTAAAGAAGCTTCCCTGCGGAGATACGGCTGTAAATGAATCTTGAGTTAGGCGCTCAATGCCGTCCAGATCCCGGTATTGGACTGGGCGAATTACGAGGTTGAGATTTCGAGGAAGTAGTGAATTCATTTTGATTCAAGCCGCCATTTAGCCTTTACTAATTGCCAAGGGTGAGATACTGCTGCAATAATAATCTTAACGGCTTTTTGCTCTTAAGCTATTGCTCCAAAAGATTGATCTTCGTAACTAATACCGAAAAAAGTATAACAGGCAGATATATTTGTGATTAGACCGCTGCACTAATCACAAATATATTTGCTTATATTATATAATAATTCAGTTAAAATCCTGTATAGTACCTGTTGTTTCTACAAAACTTGTCGAGAAACGAGCTTTTCAAAGTTGGCTTGGGTTTGATGAAGTAACTGCTGGCGACTATCTTCTTGTATCTGTTTTAGTGTTGGAACCAAGTTGCGAGCTTGGAGTGTCATGTGCAATTGTAGATGTGCCACGTATTCACTGATGTCTTGGTTTTCTACAACTGCGCCCGTTAATACATTTGATTCCATTGTCACTGAGTTCTCCTTGCTAGATTTTGTGTGGTTGTATGACATTATTAAAAGCTATCATGTTTGTTTTACTTGGCTTCTTAATTCGCAATGAACTGTAACGATTTTGATAGCTGGATTGATCTAAGTAGGTATAAGTGTATTTTAGTTTAACATTGTCTTGGCAACTGCGATCGCTTCTTCACCATCATTAACAATAGAAACTTTTTCCTATTTCATAGCCGTTTTGCAAATCATCCACTATGGCTGTTTCTCGAAGCCCCATTACGCCAATAATATTTATTTCTTCTCACCCTAATTATCCAAAATCTGGGGACAGATTAAAACTCAGCAACCAAAATTAAATTGAACCTTAATTACGCATTATGAATTGAATTACCACTTCTCTACCCAATAAACAATTTCTGATGCTGTACTATCAATAGCTACTCCATAACTATGACCATGATTCCATTTAAACCCTGGTTTACCTTGATCCTGTGCTTTTAATACCAATATTTGATAAGTCTTGGGAAAAACTTCATTACCCAAACTACTCGTATAAAAAAAGGTTGTCGGTACACCATTAGGTTGGTTACTATGGTCGTTTGTATTACCTCTTGATATTGATACAAAGCACTTTTACTGTACTGTGAAAGTAATTTTTCAATATTTTATGGAGGCTGTTGAAAACGGATTTGAAAAAAACTACTTCCTTGTATGAGACATTTTGAGTAAGCTACATGCACAGCTTTGGCATTAGCAGGAATTGATACAGGAAAATGCTTGATTAAGTTAAGATCAGACCACTTATAATTAAGAATTTCTGGATAGCGTACTGTATCAGTAACTATCTATGCTGTTCCTGTTTTACTAGAAGTTTCTGTGAAGAGAAAACTACCGAGGAGTACGCTAACACTACAAATAGAAAATCAACTTATACCAGTAATTTTAACAAGAAGAGATTGCTGCATTTAGTTGAATGAATCTAGCTTGTAAATTAATATTTAAAGTAATAAAACAACTATCATGATAATTTTTAATCTAGCATCAGAGATATTAAATCAGTTACCAGTTATCAATTTTTTAACTACGTAAATTCTCTTGGATTTCTGTGTATCCCTTTCAGGAACTTATGGCTAATACCACACAAGCTAGAGCCAAAGGGGCATTTACTATGCCCTTGAAAAACTATACATATCTGTCTTCTTTCCCTTTTTCCTGGTTAACAGTCTCTATATTCATGTAGCATCTCATAAAAATTAATTATGGATATGCAAGGTATTATGAATGAACGAAACCAGATTTCCATACATTGGATAATTATGTATATTAATTGACCTAATAATTTGTTTTTTTACTAGGCAATGAATTACTTATGAGTAACAATTAAGTAATTGTAAAGCAAATTATAATAAAGTTTGATAATATCACCTAAAACTAAATAGAAATATAAGAAAGTGCAACTGGTTTTAGTAAATCATGTTGATTATAATATAATAAGTGCAGTATATAAAAGGATTGGAACAAAAATTTTCTCAAATTAGTTCATCTAATGAATGATATATCTTAATTAAAAGAAAGATAAAACCTATTTTCTAGAGTCTTGACTCCTTCACTAATAGCTGGAATATAGCCAAAAAAATTAGTTTTGGTTACCCAGCAATACTGCGTATAATTACTACACTAGCAATCAGTGGTTTACTGATTGCCAACTATTACGAAGAAACAGCTCAAGAGCAATTATTTCTATCTTATCAGCAACAATTACTTGTAAAAGATTTAAAAAATTCTGTAACCACGGTAAGGATGTATCCACAAACATCAGTTAATATAGTAGAAAATTATTTTTTATTAGATTTTGAAGTAAATAGATTTACAAACGAAATTAATCAGGTAAGTACACAGTTATCTCAGCTAGGAACCTTTATTACAGGAAATCCTAATGCTTTAGTGGTAAATAATCAAGGTTTCATTAGCTTAATACAAAAATACAAAAATATAAAAATAATAGACCTATTGCAAAATTGTTTCTGTGGTATGATAGAGAGTCTTAGATTTCATGTATTCTCGGTGTTCTTTGCGATCGCTAATTCAAACATAACCGTATAACTCTAACTTTTCGCTAAAACAAAGATAACCGTTAATTATAACATAAAATTAATTCCGCAAGAGGTATAATATACAGTTATATACTGAAACTATCAGAACTTTTTGGCGTTCTATAGAAGTCAATAACTTACAATATCAAACAAATAATTCTACTCAGCCAATTCTGCTAATTTTGCTAGATGAAGAAGAATATCTAAAGCTCAATATCCAATTTGAGGAACTGGCAAATGAGTTAAATATAATTATCAAAAATGCTGATTTGCAAAGATATCAGGCAAATGTTAGCTTTGATAAAGCTAAAAAGCTGCGCATACAAGTATATTAATTTCGTCTTTAATAGCAGCTGTGCTTGCATTTATGACTACTAAGTTAATTACCCGTCCTCTACAAGCACTTACTAACACCGCTATAGAAATCACCCAAGAATCAAATTTTAAAATCAGAGCTAATGTTAAAACCAATGATGAAGTAGGGACATTAGCAACATCCTTAAATCAATTAGTCGAGTGGGTTGGAGATTATACGCAGCAATTAGAATTTGCTCGTAAAAATTTAGAACAAAGGGTAGAAGAACGAACTCAAGAACTCCAACTAGCACTACAAGATTTAGAAAAGACTCAAGCGCAATTAATTCAAACTGAAAAAATGTCTTCTCTTGGGGAGATGGTAGCAGGAATAACCCATGAGATTAATAATCCTGTGAATTTTATTTATGGTAATATGCCATGTACTGAAAATTATTTAAAAGATTTAATTGCTTTGTTGTATTTGTATCAAGAACAGTACCCTGATAAACATTTAATCATTGAGGAAGAAATTGCAGCCATTGATTTAGAATTTATGACTGAAGATTTGGCTAAGATGTTCTCATCTATGAAGGTGGGCGCTCAACGTATTCAGGAAATCGTATTGTCGTTGCATAATTCTTCCCGATTAGATTGAGGCGGAAATGAAGGATGTAGATATTCATGAGGGTATTGATAATACTTTATTGTTGATAATACTTTATTGATTTTAAATTCTCGCTTCAATCAAGAAATTAAAGTCATTAAAAAATATAATAATTTACCTTTGATTGACTGTTATACGGCACAACTTAATCAGGTATTTATGAAAATTATTAGTAATGCGATAGATGCATTGATAGAATGTCAAAAATAACATAATAAATAAATAGTTATAGAGATATCACAAGTTGATGATCAATATATCAAAGTCGAAATTCAAGATACTGGTTCAGTAATTGAACCTGAAATTATTAATAAACTATTTGATCCTTTCTTCACGACTAAGCCTGTAGGTAAAGGTACTGGTTTAGGGTTGAGTATTTGTTATCAAATAGTTGAGAAACACCAAGGTAAGATAGAAGTAATTCCAGCGGTTGAAAAAGGAACATAATTTGTAATTACTTTGCCGATTAAACATCAAGGTCAGTAGCTGGATAAGGTTAGCTTTTTAGGCTAGGTGTGCTGCTATAAATCAATACGGTTTAGTTAAGAAAAACTATCTGTTTAGGCACCCAGGGGGAGAGAAAGAGGCTTATCTGAAACTTATTGGGGTATAAATCTCTAGAAAGAACCAACTATTATTCCTGCTAAAATCAAAAATCCAATCCAGACATTTTGATGGAACATTTCACCATAAGCAGGGTTGGGTAGTTCTAGGTTTATTAAGCGCATAAATTGCCAAACCCAGCCACAAGCGGAAGTGATTAAGGTAATCCAGAAAAATCCATTGAGATTAAGTAATATTCCCTCTCCAGCGAGGAGGATGATTGTTCCAGCGAAGAAAATACCAATGGCTGTAGGAGCGTATTTACCAAAGAAGAGGGCGCTAGAATTAACACCGATACGTTGATCATCTTGGCGATCGCTCATGGCATAAATTGTATCAAATCCCAATGTCCAGAAAACTGTTGCACCCCACAGTAACCAAGTAGGTGTGGAAATGTTTTGTGTGACTGCACTCCAGCTAATCAAAACTGCAAAACCCCAAGCAATGGAAAGCACCAATTGAGGTACAGGAAATACCCGTTTTGCCCCTGGATAAAATAAAATAAGAGGTACTGCTGCCACTGATAACGAGAAGCTTAAGGGGTTAAGATAGAAAGCGAGAACTACTGCACAGGCTAAGGCAACTATACCAACCACAATACCAACTTTTAACGAAAGGGCGCGGGAAGCCAGGGGGCGATCGCGTGTTCTCTCTACTTGCAGATCTATGTCTCGATCCCATAAATCATTAATTACACAACCTGCTGCACTAGTGGCCAGACTACCTAATATAATTACTCCCACTAGGGCTAAAGGTGGTTTACCAGCAGCTGCCAAAAATATAGCCCATAGTGCAGGAATCATCAAAATTAACCTGCCTTCTGGTTTATGCCAGCGTAAGAGCCGGATAATTACAAGCCATAATGGTTCTTGGTTACTTTCTGGTGTTTTGAGCATATTTAAGGAATTCACATATCTTAACATCTATAGAATATCGTTATTTGCTAACTGTACATACAGGGAGCATCCAAATTTTGGGAAAATACATGGCGTGAGGCAAAAACTCTTTTTAAGCATCTTTCATTTTTATCCTGGGGTTTGTTATTTGATGGTCCTTATACCTTAACTAAGGTTACAGTTTTGGATACAAATTCATGACTTTAATTGTGAGTAATATCACCAGATAATCAACCTGACCAATCTATAGATTGCAAGTATTACGTGCAATATCAAGTATTAAGTGCCGATTGAAGCGATACACTAATACAGCAGGAGTCAGGAGTAAAACTCTCTTGCTGTCTAGGTTTCAATTTAGATTCTGTACTTCATTGATTTGCAATCTGCTATAATCATTCACTTGCTTTCTCCCTTTCTACCTCCTTGTACCATTCATTGTTAAGAGAGAGAAACCTAAATGCTGAATCCAGTTTCAGCTAACTGGGGGAGTACACCTACTCAACCAGTCAAGCAAAACCCGATTATTGCGGCTATTGATATCGGTACTAATTCCTTACATATCCTCATAGTGAGAATTGAACCGACGCTACCAGCTTTTACGATGATCGCCAGAGAAAAAGAAACGGTAAGATTAGGCGATCGCAACTTGGAAACTGGAGAACTCAAACCAGAAGTGATCAGAAAAGCTATCGCTTGCTTGGGACGTTTCCAAAAACTTGCTAAAAGCCTAGAAGCAGAAAGCATTATTGCAGTAGCAACCAGCGCCGTCCGCGAAGCCCCTAATGGGCATGATTTTTTACAGAACATAGAAAGCGAAATAGGCTTAAGCGTAGACTTGATTTCTGGTCAAGAAGAAGCCCGACGCATCTATTTAGGTGTGTTATCGGGGATGGAATTTAATCACGAACCACACATCATTATTGACATTGGTGGTGGTTCCACAGAATTAATTTTAGGTGACTCTCAAGACCCCCGCAGCCTTACCAGCACGAAAGTAGGTGCAGTGCGACTAACTGGAGAGTTAATTAACACCGACCCAATCAGCTATTGTGAGTTTCAATACTTGCAAGCTTATGCAAAAGGGATGTTAGAACGTTCTGTGGAAGATGTGCTTTTTAAACTCAAACCTGGTGAATCTCCCAAATTAGTGGGAACATCAGGCACCATTGAAACCTTAGCAACTATTCATGCTAAAGAAAAAATGGGTGTTGTTCCTTCTACTCTCAACGGTTATCAATTTAGTCTTCAAGACTTGCGGACTTGGGTAACTCGCTTACGACGGATGACCAATGTAGAAAGGGCTGCAGTTCCAGGAATGCCTGAAAAGCGGTCAGAAGTGATACTAGCTGGGGCAGTGATATTACAGGAAGCCATGACCCTGTTAGATGTGGATTCAGTTTCACTCTGTGAACGATCTCTACGAGAAGGTGTAATTGTCGATTGGATGCTGACACATGGTTTTATTGACAATAAACTACGCTATCAAAGTTCGATTAGAGAACGTAATGTTTTAAAAATCGCCAAGAAATACCATATTAACTTAGAACATAGCGATGCTTGTGGCGAGCATAGCGATCACATAGCTCAATTTGCATTGAGTTTATTTGATCAAACGCAAGGTCAACTACATAATTGGGGTCAACAAGAAAGACAATTGCTTTGGGCTGCTGCCATTTTACACAATTGTGGTCACTACATCAGCCATTCTTCACACCACAAGCATTCATACTATTTGATTAGAAATGGTGAATTACTTGGTTATAACGAAACTGAAATAGAAATCATAGCTAATTTAGCCCGTTATCACCGCAAATCACCCCCTAAGAAAAAACACGATAACTACCGTAATTTGTTGCATAAAGAACATCGGCTCATAGTTTCTCAACTGAGTGCAATTTTAAGACTATCAGTAGCTTTAGATAGAAGACAAATCGGTGCTATCTCTCAAGTGCAGTGTGAATATATTCCCCATAAACATGAATTTAAAATGTTGTTATTCCCCAGTATTTTAGGTGATGATTGCGCTTTAGAACTGTGGAGTTTAGATTATAAGAAAGGAGTGTTTGAAGAAGAATTTGGTTTAAAATTAGACGCAAGTCTAGTTAATACTTGCAGTGTGAATTTTTCTTAGTTTTCAGGGTGCGTTATAATATAATTAGTTAGCGCACCTACATCAGTAAATACAAGTAGAGCTTGCTGAAAAAGTGTTTTGCAAGGAGTCAGTAAGGCAGTAATGGATTCAAATTGAATTTTTCAAAATATATTCTTCATTACAACTTTAAAAAGAATTTAGTAAGAAAATGGTTTGAGAAGAGAATATTATTTGGACTCGGAGACGAATTATGGTAGCGATCTCAGAGAAAGTTGAGCCTCGTTTAACTATACAAACTGTTGAAATTGCCCCTAACACCACGGCGATTCGCTCTCTTGATTGGGATCGGGATCGTTTTGATATTGAATTTGGACTGCAAAATGGCACAACCTATAATTCATATTTAATTAGAGGTGAACAAACTGTTTTGATTGATACTTCTCACCAGAAGTTTCATCAATTGTATTTAGATACACTCAAAAGTTTAGTTAACCCCAAAACTATTGATTATATAATTGTCAGTCATACAGAACCAGATCATAGTGGCTTGGTAGAAGATGTATTACAGTTAGCACCAAGAGCGACTGTCTTAGCTTCCAAAGTAGCATTGCAATTTTTGGAAGGTTTGGTACATGATCCTTTTTCCAAGCGAATTGTTAAAAGTGGCGATCGCATTAATATTGGTAAAGGACATGAAATAGAATTCGTCAGTGCGCCAAATTTACACTGGCCTGATACTATTTTCAGCTTTGACCGCAAAACCCAAATCATCTACACTTGCGATGCTTTTGGAATGCATTTTTGTGATAATCGCACCTTTGACGAAGATTTAGAGGCCATTGAAGCCGACTTCAGATTTTACTACGATTGCTTAATGAGTCCAAATGCTCGTTCTCTATTGAATGCAATGAAGAGAATGGGTGATTTAGGCAAAATTAACATTATTGCCAACGGACACGGACCATTACTACACCATCACTTAGATATTCTGACAGAGTGTTACCAAAGCTGGAGCCAAAGACAAGCTACAGCAGAAACTACTGTTGGTTTATTCTATGTTTCAGAATACGGTTATAGCGATCGCTTGGCTATGGCAATTTCTGAAGGTATCCAAAAAGCTGGTGTGGGAGTAGAAGTAATTGATCTGAACACTGCAGAACCTCAAGAAATTCAAGAACTAGCAGGTAGAGCATCAGGTCTTGTGATTGGAATGCCTCCAACTAGTTCGATTTCTGCTCAATCTGGTATCAGTTCATTGCTATCAGTCGCCAAAAATAAGCAAGTAGTGGGACTATTTGAATGTTACGGTGGCGATGATGAACCCATTGATACCTTACGTCGTAAGTTTATTGACTTGGGAATTAAAGAAGCATTTCCACCAATTCGCATTAAAGAAGTTCCTGGTGTCTTTACGTACCAAATTTGTGGAGAAGCAGGTACAGATTTGGGACAATTGGTGATGCGGGAACGCAACATCAAACAAATCAAATCCCTCGACGTGAACATGGAAAAAGCGTTGGGTCGGATTAGTAGTGGATTGTACATTGTTACCACCAAAAAAGGTGATATTAGTGGTGCAATGATAGCTTCCTGGGTGACACAAGCTAGTTTACAGCCGTTAGGATTCACCATGGCTGTAGCTAAAGATCGGGCTATTGATAGCTTACTGCAAATAGGCGATCGCTTTGTTCTCAACGTTCTGGAAGAAGGAAATTATCAAGACCTGAAAAAGCACTTCCTCAAGCGTTTACATCCTGGTGCAGATAGATTTGCCGGAGTAAAAACCCAAATCGCCAAAAACGGTTCACCAATTTTGACAGATGCACTTGCATACATGGAATGTGAAGTTGTCACCAGCATGGAATGTAGTGATCACTGGATTTTATACTGCACAGTTGAAAATGGACGAGTTTCTAAACCTGACGCAGTTACAGCAGTACGTCATCGCAAAGTAGGGAACTACTACTAATTAGCGACTGGGGACTGGGAATAGGGGATAGGTGATAGATAATTCTCCCGATTACCAATTCCCCATTACCCATTTTTTAATTTTGAATTGCAATGCACAGATATTTCACGGCGATTATTTCATAATTTATATGGAACTTCCAGATTCTTTTTCCAAGGCTTTTACATCGGCTAAAAATTGGTTTTCTCAAGTTTTTTTTCCACAACAAACATCTAAAAAGTCTATGAGTGATTCCAAACCACGCGACGTACAAGTTCTACCTATTGCTACAAATACAAAGGTTCTCAGAGCGAGAAGTTGGTCACGTCTCCGGTTTGAAATTGAATATGCACTAGAAAGAGGTACTACCTCTAATTGCTATTTAATAGAAGCCGATCAAATTGCATTGATTGATCCTCCGGGAGAAAGCTTCACCACTATTTATCTAGAAGCTTTGCAGAATACCGTCAACTTCCGCAAGTTGGATTATGTGATTATGGGTCATTTTAGCCCCAATCGGATACCAACTTTAAAAGCACTTTTAGAACTTGCACCACAAATTACTTTTGTTTGTTCTCTTCTTGGTGCAAATAATTTGCGAGCATCTTTCCCAGACCAAGATATCAAAGTTTTGGTCATGCGTGGTAAAGAAACATTAGATTTGGGTAAGGGTCATGTTTTAAAATTCTTACCTACTCCTAGTCCGCGTTGGCCAGAAGCACTTTGTACCTACGACCAGCAGACCCAAATTCTCTACACAGATAAATTATTTGGAGTGCATATCTGTGGTGATGAAGTCTTTGATGACAACGTGGAAAGCTTTAAGGAAGACCAACGTTACTATTTTAATTGTTTGATGGCTTCCCATGCAACTCACGTAGAAGCTGCTTTGGAGAAGATCTCTGATTTGCAGGTGAGAATGTATGCTGTTGGTCATGGTCCTTTGGTACGCACTGGCTTAATTGAATTGACTAAAGCTTATGGTGAATGGAGTCATTCTCAAAAGAATCAGGAAATATCTGTGGCGTTACTTTACGCTTCAGCTTATGGAAATACGGCGATTTTAGCACAGGCGATGGCCTTGGGACTAACTAAAGGAGGAGTCGCTGTTCATTCTATTAATTGCGAATTTGCACCACCTGACGAAATTCGTCATACCCTAGAACAGGCCGATGCTTTAATTATTGGTACTCCGACTATTGGTGGTCATGCACCTACACCTATTCACACAGCTTTAGGTATTGTCTTAGCTACTGGTGACAATAGTAAACTGGCTGGGGTATTTGGTTCCTATGGTTGGAGTGGAGAAGCTTTAGATTTAGTTGAATGTAAACTGCGAGATGCTGGATATCGGTTTGGCTTCGACACTTTGAAAGTGAAGTTTAAACCTGATGAAGTGACTCTGAAAATGTGTGAAGAAATTGGTACAGATTTTGCACAGGGGTTGAAAAAGGCTAGGAAAATTCGTGTACCCCAACAAGCAGCTACCCCAACAGAACAAGCAGTGGGAAGAATTATTGGTTCTGTCTGTGTTATCAGTGCTAAACAAGGAGAAGTTTCCACAGGGATGTTAGGTGCTTGGGTTTCTCAAGCTACTTTTAACCCACCAGGAATTACGGTGGCGATCGCCAAAGATAGAGCCGTAGAATCCCTCATGTATCCCGGTGGTAAATTTGTCCTGAATATTCTCCCGGAAGGAGTTCATGTAGACTACATGAAACATTTCCGTAAGAATTTCACCCCCGGAGAAGACCGGTTTGCTAACTTCCAGACTTTAGATGCAGACAACGGTTGTACAGTCCTCACTGACGCTTCAGCATATTTAGAATGTTCCGTCAACCAACGTCTGGAATGTGGTGATCATTGGGTAGTCTATGCAACTGTAGATAACGGTAAATTACTTAAACCCGATGCGATAACAGCTATCAACCACCGCAAGACAGGTACACATTATTAGAAGGAGTATGGCTATCGTCACGCTATGCCTACGGGACACTAAGTTTAGCTTGCTTCCCGTAGGGTACACTATCAAGAATAAGGAGGGAATACATTATTCTCTCCTTATTCTCTCCATCTCCCTAAACCCTATTCCCTATTCCCTTTATAGATTCAGAACCACTTCACTACTGAAAGCGGTTTTTTGCGTTAACTCAAGATAGGAATCCAGTTAGAAGTGGGTAGTCTAACTAAATACAACAAACATTAAGGAGTCTCTTTCTGGAAAAAGAGCATCCTCTCTTGTAGTTGTTCAGCAGTAGTTGTCAAAACAATCAAACTTCAAATTAGTTGTTTGTATACCGAAGATGTTCCTAACATATAGCACCTGCGCCATCAGAATACTGGTAAAAAATGCCTAATAAGTCTGATTTGATATCGGTTTTCAACTAACACATGTTAAAATTATGAACCCAGAACAATTTCAAAACATCATAGGTTACTATGTCGAGGAATCACAAGAATACCTCAACACCATCTACAACAGTTTCTTGAATATGCAAAATACAATTGATGATAGATACGAATTAGAAACAATGTTTCCTGCTACCTTTAGCCTCAAAGGTGGCGCAGCCGTGCTATAATTTAGCACTTTGCAGAAGATTGTCCATAATTTAGAGGATTGTTTACAATTACTTCGTTATCCAATTATTGCCAATGAACCTATACAATTATTATTCTTAGATATTTATCATGCACTCAAAAAATTAGTCTTTGCAATTAAAATAAATGAGGTTTTAACAACAGAAAAGTAGCTGATTTTACATTAAATCTTGATCCTATATTTCTTCGCCGTTATTTATTTCTATCTAATTTTCTTGATTAATAAATCAAACTACAAAACTAAAAACATCAATAGAGATTCCTGTCTAACTTGGGGTTATAATATTCCCTTAAAACTGATTTTGCTAGATACTAAAATTTTTTTTATGCAGAACTTTTACAGATTATTTTGAAGGCTTACCTAATGTAGAAATAGTTAATGGCACTTTTAAAGATTTGGCTTTTTTCGATTGTGTAGTTACCGCCTCTAGTTGCTTGTCGTCTGCTAACAATAATATTGATGCAGCAGTTCTCAGATTTTCTGGTGAAGATGTAGAAGAATTATTACAAAAAGGCATTCAAGAAGAGTATTTAGGAGATCAACCTATAGGTTCATCCTTAATTGTAGAAATAAATTACTCTTTACATCCTTTTATCGCTCATACTCCCACTCTCAGAATGCCCATATCTATGGCTGGTAAAGATCATGTGTATCAAGGTATGTGGTCAACTCTGTTGGCAATTCGTCAACATAATAAATGCTACTATAATTGTTCACAAAAACAAGTTAATATAGTCACTGTTCCTGAGTTGGGGACAAGTATTGGTTGTGTACCTATTGATGAAGTGGCTAGACAAATATCCATGGCTTATCAAACCTTTCTTTTCAGTCTTCCCCCATACTAAAGTTCGGACCGGCAACAAATGCAGGATTTAGTCAAACTTTTTTGAACAATGCAAAAGTTAAACTTTCTTAACTTCCGCGATTTCCACCAAGACAATCAAAAAATATTGGTTTAATCTTGTATGTAAAAGGTATTTAGTAGTTGAAATTTAATTATTCAATAAAATCACAACTACTCCTGAAGCAATTTTATAAAATCTTGTTCCTCATATGGCTTCTAAAAACACAAAAATTAAATTCCCTCTTTGGCATTATTTGAACCAACCCTTATTTAGTCCTAAAACTAAGTTGATATGGAATCCTCACCGCTTTGCCTTACTTTGGCGAATCCAACTTTTAGAACGGTGCTTGGTTAAACATTCCGATGCTAAAGGACATCACCAGTCTTAAAAAATTGAGCATTGGATAACTGGCAATTGATAACTGATTACGCCTCGTCTATAGAACGGGGCTTTTTCCCATCTAGTAAAGCACTGACAGTCATATCTCCCATGACATTTATTGCCGTGCGACAACGATCTAAAACCAGTCTACTGTCACCAATAAAGCTATATACTGTGTCGGTAAGCCTACGGAAGTTAAAACCAAGGTTATCGTTACTAGTCCAGCATTGGGAATACCTGCTGCACCCACTGAGGCAAAAATGTATGTGAGAACGACAACTAATTGCTGTCCTCAACTCAGATATTGCCCAATGACTTGGGAAATATACAATGCAGACATGGCTTCATAAAGGGCTGTGCCATCATTGTTGGAATTTGCGCCGACTAATACGCCTAAAGACGCAGAAGATTCTCTGAAACCAATTTTTGTTTGTGAAACTTCAAAAGTGATGGGCATTCCTATTGTTGAAGTTGAAGAAGAGGTGGAAAAGGCTGTTAAATAGGCATTAGCACCACCAGCTAAGAATTTCACCGGGTTTACCCAAGAACCAAGTTTCACTCTGGTGAGGTAATAACAAGCTTGTAAAAATAAGGCTACCAACACTCCTAAGATGAAGGCTGCTAAGGATTGAAATGCTACAAAGCCTCTTGCGGTAATGATTTTGGCGACTATACTAAATGCTGCTATAGGTACTAAGGCAATTACCCAGTTGAGGATACGGATAATTGCTTCAAATAATATGGCAATTACATCTTGAATTGGTTGGTATGCTGTCTTTCCAGCATTGATTTATTCTGATTTTAATGTTCGTAAAACTATACCAAAGCTGAGGGCGATAACGATGAGTTGGATGACATTATTATCAACCAGGGGTTTGAGGATGGCCTCTGGTACGGCATCTTTAAATAATCCCCAAGGGTCGAAACTTTGAGGAGTGATTTCTGTGCTACCTGGGGCTACTAAAGTTCCCCAAGTACCTGGATGTAAAATGTTGGCTACTAAGAGTCCCACAAGAATACTTACTGTGGTGTTAGTTAAAAGCAGCACTGCTAACCGTCTACCAGCTGTACCGGGAAGATTGGTAGTCATGAAGGTGTGCAGCACTGCTACTAGAATTAAAGGTTTAGCTAAGGCGCGGAGTGCTTTTAACACTAATTCAGTGGGAATTACTAAGTTAGTAATTAAGGTGGTATTGCTGGAGCTAGGATTTCCTCCGCCTAAAGCCATACCTAAGATGATTACCAAGACTAGGGTAATGATGATTTGTAAGGTGAGAGGAATACACTTTAACTAGGTAATAGCCTTAATTTTGTTCATGGTGGATACTATTTTATATTTGTCTCTACTAGAACATCAGTTGTCAGGAGAAAAGTTTCGCATTTTTAGAGGTCATTGTGGAGAAAAACTGTTAAGCTGTTACTGCATCTTGATTTTTTAATTTTTAATTGTTGAATTTTTAATTGCTTATGTCTTTTGTACCTTTACATATTCACAGTGACTATAGTTTGCTCGATGGAGCAAGTCAATTACCAGAGTTAGTAGATCAAGCGATCACACTGGGGATGAAAGCGATCGCCCTCACAGATCATGGTGTCATGTATGGCGCTGTTGAACTGATAAAAATCTGTCGTAGTAAGAATATTAAGCCAATTATTGGCAACGAAATGTATGTTATTAACGGTGATATTGAAAAACAAGAACGCCGTCCTAAATATCATCAAGTTGTTTTAGCTAAAAATACAAAAGGCTATAGAAATTTAGTTAAGTTAACCACAGTCTCTCACCTTCAAGGTGTGCAAGGTAAAGGTATTTTTTCCCGTCCTTGTATTAATAAAAATTTGCTCAAAGAATATAACGAAGGTTTAATTGTCACCAGCGCCTGTTTAGCTGGAGAAATTCCCCAAGCAATTCTCAGTAATAGACCAGATGCCGCCCGGAAAGTTGCTAAATGGTATAAAGAAGTATTTGGTGAAGATTTTTATTTAGAAATTCAAGACCACGGTTCACAAGAAGACAGAATTGTTAACGTCGAAATTGTGAAAATTGCCCGTGAATTAGGCATTAAATTCATTGCTACCAATGATTCCCATTACATTTCTTGCTTTGACGTAGAAGCACACGACGCTTTACTTTGTATTCAAACAGGACAGCTAATTAGTGAAGATAAAAGAATGAGGTATAGCGGCACAGAATATCTCAAATCTGCCCAAGAAATGCAACAGCTATTTCGTGATCATTTACCAGATGATTTCATTGCTGAAGCGATTGCCACAACGGAAGAAGTAGGGGATAAAATCGAGCCTTACCATATTATGGATGAGCCTAAAATTCCTACTCCTCCTATTCCTTCTGGTCACACTCCTGATACTTACGCAGAAGAAATTGCTTGGCAAGGACTTTTAGAAAGATTAAATCGCAAATCTCGCAGCGAAGTAGATCAAGTTTATAAAGAAAGATTGGAATATGAATTAAAGATGCTGCAAAAAATGGGTTTCTCTACATACTTTTTAGTTGTGTGGGACTACATCAAATTTGCACGAGATAATAATATTCCTGTGGGACCAGGTCGTGGTTCTGCCGCGGGTTCTTTGGTCGCTTATGCCATGCGAATTACTAATATTGACCCGGTACATCATGGTTTACTATTCGAGCGATTTTTGAACCCAGAACGGAAATCAATGCCTGATATTGATACGGATTTTTGCATTGAGAAACGAGATCAAGTAATTGAATATGTAACTAACAAATATGGTGCTGATAGAGTTGCCCAAATTATTACTTTTAACCGTTTAACATCAAAAGCAGTATTAAAAGATGTGGCTAGAGTGTTGGATATTCCCTATGGGGAAGCTGACAAAATGGCGAAAATGATTCCAGTGGTACGGGGAAAACCAACTAAACTCAAAGTCATGGTTTCTAATGAAACACCAGCACCAGAGTTTAAAGAAAAATATGATCATGATCCTAAAGTTCGTCATTGGCTAGATATGGCTATGCGAATTGAAGGAACGAATAAAACCTTTGGTGTTCATGCAGCAGGTGTGGTTATTTCTGCCGAACCTTTAGACGAAATTGTTCCTTTACAACGAAATAATGATGGTTCCGTAATTACCCAATATTTTATGGAAGATTTGGAATCATTAGGTCTATTAAAAATGGACTTTCTGGGTTTACGTAACCTGACTCTGATTCAAAAAACTATTGATTTAATTCAAGTAACTAATGGTTACAAAATTGACACCGATGAAATTACTGGTCAAGAAAGAAAAGCACAACATATATTAGCTAAAGGTCAATATAGTACATTACCTAAAGAAGTACAAAAGGCATATTTATTATTAGAATCTGGAGATTTGGAAGGTGTATTTCAATTAGAATCTTCGGGAATGAAGCAGATAGTGAGAGATTTGAAGCCTTCTAATATCGAAGATATTTCTTCTATTTTGGCACTTTATCGACCTGGACCATTAGATGCAGGATTGATTCCTAAGTTTATTAACCGTAAACATCGAAGGGAAGAAATTGAATATGAAACAGGAATTTTAGAACCTATTTTAAATGAAACCTATGGAATTATGGTTTATCAAGAGCAAATTATGAAAATTGCTCAAGATATGGCAGGTTATTCTTTAGGACAAGCCGACTTACTGCGTCGCGCTATGGGTAAAAAGAAAGTTTCGGAAATGCAGAAGCAGGAAGAAAAGTTTATTGACGGTGCAATGAAAAATGGGGTGAAGAAGCAAGTTGCAGAAAAGCTATTTGCAGATATGTTGAAATTTGCCGAGTATTGTTTAAGTTATGAAACGGAGGTTTTGACTGTTGAATATGGTTTGATTCCTATTGGGGAAATTGTCGAGAAAAGGATTGAGTGCAGTGTTTTCAGTGTTGGTAAAAATGGAAATATCTATACACAACCAATAGCACAATGGCATCATCGGGGTGTGCAGGAAGTGTATGAATATTGTTTAGATGATGGTACAATAATTCGGGCAACAAAAGATCATAAATTTATGACCACTATTGGGGAAATGTTACCCATTGATGAGATATTTGAAAGGGATTTGGATTTACTACAAGTTAATGATTTACCAACAGAATAGTGTTTCTAAAAAGGGAGTATCCCAGTCTTTATGCAAAAATCACAGGACTAATTCAAAAACCCCTTTAAGCTCTCTTTCATTCGCGTTATTTGTGTCCTTTGCGGTATGCCTACGGCACTCTGCACGAACATTTATTTTATCCCTTGGATAAGTTATAAGGAAAAATAAACTTACACATTTGGGATGCTCCCGATAAAAAAGACGATGATCAACCCTTGGTAGAGTGATGAGAATGTAATTTTCTTGCTATTGCAATTTCACCGCACCACGTTGTAAAGGTAAAACTTCTTCTAAACTTAATTCATGGTCTGTGGTAAGATGGCTGCTACAACAAATTGTACTAAAGAAAATCTGCTGACCAACAACTTGAGAAAAATGCTGTTCTAACAATAGACGCGAAGTGATATCACCTAATAGCTCACTCAAATCTTTTGTTAATTGGTCTTTATCATCACGGTGAACCATTCTGAATTTAAAATTTGTTTCCCCAACTAACTTTTTAACAGAGGAATCAAATTCGTCTGCTTTGCCATGAACATAAGCAAAAGCTTGTTCTTCTAAAAACTTCCAAGCTTCTGGAAAAATCTCCTGAATTTTGTCGAGATGATTTTCTGCTTGGTAGACTAAAGTAGCAGTTTGACAATCCATATATTTATTAATTTATGCGTTTGTGAAGAAAACCCTATTATTTCTGTAGTTTTATCAGTCGAAGTAAAATTGAGACTTTAGCTTTTTATTAATTATTGTGACAAGTTAAAATAAATACTGTTACATAAACTACAAAATTCCCAGATAAAATGGAGAAATAGAAAAAATGAGGTAACATTGAACGCACATTAATTTGAATTGTTAAAGTAAGGATTTATGAGTTCTGGACAAATGGAAATTATTATAGGCTGGTTATATCCTCAGTTGATGAGTACCTATGGCGATCGCGGAAATGTTATAATTATAGAACGTCGCGCACAATGGCGGGAATATAACGTCACAGTATTGCCCTTAGACCAAAACTCCACCCCAGATGATCTAAAATCAGTGGATGTGATAGTCGGTGGAGGCGCACAAGACCGTCAGCAAGAAATCGTGATGCGGGACTTACAAGGTGCAAAAGCTGACGCAATGCGGGAAAAAATCGAAAATGGTACACCAGGGGTTTTTACCTGTGGTTCTCCCCAACTACTAGGACATTATTATGAACCAGGCTTGGGACAAAGAATTGAAGGTTTAGGAATATTAGATTTAGTTTCTATCCATCCTGGTGAAAATACGAAACGTTGTATTGGTAATTTGGTTATAGAAGTTACAGCTTCACGTCTTGCACAAGAACTGGAAGCAATGATAGGAACTAAGCCCTATTTAGTCGGGTTTGAAAATCATGGTGGACGCACTAAATTAGGTAAAGTGGAAGCCTTGGGGCGCGTGGTGTACGGCTTAGGTAATAATGGTGAAGATGGTACAGAAGGTGCATTTTATCAGAATGCGATCGCAACCTATTCTCACGGGCCATTGTTACCGAAAAATCCCTTTGTAGCAGATTGGTTAATTCAAACGGCCTTAAGGTTGAAATATCAGGAAGAAATTCAACTTTCACCCTTAAATGATACCTTAGCAATGCAAGGGCGGGAAGCAATGTTTAAACGATTGAAGGTGAATTTACCTCTTGCGGGTAAAATTTAATCATGTAAGTAATCAGCAGTCAGTAGTCAACTAGGATGATGAAGAAATGGATTCATAGGTGTTGAATAGCTAACGACTCTGACTCTGATTTTGCAATAAAGGACGCATAACTAAATACCCAGCACCAAAACCAGTAATCATAATTAAGACAATAGTAATTATTAACCACCAACTATTCAGTCCCTTTAATTCAGACTCATGATCAGTATAATATGTTACTTCTTTTTCATCTATGAAAACTGGTGCTGAAGAGGGAAAATTCATATCTATAACAGGTACAGAAAAAACCTCACGTCGGATTTTTTGAGGTGGTTTGGGAGTTGGTTGACGTGGAGGAGATGCTGTTTTCGCAGGTGGTTTATTTGCATATTTAGCTTTAGCTTTAGCTTCAATACCTAGTAATGGCTCATACCCCCGTATAGTGTTTAGGACATCAGCTTTAGTGTGTTTAGCTGGTTGAGAGACAGGTACTGAAGAGTCTACTAACTTTTGCAGTTCTAAACAAGACTGAACCACTTTAGTAATTTCTTGCCGCAGTTGTTGATTTTCCTGGGACAATTTCTGATTATGCCTGGTGACTACATCTAACTTAGCCTGTACCGCCTGTAACTCCGCAACTAATTCCCGGTACACATGAAGGGGTACAGAAGGTGAATAGCTTGGTGTAGGTGGCTGACTGTGAATATTCGCTGTAGTTGTTTTCATCTGGATACTGGTATTAAAATTATTTCGTTAGATTGAAAAATCTAATAACAGAATAAAGTAATACCGGATAAAGTAATACTGGAGATTATGTCTCAAAATAATATAAAAATTACTTCAAGGGACTTCCAAATAAAAAACCCCCAATTCATAGTTGGGTCGTTTACGAAATTTATGTTTGAAAGAGGTTATGTTTGAAAGAGGTGTAGAGGGCTGGGTTCTCCAAACCCAGCGCAGTAGGTAAGTTTCCCTACACCCCACACCCTGTTTCGGTCAAGTAAAAGGCAAGAGACAAAAAATTATTCTTCTCACATCCTGCACCCTCTTCTTTCCAATCACCTAATTTTCCAATCACCTAATGATGATGGTGATGATGATGAGTTAAAGCCAACTGCACATTAACTTCCTTAGCTTCTTCTCGCATCAACTCTGCAATATGACCATTTGCCCATTCAGCAGCCATATCCAAAAATTGGGGATCGTCATTTACACAAGCCATTTGTAAATAATCCACATTCGGATGCTGTTTTTCTAAATCATGAATGATGTGATGAACATCTAACAATGTTTCGTGGTTTTCTGTAGCAAAGCCAATTGGCATAAACATTACCACTTCTGCACCCAATTTAATGATATTTTTTGCAGCTTGGGTAGCATTTGGCTGTGTCCAGTCAATTAGCGGTGTATCGTGGTTTAACCAACCTACAGAAATTAAAGGATAACGGTTAATTAACTTTTCTCTGACTAATTCGTAAAGTGCTTGACTTTCATCAACACCAGATGTAAATCCTTTGGCTTTGTGAGGACAACCATGATTCATCAACACAATGCCAATTTGTGAAGGTAGGTAGGCATCTGCTAAGTCAGAATTAATTTTTTCTTCTACCAAACGCGCCATTAAATTAATATATTCAGGCTCATTGTAGAAAGAAGGAATATAACGCATTCCTTTTACCCAATGTTCATCACCATCAGCTAATTCAGCTAGAGCATTATTAACTTGCTCAATAGCTATGCCACTGGTGAAAATAGAATCTACTACCAACAACGGATAAATTAATATTTTTTCAAAACCTTGATTTTTGAGTTCTGCTAAAACCTGTTTAGGCAAAAAAGGAGCGCAAAAGTTAAAAGCTTTGAAAACTTGAATACCACCACCCCACTTATGTTGTAATTTGTGTTCAATTCCAGCCCGTTGCCGTTCAAAAATAGCATTATGTGGAGAGATGAAATCATGATGTGTATGTCCCCACTCATGACGGTCAAATAACGCCAATAGTTTTGCTAGGGGGGGATAAATCCAAGTGGGTACTGGAGCGAATTTGGCAGTAAGTAGATTTAAAGCCTGTTCATTATAATTAGCGAAATCTTCGTAGCTTTCGACTTCACCGTAGCCCATGAGCAATACAGCTACTCGGTCATGGCCTGGTAGATGCTCGTGAGTATGTTGCAGTTTTTCTGGAGTTGCAACCACAATAATTTCCTCAATATAACCAAAATGGCGAGATTGTAAGTGGGAATGACTGTATCATGACCCATACTTGTTCATTATTATCCCTTCCAGGGGGATAGGATAGAGATAAACACAAAAATATACATCTGAAGGCATAGTGTTGTTATTACCTTACATAGGAGACTGTGTTTTTTATTTATCAGTGCCAATTGTGTGTAATTTTTAACTTAAAAAAACTAAATCAAAGGTGCAATTTGATGCAAATACATAATATTTAAAATATTGAATCTAAAATATTTAATCTTTCTAAAGAAAGAAAAGTGTGATAATTGCCAATATAACAAAGTAAATGACTATTATTATTTGCCCTGGAATTCATGAACCAGAATTAACTGAAAGCTTTATTGCAGAATGCTTAAACCCAGCGACTGATATAACCATCAATGGAATCGCAGTAGATATACTTACTTTTCCAGGGGAAGGTATTTTAGCTTTATCAGGATTTCATATTTTGCAGTTTTTGCATGATAACTTTGATCGCCGTAGGCATCGCTTGAGTAATAAGCTAGAATCGCCTGTTATATTCATTAGCTTTAGTGCTGGTGTAATTGGCGCAATTATCGCTGCTACCAAGTGGCAAGTCTTGGGCGGTAATGTCAAAGCTTTTATTGCTATAGATGGCTGGGGAGTCCCACTATGGGGTAATTTCCCAATACATCGCTTGAGTCATGATTATTTTACCCATTGGAGTTCTGCTATTTTAAGTAGTGGGGAAGATAATTTTTATGCCGATCCATCAGTAGAGCATTTATCAATGTGGCGATCGCCCCAAACGGTACAAGGTTATTGGGTAGATCAATCAATTGGGTGTTCCCAGCCCCAGAATCGTCTGAATGCTGCTGAATTTTTACATTTGTTACTAAAACACTATGAATAAGAAGGGGATTGGGGACTGGGGACACGGAAGATGGGGGAGATGCGGAAGATGAGGGAGATGGGGGAGATGGCGAAGTAATTTTCCTAATGCCCCATGCCCCATGCCCCATGTCCCATGCCCCATGCCCAATGCCCCATGCCCAATTACCTTAGTCAATAGTATCTAAATGTTTCCCACTGAACCAACTGCTGTCAATAACGGCTTTGCCGCACTGCTAAAAAACCGCAATTTTATGCTTCTGTGGATTGGGCAACTGATTTCCCAGTTAGCAGATAAGGTTTTACTAATCCTAATGATTGACTTATTAGAGAAAAAATACTTACCTGCTAATTTGTCAGAAGGGACAGGGCGCTTTTATTTATACATGGCCTTTACCCTGCCAGCCATTTTTTTTGGTTCTGCTGGTGGTGTTATTGTTGACAGGATGCCAAAAAGGGTGATCATGATTGGTTCTGATCTTATCCGTGGGTTATTGACCCTGTGTATACCATTCTTGCCACGACAGTTAGGAATATTATTAGCACTTAATTTTGGTATCTCCACTGTGACACAGTTTTTTGCTCCCGCCGAACAAGCTACTATACCCCTAATGGTGAAACGAGAGAATCTGATGGCTGCCAATGCCTTATTTAGCAGCACCATGATGGGAGCATTAATTGTTGGCTATGCTGTGGGCAAGCCAATTCTGCACTGGGCTGAATATCTCAACTTTGAATTTGGTAAAGAAATATTAGTAGGTGGTTTCTACCTTTTGTCTGCGGCAATTATGCTACCCATTCGTTTTAAAGAAGATCGGCAAACCTCTGTAGCTAATCCCTTAACTGAATTCTTACAAGGTTGGCGGTATCTCAAACAAAATGGACTCATCTGGAATGCTATGCTGCAAATCGTCGCTTTGTACTGCGTGTTTGCTGCACTCCTGGAATTATCCATTAGATTAGCTGCAAAGTTAAACTTAGAGCAAACTGATTTTAGCTTTTTTGTGGCAGCGGCTGGCGTAGGAATGGTTTTAGGTGCAGGGATTATAGGACACTTTGGACAGAAATTAGATCGTAAGCCTTTGCCTTTGATTGGTTTTATATTTATGGCAGTGGCATTAGGAATGTTTATTTTTATTCAGAACCTAGCTTTAGTGTTGGGACTGTCCGTTTTCTTAGGTTTAGGTGCAGCCCTAATTAACGTGCCAATGCAAACTTTGATTCAACAAAACACTCCGCCAGCAATGCATGGTAAGGTATTTGGGTTTCAAAATCATGCCATTAATATTGCCCTCTCTGCACCTCTGTTGATTACAACCAAGCTGGTTAACGCCTTTGGATTGCCAGTGGTGCTGTCCGGAATGAGTCTCACTGTCCTAGTTATCGGTTTCTGGACTTGGCACAATACCAGGAGAGTCTTGCAAGATGTGATCTAAATCCTGTAGAATCATAATCCATCCTTAATGCTGATAAATAGAGATTTCTAAGCATTGGTAATAAGAGCTTTGCCATTAAAATGAAATTATAAATACAGAATCTAAGCCTTAACTTTAGTTATATTTTGAGGTTAACCGTGCGTTCACAAAGTGTCTCCGCAGGAGAATCGCCTTCTCAAATAAGTCTCCCACAATCTGAAAATCACCAAAAGTCTCCTGTCTCTAACTCACCAATTGTCGCTCCCACAAGGGCTTCTGGCGGGTTTGCCTTGTTAGATAGTCTCCTCCGTCACGGTGTTGAGTACATTTTTGGTTATCCCGGTGGGGCAATTCTACCGATTTATGATGACCTGTATAAAGTAGAAGCAACTGGTACAATTAAACACATTCTTGTTAGACATGAACAAGGTGCTTCCCATGCGGCTGACGGCTACGCCCGCGCGACAGGTAAAGTAGGAGTGTGTTTTGGTACTTCTGGTCCTGGAGCGACCAACTTAGTGACAGGTATTGCCACAGCTTACATGGATTCCATTCCGATGATTGTGGTGACAGGACAAGTACCACGAGCGGCAATTGGTACAGATGCTTTCCAAGAAACAGATATCTACGGTATTACTCTGCCCATTGTCAAGCATTCTTATGTAGTCCGTGACCCCAAAGATATGCCGCGGATTGTGGCTGAAGCGTTCCACATTGCCAATACAGGCAGACCAGGACCAGTTTTGATAGATGTTCCCAAAGATGTGGCTTTGGAAGAATTTGATTATCTGCCTGTAGAACCTGGTTCAGTCAAGTTACCTGGATATCGTCCTACAGTTAAAGGTAATCCCCGACAAATTAATGCGGCGATTCAGTTGATTAGGGAAAGTCGCAGACCCTTATTATATGTTGGTGGGGGTGCGATCGCAGCCAATGCCCACGCAGAAGTTAAACGTCTGGCAGAATTATTTAATATACCCGTCACCACAACCCTTATGGGTATTGGTGCATTTGATGAACATCATCCCCTATCTTTAGGAATGTTAGGGATGCACGGTACTGCTTACGCTAATTTTGCGGTTACAGATTGTGATTTGCTGATTTGTGTTGGTGCAAGATTTGATGACCGTGTAACAGGAAAATTAGGTGAATTTGCTTCTCGTGCTAAAGTTATTCACATCGACATTGACCCGGCAGAAGTTGGTAAAAACCGCGTTCCTGAAGTTCCTATAGTTGGCGATGTCAAGAGTGTTTTAACTGATTTACTCCGGCGATGTCAAGACGCAAGGGGAAAAACTACACCTAATAAAAATCAAGAATGGTTAAATCTAATTAACCGTTGGAAACAAGATTATCCCTTGGTTGTGCCTCATCATGCTGACAGCATTTCTCCCCAAGAGCTAATTGTGGCAGTTGGGAGTCAAGCACCCAATGCTTTTTATACCACCGATGTTGGTCAACATCAAATGTGGGCAGCACAATTCCTCAAAAATGGACCTAGACGCTGGATTTCTAGCGCAGGTTTAGGAACAATGGGTTTTGGTGTCCCTGCGGCTATGGGTGCTAAAGTAGCCTTCCCTGATGAAGAAGTGATCTGTATTAGCGGTGATGCCAGTTTCCAAATGTGCTTACAGGAATTGGGTACTATAGCACAGTATGGGATAAATATCAAGACTGTAATTTTAAACAACGGTTGGCAGGGAATGGTGCGTCAATGGCAAGAAGCCTTTTATGGTGAACGTTATTCCTGCTCAAATATGGAAGTAGGGATGCCAGATATTGAGCTGTTAGCACAGGCTTATGGCATCAAAGGGATGGTGATTAGCAGCCGGGAAGAATTAGCAGATAAAATTGCTGAAATGCTGGCACACAATGGACCAGTGATTGTCAACGTTCATGTTACCAGAGATGAAAACTGCTATCCGATGGTAGCCCCTGGTAAGAGTAATGCGCAGATGTTTGGTTTGCCAAAACCTGCACCGACAAATACAGATGAGCCAGTTGCTTGCAGTCATTGTGGGACAAAAAACTCGCCTAACCATAACTTCTGTTCTGAGTGCGGCACTAAGTTGTAAGTATTCTACTGTACGAATAATTGCTGAAACTGGGCTGTAGTTCGAAATAACTACACTTCTACTTCAACACCATTCTGACACCAACGGAGTCATTCATGAATCAAGCAACATTACCTGATGTTTTAACAATCGAAGACACTTCAACATACTTACGGCTACCTGTTCAAGCAGTCCTCCGTCAAGCATTACATGTTAAGATTCCAGGTCGAAAATTGAGGATGGCTGGAGATTTTTGAAACTTGCTATTGATGAGTGGCTACGTTCTCCTACTGGTTAAGCTATTCTTCTTCAGTAGAGAGGTACTTTAGCTGATAATGTTTCTTTAGCTGAGTTTAGACAAACAATTTAAGTTGAAAAAATTACTTTTGTCTGGAAATGTATGAAAAAAAGTAACAGTATCTGTAATTTTCTGCAATCATTTGGGAATCTTAGAAGTTAGCTAAATCCAAGGATATTTATGTCTAAATGTGACTTGCTCAAAAGCCGCAGCAGTAAAGTGAAGTTAGAACCAGAAGTAGCGATCGCTATTATGGGACTTTTTTCAGCCTCTGCTGATGGTGAAGGGATTATCCCCACCGAAGAATACCCATTAGCGGAAATGCTAGAAGGTATTGGAGTGTTTGAAGAATACGCTGAGGAAGATTTCGATCAGTTGACAGCAAAAGTCAATACCTTGAGAGAGAAAGAAAAAGCAGAGAATTTAATTCCCAGTGCGATTGCATCCTTAACAAAAAAGAATTATCGTGAAACCGCTTATATTACCGCTATATTAGTGGTGGGGATGGAAGAAGATATATCAGAATCAGATCAAGATTATCTGTTTGAGCTTCAGGAAGTATTGAAGATTTCCGATGAGCGAGCAGAAGAACTAATAGACGAAGTGTTTGAAGAATATGAAGAGGAAGAGGAAGAATAGGAATAATTCTTTTTCTATCTAAATTGTAATATTACCACATTTAGCGAAAAGAATTATTGAGTTTGCCGTTGATTGAGTTTGCCGTTGTAGGGTCAATAAGTTTATTTAGCTCATGACTAGTATAGAATATACTATCATGGGCTTTTTACATATAAAAACATTTCGATTCAATCTACCATTAATTAGTATGAAGATTTCCCATAAAATTTCTATGCACTTGATACTATTATTTTTGGGGATTCAAGTTAGTTTTAACGAGCAAATGACTCAAGCACAAACTCCTGTTACACTACCAACTACCGTAAAATATACTTGTCCTGCTCAACTAGAATCATCTATCAATACTGTAATTAACCGTCCTATCTTTAAAAAGATGCGTTGGGGTGGGTAATTTTGGTAAAATCTCTATCATCTCCACAAACACTTTTACTGGGAATAACTAACCATCAGTTTCAAGACTTGTTAGCCCAAGCTGAAATGCA
>CAKZGI010000284.1 GCA_936914905.1 uncultured Trichormus sp. | reverse complement strand
GCCGTTCTTTTTTATCCTGGTTCATGGTTGCTAATCCACACTTGTTTATCCTTATCTTCTCCTAAAACTTGTCTATCTTCCAATAGTGGATGCTCCTATAAAAGTTGAGTCAATTAATCAGGTAATTCAGTTTCAAATAGATTTAAATCGTTTAAAACATATTTTACTAAACTTGATTGATAATGCTGTTAAGTATTCCCCAACAGATACGCCTATACTTATTAAGTTAAATTTGCAAGGTGAAGAGGCAATTATTAAAGTTTTTGATCAAGGTTATGGTTTTACTTTGCAAAATCAAGCACGAATTTATGAGCGATTTTACCGTGTAGATGAAGCACGTACTTCTTCTACTGCTTGTTGTGGTTTGGGATCGTCAATCGTTAAGACTTTTATCGAAAGTATGGGTGGTCATGTAAGTGTACGCTCTCGGTTGGGGGAAGGAAGTATATTTATGATTAGTTTACTCGCATCACCATTATCTGTTGATCTGTAAACCGATATCTTATATCATTATCAATTACTTTCAGTAGGGCTATGTGGTATGCAAAATGATCAGGTATATGGTGAAAGGAGGCAAAAGGGAAGAAAGCATTAAACTTTTTTCACTGGATTTCACTATATATCCCAGTCCTACTTGATTTTTGCGAAGTTAGGTATAGCTGAATTTTCTAAAATCCTCTTGCCTTTTACCTGCCTACACAAGTAAATATGGCTTTGCCTCCTGTAAGGGATACAGGAATCAAACTGGATTCCTATATTTGTTTTCGCCATAATGAACTGGTGTCGAAAATTTGTCTGTTTTTGTATTAATATGACCATCCTCTGCTAAAATACCAAATATTGTTATGACACACATCTTACTGGTTGAAGATGAAGTCAAATTGGCTCGATTTATAGAATTAGAATTGAGTTATGAAGGCTATCAAGTTAGCGTAGCTTATGATGGACTGACTGCACTGACAGCAGCACGAGAGTTATATCTAGATTTAATAATCTTAGATTGGATGCTACCTGGTGTTTCTGGTTTAGAAATTTGTCGTCGCTTGCGAGCTACGGGTGATAAAGTACCGATAATTTTATTAACTGCTAAAGATGAAGTGAGTGATCGCGTGGCTGGTTTAGATGCTGGTGCTGATGATTATGTAGTTAAACCATTCCGTTTGGAAGAATTATTAGCCAGAGTCCGCGCTCATTTACGTAGAAGTAAAGAAACAGATAGCGCAGATATCTTAATGTTTGATGATTTGAGTTTAAATCGGAGTACGCGCGAAGTCTACCGAGGACAGCGTTTAGTTGAGTTGACTGCAAAGGAATTTGATTTACTGGACTATTTACTCACCCATCCGCGACAGGTAATTACACGCGATCGCATTTTAGAAGAAGTCTGGGGTTACGACTTCATGGGTGATTCCAACGTTATAGAAGTTTACATTCGTTACTTACGCCTAAAACTCGAAGCCAACAACGAAAAGCGTCTCCTCCAAACCGTGGGTGGTGTCGGTTACGTATTGCGTGATTAACGTGATTAAGTTTAAGAAATTCTCAGGAAAAACTCATCCAATCCATACTTGACTATACTAATATGCACAATTGATCTATACACAGTTAATACCAAATAGCAGCAATGACTTATTTAGAAACCGTAGCCCAATTTTACAGCGAAGTTGCCCAAACACCAGAAGTAGGACTATGTTGTGTCCAAAGTACACCCCTGCAATTACCAGGATTAAAAATTCCCTTACCAATCCAGGAAATGAATTATGGTTGTGGTACAACTGTTCATACTAATGAACTAGCAAATCAACCTACTGTTTTATATGTTGGTGTTGGTGGTGGTTTAGAAGCATTACAATTTGCTTATTTTTCTCGTCGTCCCGGTGCTGTAATTGCTATTGAACCACTGGAAGCAATGCGCGAAGCGGCTGCACGTAACCTAGAAATTGCTGCTCAAGAAAATCCTTGGTTTGATACCAGTTTTGTCAAAATTTACCCAGGAGATGCATTTAACTTACCTATTACAGATGCCTCAGTAGATGTATTAGCACAAAATTGTCTGTTCAATATTTTTGAACCAGCAGATTTAACTCGTGCGTTAAAAGAAGCATATCGAGTATTGAAACCAGGTGGAAGATTGCAAATGAGTGACCCCATTACTACTCGTTCTATTCCTAAACATTTACAACAAGATGAAAGACTACGCGCCTTATGTTTATCAGGCGCACTCACCTATCAAGAATATACCCAATTAATTATAAATGCTGGCTTTGGAAAAATTGAAATTCGCGCCCGTCGCCCTTATAGATTATTAGATAGACAAACTTATAACCTCGAAGAAAATATACTCTTAGAAAGTCTTGATTCCGTTTCCTTCAAAGTTGATATCCCTGAAGATGGAGCTTGTATTTTCACAGGCAAAACAGCAATTTATGCAGGGAAACAACCATTTTTTGATGATGCAGCAGGGCATATTTTACAACTTGGTATACCCGCAGCAGTATGTGATAAAACAGCCGCAAAACTAGCAGCGTTAAAACCTACAGAAATAATGGTGACAGATTCCACCTGGTATTATGACGGCGGTGGGTGCTGTTAGAATAATTACCAATTGTGCGTAGCGCACGCTAAACTATCATAATTAAGTTTTATAAAGGACATTTAAAACCGACCATAAAACTTGCTGCTTGTGAGTTACAGGGGAGTTAGAGGAGCGGAATTGAGCAATCGCATAGTAAATGCATATCACGATTTAACACAAAATCGAGATTCTTAACTGCACTTCGTTACTTTCAGAATCACAAACTATAGCTTTTATAGACATTTAAAGCGTCCCTTAAACCCCCAAAATTGGTTAAAAATCAAAAATACCAACCGATCAAGTTGATTAAGGTATAAATTATCGTGCCAACAGGAATTACACCCTTTCAAACTAAACTAACCTCACCGTTAACCAAAAAAGAAATAAATGTTTTACAAATTAATCTAGGGAAGCGTTGTAACCTAGCTTGTAATCATTGTCATGTAGAAGCAAGTCCCAAAAGAACAGAAGAACTTTCCCTAGCAACTTGTCTAGAATTGATTGAACTAATTTATAAGTTCCCAGAAATTGAAATCGTCGATTTAACTGGTGGTGCACCAGAAATTAACTTTGGTTTTAAGCCCTTGGTAGAAGCAGCAAAAGGAGCAGGTAAAGAAGTAATTGTCCGGTCAAATTTAACCATTTATTTTGTTGAAGGATTTGGTCATTTACCAGGATTTTTTGCTCAAAACCAAGTCAGAATTGTAGCCTCTCTGCCCTGTTATCTAGCAGATAATGTGGATAAAATGCGCGGTAATGGTGTATTTGATGATTCAATTCAAGCTTTACAATGGCTGAATCAAGTTGGTTATGGGAAAAATCCCGATTTAAGTTTAGATTTGGTGTATAATCCCGAATTACCCAACAGTGAAAAATTTCCCTTAACTCCTGAACAAACAGGCTTAGAACTAGCTTATAAAATGTTCTTGCAAGAACATTTTGATATTGTGTTTAATAACCTATTAACCATTACTAACCTACCTATCGGGAGAACAAAGTTACATTTAGAACGTAAACAACTTTACTCCAGCTATTTGCAATTTTTAGAGATGCAATTTAACTATGATACCCTTGAGAATTTAATGTGTCGTAATCAACTCTCAGTAGACTATTTAGGAAATATCTATGATTGCGACTTCAACCAAATGATGAATTTACCAGCAAAAGATCATCATGGACAAAACTTGACAATTAGCAAATTATTAGATAATGGAAGTTTAGAAGTAATTAGTCAAGTGCAAACCGCTGACTATTGCTATGGTTGTACCGCTGGATGTGGTTCCAGTTGTGGTGGTGCTTTAGTGTAAATTTTCCAGAGTTGAGATTAATGAAGTAATATATAAATGTCATCAAACCAAAATGATGTAACGAAAGTTGTGGCAATTTAGTCATCAATAGTTATATGCATTATGATAATATCATAGTTAGTTAAGTCTCCTCACACCACACCAAAGGCCGTGGATTGATTGAAATCTCCACGGTTTTTATTTTTTTATTAGTAATGAAAATCAACAAATGCCTTACGCCACCCTAGACTATCTAGTATTAAGCCTATTGTGCTCCTGAATGCTCATTTTCAAAAATTCTGTTACCAAAACTGATACAAGCCATCAAGGTCGAAATAGTTAGTCTATGATGATAGTTAGTTAAGCTCCTCACACCATACTGAAAGCCGTGAAATCTGATGGTTCGCGGTTTTTTTTATTTTCCTGTGACTTTAACTAAACCAATACCACCAAAATAAAGACCTAAAACTGCTCCAGCTAAAAGACTTTGAGTGAGAGGATCAGTAGAAGGTGTAAGTATAGCCCCCAAAACTACTGCGGACATAATTACAAACCGCCAACCAGCCAGCATTTGTGTAGAAGAAACAATACCTAAATTACCTAGCAATAATTGGATAATCGGAATTTGAAATGCTAATCCTGTTGTAAATAACAACAATAACACAAATTCAAAATATTTTTCAATTGACCACAATTGTTCTACGACATCTGCACCGTAACTGATGAAAAATTGCAAAGCTGCGGGAATAAGTAGAGAATAAGCAAAAGCTAACCCACCAACAAATAATACACTCGATCCCAAAACCACAGGCCCCAACAAACGACGTTCACGGCGTGTTAGTCCCGGAAGCACGAACTGGATAATTTGGTAAAGAATGAAGGGACTAGCAAGCACCAAACCACTGTAACCAGCGACTTTGATAGAGACAAAGAAATATTCTCCGGGTCCAAGTTGTAGGAATTTGATACCATGGGCGGGGATTTCCAGTAGCTGTACCAAGGGTTTAACAACGATAAAACAGCCAACTACACCCAAAGCTATAGCAATTAGAGAATAAAAAATACGTCGCCGCAATTCTTCCAGATGGTCAAAAAATGACATTTCCACCTCATCTGGTAATTCATCTAGAGGATTAGCCTCAGAATTACTGTATCCTTTCATGTCCGTATCAGGAGAATTGATAGTATCTAAGTCTGGTGAAGGGGTCATGAGTCAATTAATAGGCTACATTCCTTAACTATTTTATCTGGGAGAGCGACTACCAATAGAGGTTTTTCCGGTTTGGGGGATTTTTCCGGTTGTGTGGCGCTGCATCTACATAAGTAGATAAGAAGCAATGTTACGGGTAATACTGATTAAATTTGTAACGAAAATAACTTTTATCACAGTTGAGAAAAGGCTAACGGAAAATTTTAGCCCCTTCTCCCTTTCCTTCTTTGCCAAGTCCTGTCAGAAGAATATTATACACCAGTACAGAACTATTGGTTTTTCAATCACGTCTGGGGGTACTTAGTAATCACTCCTGAGTTACAGCAGGAGTCAGGAGTACAACTCTCTTGCTATCTAGGTTTCAATTTAGATTCTGTACCTAATTGATCTGCAATCTGCTGTAATTACTTATCATAACTTTTTTACTATTGCCTCTTGGCTGTTGCCTTTTGACTGCGATCACAGATATGATAAATATATCTCTAACAAGCAGCGAAGTTCACAAGCATAGATAATATAAAATTAATAACTGCTCTCTTTTCACTCTTAAAGAAAGCAGTTTTTCCCAATTACCAACAATTGCCAAAATCAATAATTTAGAGATCTTCTGGTTCAAGCTGTGCCACTGTCACTGCATTAAACGCAAAAGCAAAAACCAACGGTATCGGACACTTGAATGCAAAGGTATAAATAACAGATAAGATAGTAATCACTACAGCGGCCAGTGACCAGAATAGTTCCTGATTAGTTAATCCATTCTCTTCTTTAATTACTCTCAAAACATGAACCGGAATTGGCTCCGGCATTACTCCCCCTGGAGGAAATGCCCAATAGTTATCACGGCGTTCTACAAATAAATCTGTCCAGCCGTTTTCCATGCACCAAGCTTCGATCCATTCAATAGAGTAATGATTCATCATGAGGATACCAATTCCAGTTTTCAGTTTGAGTAGCTAATGAATATAGATTTATCGCAGATTCTTGACAAAGTAATAAATGCTTATAAGATTAAGGCTAATTCCATAATTTATGAATGGAATAGTCAGCAAATTAAGTTCAGCCTTAATGAAAAGAATAACAGGAAATAAAGATGGCCGGCCAGAAAATACAATAAACTTTACTTGAAACAATTAATATCAATAAATATAAATATAATAGTGAGTAATCGCTAACTCTTGAGGAATAATGAATTTATCAGTCTTGCGATAGAATAAGTAAGAGTTTTTGGTGGATGAACACAGAAAATTATTACGGAATATTAAGGAAAATAGAGATTCATAGCCAGAATAATCGTGTAGACTAAAATACATGAAACATTACAATTGGTTAATATAATTTGGTTAATATAATAATGATGTATTGGCGACAAGGGTTAGCATTGCTGTTAACAGTGATAATATGCTGCGTGGCATCTCCAGCACTAGCAGACTGGACTCATCCCCTATCATTTAGTAATGCAGAGTTAGCAAGACACGATTTTTCTGGACAAAGCTTGCAAGCTGCGGAGTTTTCCAACGCTAACTTGGAAATGGCGAATTTTGCAGGTGCTGACTTGCGAGGAACAGTCTTTAGTGCTTCAGTGATGACAAAAGCTAATTTACATGGAGCAAATTTAACCAATGCACTGGTTAATGAAGTAAAATTGAACGGGGCTGATTTAAGTGATGCTATCTTGTTAGAAGCTCTGTTGTTGCGTTCTATCTTTACTGATGTCAACATCGAAGGTGCAGACTTTACTGATGCAATTTTAGATCGCTCGCAAATTCAAGAGCTATGTAAAAAAGCCAGTGGTGTAAATTCTCAAACTGGTGTAGAAACTCGTGAGTCGTTAGAATGTCGATAAAGCGTATTGGTATAATTGGTGGTGGACAACTGGCCTGGATGATGGTGGATGCTTCCAAAAAACTAGGAATAGAATTAATAGTACAAACTCCTAGCAAAAATGATCCCGCTGTATCTATCGCTCAAGCTACCGTTTTGGCAGCAGTTGATGACGCAGCAGCAACGGAATTTTTATCTAAAGAATGCGATGTCATCACCTTTGAAAATGAATTTGTTAATCTAGATGCTTTATCTTTATTAGAGACAGAAGGTGTTTGTTTTCGTCCCAGGTTAGCAGCTTTATCTCCGCTATTAGACAAATATCATCAACTTTGCTATTTATGGGATTTAGGATTACGTGTTCCTCAGTTTTTCGCTCTGGAAAAATCAGCAGATATTGAATCGAAAATAGAATATTTAGGTTTTCCGATTGTTCTTAAAGCCAGACGACATGGTTACGATGGACAGGGAACTTTTATAGTTCATGATTCAGCAACTTTTTCAACGGTAGTAAATAAAAGTAATACACAGTTCTTAGTAGAAGAATTTGTTCCTTTTACGAGAGAATTAGCTATAATTGCGGCGCGTTCTGTGAATGGGGAAATTGTCACTTATCCAGTGGTAGAAACCCAACAAGAACAACAAGTTTGTCGGAGAGTAATTGCACCAGCGGATATTACACCCGAACAAGCAGCAGAAATTAATGCGATCGCTCATACAATATTAAACAGTCTACAAGCAGTAGGCATCTTTGGAATTGAGCTATTTATCACCGCTGACGGTAAAATACTGATTAATGAAATTGCACCACGAACTCATAACTCTGGGCATTTTTCCTTAGATGCTTGTGAAACTTCCCAATTTGAACAACATCTAAGAGCCGTTTCTGGTTTACCTTTGACTAATACATCCTTACATTGTCCCAGTGCCGTGATGGTCAACTTGCTAGGGTATGAAAACTCACACAGCGATTATTCAAAGCAACGGCAAAAATTAATAGATATTCCCCAAGCTTACTTGCACTGGTACGGAAAAACAGAATCTCGTCCCCGACGTAAACTCGGACATATCACCGTCTTGCTAGAACAGCAAAACCGAGACGTTATAGAGTCTATCATCCAGACCATAGAATCTATATGGTATCCTGGTTAGGATGTAGGGTGCAGGGTGTATGGGGAGAATAACAACTGACTAATGCCCAATGTCCAATGCCCAAATTTTTTTCATCATGCAACACACAAATTGTGTTTGATAGTTATAATGAGTTAGTTGCACTGCGACGTTGGTGACTGCCCTCAAGTTTTTTGATCTATGTCTTTAAAGAAAAGGGAGCAAATCAGTTCTTGTGGCAGTAAACCGGGCGTGTACCCGGAAACTTTAAATGAGAAACTACCGTTCCCACCTGGTTTAACCAGGTCATAAACTTAGGTAAAACGGCGTTGTGGTGAACTTAAAAATTTTTGCTCCCAGGTTGTTTCAGCTTGGGAGCTTTATCACTTAACAGTTATCAGTTATTTCAGTCTCTTCCTTACACCCTTATTCTTCGTGATGCTTTTAAAGATAAAAATCTGTATAATTTGATTGATTCTAAATTAAGTAAAATTCAGAGTTTAGATAGCCAAATTAGCTTAAATTGTAGTAGTTTAAGATACAAAAAATTGACCAAATACTCAACTAACACAGTGTTTCCAGCCTCGGTTTTTCACCTAGACAATGGTTTGACATTTATTCATCAGGAGATACCCACTACCCCTGTAGTAGTGGCAGATGTTTGGGTTCGTGCTGGAGCAACCTTAGAACCAGAACCTTGGTTCGGAATGGCGCATTTTCTAGAACATATGATTTTTAAAGGTACAGATACCTTACCGCCTGGGGAGTTCGATTATAACATTGAAAAGATGGGTGGTGTGAGTAATGCAGCAACAAGCCATGATTATGCTCATTACTCTCTGACTACAGCTACTCCTTACTTAGCAGAGACTTTACCCCATTTAGGTGAACTTTTGCTCAATGCGGCAATTCCCAAAGATGAATTTATCCGGGAACGGGATGTTGTTTTAGAAGAAATTCGCGCTTGTGCTGATGATCCTGATTGGATAGGATATGAATCTCTACAGAAAAATGTCTATCGAAATCATCCCTATGGACGTTCTGTGTTGGGTACTGAGGAGGAATTAATGCAGCAATCACCAGAAGCAATGCGCTGTTTTCATCGTTCTCACTACCAACCAGAAAATATGACAGTGGTGGTTGTAGGTGGTATTGGACAAGAATCTGCTTGGGAATTGGTAAATAGTAGCTTTGCAGATTTTAGCGATCGCTCTGATTGTCCTGTATCTGATAAAATACCAGCACCAGTAATTAGAGGTATTTGCCGTCGAGAGTTGACTTTACCAAGGCTAGAGCAAGCACGGTTAATGATGGCTTGGATAGCACCAGGTGTAGAACAACTCCGAGATGGTCATGGTTTAGATTTCCTATCAGTATTATTAGCACAAGGACGAACTTCCCGCTTGGTGCATGATTTACGGGAAGAAAAACAACTGGTGCAAGCAATTTGTAGTAATTTTTCCCTACAACGGGAATCGAGTTTGTTGACAATAACCGCCTGGTTAGAACCAGAATATTTGGAGCGTGTAGAGTCTTTAATTCAGGAACATTTGCAAAATTTACAAACTATAGGTATTACCGAGCAAGAACTGAATCGCACCAGTAGGTCATTATGTAATGAATATGCCTTTGCGATGGAAACACCAAATCAGTTAACATCCCTATATGGTTACTACCATACCATTGCCCAAGCTGAATTAGCCGTTGCTTATCCCCAGGAAATCCAATCCTTTGATGCTCAGGAACTGCAAAAATTAGCACAAAAGTATCTTTCACCGCAAAATTACGCAGTTACTATTCTCAAACCATATTAGTCATAGGGTGTGGGGTCTAGGGTGTAGGGAGCAGGGGGAAGAAAATTAAAAATTAAAAATTAAGAACTCTTGCCTTTTGCCTCTTGCCTTTTGCCTTTTGCCTTTTGCCTTCTTCCTCCTGACTCCTTTAATCATTAACCTCTTGATTAAGAATGCAAAATATAGATAATTCTAACTCCTCTATTCATCGCACTGTATTACCAAATGCCATTGTTGTTTTGGTGGTAGAAAACCAAGCTGCGGATATTATTGCAGGGCGGATTTTTGTGCGTGCTGGTAGTTGTTATGAACACCGGGAAAAAGCTGGTTTAGCACATTTGTTATCATCAGTAATGACAAAGGGTTGCGATGGTTTATCGAGTTTAGAAATTGCGGAAAAAGTGGAATCAGTAGGAGCAAGTTTAAGCACAGATGCTGGTACAGATTACTTCTTACTTTCCTTGAAAACAGTTAGTGCCGATTTTGCAGATATTTTAACATTGTCAGGGTTGTTGTTGCGATCCCCCACATTTCCCGAAACCCAAGTAGAACTAGAAAAACGGTTAGCACTACAAGATATTCGCTCCCAAAAAGAGCAACCCTTTAACTTGGCTTTTGAACAAATGCGACAAGCCATGTACCAAAAACACCCATACTCAATGTCGGTCTTAGGTACAGAAACAACCATTAACAGCATCACTCGTGCGGACTTAGTGGAATTTCACCAAACCCATTTTCGTCCAGATAACATCGTTATTAGTATTGTAGGACGCATTACACCACAAGTAGCCTTAGACTTAGTAGGAGAAGTTTTTGGTGATTGGCCACAACCAGCCCAACTACGTCCCATACTAGATTTACCAGCAATTTCTGTCAAACCCAAATCCTGCCTCAAACCCTTAAATACACAGCAATCAATTGTCATGTTGGGCTACATGGGTCCCTCAGTCAGCGCCCCTGGATACGCAGCCCTGAAATTATTATCTACCTACTTAGGAAATGGGCTTTCTAGCCGCTTGTTTGTAGAATTACGAGAAAAAAGAGGTTTAGCCTATGAAGTCTCTGCTATGTTCTCCACACGCCTCTTTCCCGCATCATTTATAGTTTATATGGGTACTGCACCGGAAAATACCAGTATCGCCCTAGAAGGACTACGCCAAGAAGTAGAACTACTATGTACTACTGAACTATCAACCGACGAACTGCAAACAGCCAAGAATAAAATTTTGGGACAGTATGCATTGGGTAAACAAACTAACGGACAAATAGCTCAAATATACGGTTGGTATGAGATTTTAGGTTTAGGAATTGAATTTGACCAGGAATTTTCCGAACTCATTAACAAAGTCAGTTCCAAGTTAGCAATGACAGCAGCTAATCGGTATTTACAAGAACCATATTTATCTTTAGTTGGACAAGAGGAAGCGATTACAACAGCGGTAAGTTAGAAGAAGGCAAAAGGCAAGAGGCAAAAGTTTTTGAATTTTGAATTTTGAATTTTGAATTTTGAATTTTGAATTGATTTCTCCCTGTTCCCTATTTATGATAAAAACCAACGCCAAATTCATACCTGTGGCTTTAACTATTGCTGGTTCTGATAGCGCTGGGGGTGCGGGTATTCAAACAGATTTACGAACTTTTGCTTTTCACTGTGTTCACGGTACTAGTGCTATTACTTGCGTTACAGCCCAAAATACTGTGGGTGTGATGCGGATTGATGCGATGATCAAAGAGGCTGTTATTGCCCAAATCCGGACGGTGGTTGAGGATATTGGTATCCAAGCTGCCAAAACGGGAATGTTGCTAAATCAGGAAATCATTTCCGCTGTAGCGCGGGAAGTAACAGCTTTAGAAATTGATAATTTGGTAGTTGACCCAGTGATGCTATCACGGACGGGGGCGCAATTAATTGATGATGATGCTGTGCAAACTTTGTGTGATGAACTGATTCCTCAAGCAGCGATAATTACACCTAATCGTTATGAAGCACAGATTTTAAGCGGGTTAGAAATTGTGTCTTTAGAGGATATGCAAACAGCCGCAGAAATCATATTTAAGAAATTAGGAATTAAGGCTGTTTTGGTGAAGGGTGGGGGAATGTCTGGGAGTTTGCGTGGTGTAGATGTATGGTTTGATGGTGAACGGTTGGAAACTTTGACGACGCAACAAATAGAAACGAAGAATACGCATGGTACTGGTTGTACTTTATCAGCTGCCATTACTGCTAATTTAGCTTTGGGTAAAGATTTGTGGACAGCAGTACAACAAGCTAAAGATTATGTGACAACTGCACTTACTTATTCGTTGGATATTGGTAAGGGACAGGGACCTGTAGGGCATTTTTTCCCTTTGTTGGTAAAAGGTTGAAAGCTACTTGCTTGGAGGGACTTGTTTAGAGGATATCTGAGAAGTATCAAAGTTAATTAACGATCTTCCCTTACCCCCCTTTCTAAGGGGGACTTAGGGGGATCAACAGGTGCACACGAAAAAGTTTTCAGACATCCTCTAAATAAAGTTGTCCAATATTTACCAACTTACATGGTAAAAATTTTGTAATCTTGCCTGAGGCATACTGAGTATTAATTGTTATGAAAAGAACTTTTTCAACGAAAAGAAGACGGTTAATGATATTAATTGCTACAGCATTAGCTACGATGCTCATAGCAATTGGTTTACCAATCCTGACTCCAACTGCTGTAGAAGCGCATTCAAATACCAACTTACTGATATCTGCTGCGGCCAGTCTGAAAGATGTATTAGAAGAAATTAAGCCTCTCTACCAACAAAGTCAGCCAAACGTCAAAATTAGTTATAACTTTGGTGCTTCTGGTGCTTTGGAACAACAAATTGAACAAGGTGCGCCGGCGGATATTTTCATATCTGCGGCAAAAAAAGAAGTTGATGCTTTAGAACAAAAAAATCTTTTAGTTCCCGGTACTCGTACTGTCATCGCTAAAAATCGCTTGGTTTTGGTTGTACCAAATAATGTTTCTGGTGTGAGTAGTTTTTATAATCTCAAAGATGCAAAAGTCAAAAAAATCGCTATTGGTGAACCTAGAAGCGTACCCGCTGGCCAATATGCACAACAAGTTCTGGAAAAATTAAAAATATGGGAATTGGTCAAAGCGAAACTAGTTTACACTAATAATGTACGTCAAGTTTTAGCATCTGTAGCAAGTGGAAATGCTGAGGCAGGATTAGTTTATGTTACTGATGCAAAAATTTCCAAAAATGCAAAAGTTGTAGTTGCGGCTGACGAAAAATATCACTCTGCCATTATTTATCCCTTAGCAGTTATTAAACGCAGCAAAAACCCTGATCCAGCTAAGAATTTTTCTCAATTTTTATCTAGTGATCAAGCTAAGGGTATATTCAAAAAATATGCGTTTGTTCTCCCTTAATTAGGGTTTGCTGAAAATTTATTCGTGAAGAAGTAGGAGTTCAGGAGTATTGCTATCGCCACGCTCCGCTATTAGGAGTTCATGAGGAACTAAGAAGTTTTCAGAATCATTAAAAATAGGAAAAAGTGCTTGAGTTTTTACCCTATCAATCCTTATTTCTTGCGTCTTCTCTACTTTTAAACTCCTTTCCTCCTTCACCTACTTCTTAATGGTTAATTACCAAACAAATCTAAGTCTGTAACGGCACCAACACTACTAGAAGATACCAATTTGGCATATTTCGCCAGCACCCCTTTTGTATAACGTGGTGGACGCGGTTGCCAGTTAGCACGACGACTAGCTAATTCTGCATCCGATATATTCACTTGTAATAATCGAGAATTAGCATCAATGGTGATACTATCACCTTCTTCTACCAAGGCAATATTACCGCCGACTGCGGCTTCTGGAGCGACGTGACCAACTACCATCCCATAAGTACCGCCAGAAAAGCGTCCATCGGTAATTAAGCCCACAGAATCACCTAATCCCGCACCAATAATTGCTGAGGTGGGAGCCAACATTTCCCGCATACCAGGCCCACCTTTTGGACCTTCGTAACGGATGATGATGACATCACCTGCTTTAATCTTACCTGCCAAAATTGCATCTAAGCAAGATTCTTCTGATTCAAATACTCTTGCTGGCCCGGTGATGATGGGTTCTTTCACACCAGTAATTTTAGCAACTGCACCTTCAGTAGCTAAGTTACCTTTCAGAATAGCTAAATGTCCTTGTACATACATGGGACGATCCCAAGGACGAATTACATCTTGCTTGGGTGATGGTTCTGCTGGTATGTCTGCTAAGACTTCGGCTACAGTTTGTCCAGAGATAGTTAGACAGTCACCATGCAGTAAATCATGAACTAATAACATTTTCATGACTTGAGGAATACCACCAGCTTTATGCAAGTCTGTGGCTACGTATCTACCACTTGGTTTTAAATCGCACACTACTGAAACACGGTCACGGATGGTTTCAAAGTCGTCTAAAGTTAGTTCTACACCAGCTGCGCGGGCGATCGCTAAAAAATGTAAAACTGCATTGGTAGAACCACCAACAGCCATAATTACAGATATGGCATTTTCGATAGATTTGCGGGTGATAATTTGCCGCGGTAATATTTGCTTACGGATGGCTTCGACTAAAATAAAGGCAGATTTTTCTGTGCTATCCGTTTTTTCGGCATCTTCTGCGGCCATGGTTGAGGAATAAGGTAAACTCATTCCCATTGCTTCAAAGGCTGAAGACATGGTGTTAGCTGTGAACATTCCACCACAGGAGCCAGCACCAGGACAGGCACGGCGTTCAATTTCTAGAAGTTCGGTTTCGTCAATTTTGCCGGCGCTGTGTTGGCCGACGGCTTCAAAGGAACTAACAACGGTTAAATCTTTGCCATCGTAGTGTCCGGGTTTGATTGTGCCACCATAAACAAAGATAGCAGGGATATTCATGCGAGCGATCGCTAACATTGCCCCTGGCATATTTTTGTCACAACCACCAATAGCCAGAACACCATCCATACTTTGGCCAGTACATGCAGTTTCAATGGAATCTGCGATCACTTCCCGTGACACCAGAGAGAATTTCATCCCCTCTGTTCCCATCGAAATCCCATCACTGATGGTAATTGTGCCGAAAACTTGGGGCATTGCACCGGCATTTTTGACGCTAATTTCTGCCCTTTGTGCTAGTTGGTTAATCCCCATATTACAGGGGGTGATGGTGCTGTAACCATTAGCAATACCGACGATGGCTTTGTTGAAGTCTGCATCTTGAAAACCAACAGCCCGCAACATAGCCCGGTTAGGCGATCGCTGTACCCCTTGTGTGATAAATTTACTCTTAATATTTTCTGACATCTGTCTTTTTTCCTTCTTTACCATCATCGCTATAATTGCGATCTTTGTAGATAATAATTCTCTCAAAATTTTGTCATTAGTTATTGGGCATTGTGCATTAGGAAAATTACTTCCCCATCTCCCTCATCTCCCTCATCTCCCTCATCTCCCCCAGTCTCCTCCCAATCCCCAGTCCCCAATCCCCCCTAAAAAGGCAAAAATTGCAGTAATATTGAAGCCAGACTACCAAAAAAATCCATAAAACTGGGTTTACCACTAGTAACTTTTTCACCATAAGGTGTTTTTAGTTCGAGAATAAAAGCTAGTGCTGTTTTCACTCCCTCAGCATTTTTTTGTTCTTCAAACAGTTTTGCAGCCATTTGGGCATCTTCCAAGGCGTGTTTTCTGTCTAAGTTTTGGTAACTAGCTACACCACGGGATAAGTATGCACCTGCATAGTCTGGTTTAAGTGCGATCGCTTGACTAAAATAATCAATAGCTGGTTTGAGGTTGCCTTTATCAGCCGCTGCTACACCCCAAGCATAAAATTCGTCTGGTTTAGCAATTTGCAAAGGTATACCCACTGCACCTTGAAAGTTAGTACCATTGAGGTTAGCGTTAGTCAATTCTATATTCATTAAATAAGTATTTCTCAAATCAGCACCCGTGAGATTTGCTTCATTGAGTTTAGCCCTACTTAAATTAACACCAAATAAACTAGCACCAACCAAGTTTGCGCTCCGCAGATCAGCACCTGTCAAGTTCGCACGGCTGAGGTTAGCACCTTCAAGATTCGCACCTCTCAAATCAGCCCCTGATAAGTCAGCCAAAGCCAAACCGGCATTAATCAGTTGACAGTTTTGACATTTTTTAGTGGCTAACAATTGTCTTATCTGGTCATCATTTGCAGCTTGCGTGGTTACTGGCAAACTAATAGTAAGTAAAAGGGCTGCTGTAGAAATAATTTGGCTTTTCATATTTGATATTGCAATCTATCTTCATCAGGACTAAATCTTAGCTAAATCTATATTTACATTGGTAGTTAATATGATTAATTTACCCCAATTTAGCACAGTATTTGTCTCTATAGCAATCTTACCTGATCTGAAAAAACTATTACATTTAGGCGCACGAAACTTGTACAAGTTAGCACTCAAAACAATGCCATTACCGCAGCGGTAGAACCAGAACCACCCCGCAACCTGAGAATACCAATGACCAAGGTAGTGCCTTGAGGCGGTAGTTGTTCTAAGTTGGTGAGGTTTTCTAAAACAATACGTTGTTTTGCCAAGACCAAACAATTAGTAGTAAGATTATTATCTTGTTCAGAATCTACACCGTGTGTATCAATTCCCACTCCAGCAATTTGCCTTTCGGTAATTAAAAACTGGGTGGCATCATTGCCAAACCCTGGAATGTGCAGATTTCCACCTGCATCCTGGTTTAAGAATTCGTTTTTATCCAGCCATTTAGTTTAGCGACCCGCATAAAGTAGCACGACATTTTCAGCAGAAATAGTCCCAAATTCTGCTTCCCATGCCAAAATATCAGCCACAGTCAAAAGATAATCAGGATTTGCTGCAGCTTGTTTACAGATATCTATGACTACCGCAGGTACTACCAGCGACTGAGCTGAGTATTCGTCAATGCTGATCCCGTTACTGTGAAAACTAATAGGGGCATTGATATGAGTAGCACTATGTTCCCCTAAAGAAAAGCGTCGCAGATAATAGCCATCATCTTAGAGTTCAGCAACAGTAGTAAATTTTACAGTCCGATCACCAGTCCATTGCGGTATAGCTGTGTCAATCAGATGACTCAGGTGGATAACACGGGAGTAGGCAATGTTATTTTTGTTTTGGGGATGTATAATAGCTCTCCTCGATGGATGGGCTACTTCATATCTTAATGATACGCGAGATGAGATAAAAGAGCCTGTCTACCCTACGGAAACGCTGTGCGAACAGACCTGAGAGGGATGATTGCCTGAGAGCGATGATTCGACGTAGCTCACCAGCGGCAACACGATCAATTCTAATCACCGTAACATTTTCTATTATTAAATTTAGTGGTTTCAAAAATTCACTTGATGTTTGATAGTGAATCGAATAACCTAGGTGTAGCGAACTGCAAACATCCAGAGATAAAACTGCAAACAAGGCAATTTTGAAACCATATTAACTGCAAATAAAGGGGGTCTCAAAACCAGATTATTTGCAAATGAAACTGCAAACATAATTTTCAAACGGCAAATAAGGGGTTTCAAATCACATTATGTGCAAATAAGCTGTAAGCCTGACTGTGATTTATTTACAGAATTCATGGTCACAAAACTGTCCAGAAAAAAAGAACTTTTACACCAGACACATATGTCTATTTATTTAAATATGAACTGAACACAGATAAAACCGAAAAATTCTGGATGTGGTACTTCTCGTATTAATTTAATTTCCCTCTGAGGCATACAAAATAATTCCAATTTTTAACATCTGGTCTCTCAAGTCTTGGGTTCGACCAGGAGGCAATTGAGCATGTAGAAAAGAATTTACCTCACTTACACGTATATTTAATAATTCAGATAGCACTTTACCAGTGTAACCATGCCGTATTAAGGGAGGTTCTAAATAGCTAAGTCCAACAGTCAAGACAGCTTCAGCCATATCAAGGGTGAGAGGCTTAGTTGCTGCTTGGTAAGCATCTTCAAATACCCTTTGTAAATAATGTAGGAGTTACGCATTGACAAAAAAACTCATCCATGAGTATTAAGCAGCACCAGCATTGGTAAGATTGTCCACAATGTAGTCGCGCACAACTAAAGTGAATAAGTTCATTTGCAATTCATACCAATTAGAAATTCTGTTTTCAGATTAGAAATTCTGTTTTCAGAGCACATTTTTTCTAAACGAACAAATGCTTGAAATGAACAAAACACCTGTGTTTTAATTGCTTGGGTATCTCTAACCATAAATCCACAAATTCCACATACTTGTTTGATGGCTCTATCAAAACTTTCAATCCCCCAATGAGTATCATGAATTGTCACAAATTCACTTTTGGTGATTTGATTGAGAGCTTCTTCATCTGGTAGATAAACTATATAGTCTCTAGAGTCTTCTTTTTTGAAGTCTTGCCTAAACAATTTGATCAATCCAAATGCTCTCAAATGAGTTATCAAACCTTCATTGAGAATTTCTAAACTCCTTAAGAGACAATACTTTTCCAGTTTATTTGATACGGTTCTATTTTTCTCAATCCCAAATATAAAACCCAATTTCTGGTTTTTTAAAAATTTGAAGCTTTCTACCCCTGAATACCAACTGTCTCCTGTAACTATTCTTGGTTTTACACTCCAATCAATCACTTCCTTGAGCATTTCCTGAGAATAATAGTTCTTCGTCTTTCCCTCCTTTTTGTCGTATATTATATAATATATTGGTACTGAATTTCCATACACATCAGTGTAGTAAAGTATGATTAAATTTATTCCTTTGATGCTCTTATGATATTTCCCAGACCAAAAATAACTGATTAATTCTGCATTTTTTGGGTCACTATACAATTTGCGTACTACTGTGTCATCTACACTTGAAATCCCTCCTAATTTATGATTTTCCTTACTGTATCGAATAAATATTTCGGTTCGTATCTCTCTCTGAGTAATAATCTATTCACACTGTCATATGAAACATTTTACAACAGACCTATCTTTAAAAGAAATCTTCTGGGAAAATAAACAGAAAGAATGTAACTGTTTATATCAAAAATGACAAGTCCCCTAGAAAGAATAGAATTATACCCCCAGGAATTGAAAAGATTAATTGGGATTAAGTATGAAGACTTTATGACATTAGTAGTATTAGCAGAAAAAAGGCATCTAGAGAAACAAGCAGAAATTGAAAAAAGAAAAATTAGGTTAATACCGTCTGGAGGAGGACTTAAAGCAGAAATAACCCCAAAGGAACGAGTATGTCTATGCCTAGTAGACCTGAGACAGAAGCCAACATTTGAAATTCTAGGATTATTGTTTGATGTATCGATGATAAAAGCAAATAAAAGATTTAATTATTGCGTAGAAATTCTGAGGGAAATTTTACCTGTCTCCCAAGTATAAGAAGAAAAAAAAATGAGCAACAATATAAAGAATTATGCAAAGGACTGAGTTATTATAGATTAATAATAGACAGTGCATAACAAGCTATAGAAAGACCATCTGACTATCAGGAGTATAAAGAATATTATTCAGGTAAGAAGAAAATACACACACTAATAAATAAATCAATTTATAGTATTACCAGAATCTGAAGATATAGTTGATATTTCTATTGGATAATCAGGTAAGATAAGTGATACTACACTATTTATAAACAATCGCCATAACCTAGATGCCAAACAAATATTATTGGGAGACAAAGCTTATATAGGAGAAGAATTTATTACAACACCTTATAAGAAGCCTAAAAAAGCTGAACCTTCAGAGATTAAAAAAGAAGAAAATAAGAAATTATCATCAATAGGAATTGGTGTTGAACATCTCATATGTAGAGTCAAAACGTTTGGAGTAGCTAGTGATAGATTTCGTTTAGCTCGAGATCATTATTATCAGGTGATAATGGTAGTATGTGGATTAGTTAGGTTAGATCTAAATTATTCATTTATAGTAAGTCATGATATTTGAGTTATCAGCCTTTAGATTATCTTTTTTAGAAAGCTATGTTTCTCAAAACCTTTAATAATTTTGAGATTTTCATCCCCAAACCCTTATTTTTGCGTTCAGCCATAATTAGTGTTTCATTCCAGTTATAGTTCGTGTAACGCTTTCACAGTAAGTTTTTTATCTTTTGTGGACAGGTCTAATATCTCTGCCAATCTACAACATCCCCCATGCTTTGGTTCTGATAGCAAAAACAGAGTGTAATGTTCGAGACTACATTCTGCTGTAGAAGGTTTGGTTATTTCTCTAATTCTCCGATACCTGCTAAGTAGATGACATTTTTTATCACTACACTATTTTGCTACTTTATCAATCCGTAAGTCCTATGGAAACAGTATATTGGTGACGAGTTAAGGAAAAGGGGAAATTATCAAGGGTGGTATTTGCAGTGGTTAAAAATCGTGAGCAACTCATTATAGGTAAGTCATTGAGCTTAATGGTTTGGGCACAAGCTTGGGATGTTAAAGGTAGTTTGCAATTGACACAGGGAAAGGCGGAAGATGCTTTATCATCTTGGCAGCAAGGGGAACAATTACAAGATGTGCAATCGCAATCTTTTGTGTTAGGTAATCGAGGACACCTGTATGAATTAACTCAGCAATGGTCTATTGCCCAAAATCTGACTGATAACGCCTTGAACTTGTCCCAGTCTCTTCAAGCGGAAGATATCGCCTATCTTTGGCAGTGGCAAATGGGACGTATTTTCTGTCAAGGTGACACTTGTTGCTCGCAAAAGCTAAACTTTAACAGTGCTACTACTGTTTAGATAGAAGTTTCTAATACACTGTGAACCATCGGGGTGATTTGGTTGCTACCAATGCAGATGTACGGTTTTCCTTCCGTGAAAGTGCTGAACCTCTATATTGCCGTTTGGTAGATTTTTTGTTGCAATCTCCATCTCCCACACAGGAAAATCTCAAACAAGCTGGTCAAGTTTTCGAAGCTTTATAAGTAGCGAAACTGGAAAACGTTTTACAACGAGCCTGTCAAGATAGCAAATTACAATTAGGCAAAGTAATTGATACCAAAGACAAAACAGCCGCAGTTATTTATTCAAATATGCAGTTATTTATTCAAATATTTTGAGCGATCACAAGTTTGTGGGATCTAGACAAAGAAGCCAGCGTTACGTTCACTAAAGAACTTTATCAGCATTTAGGACAACCTAATATTAACAGAGCCGAATCGCTACGTCTGGCACAGTTAGCTTTCCTTAAAAATATCAACTATAATCATCCCTATTACTGGTATCCTTATATTCCTGTAGGTAGTTGGCTTCGATGGGAATGATTTTGAGCAAGGTTTCGCGCAAAAACGCAAAGAATGTGAATCTGTATCAGTCATAAATACCCTGATAGGTTTTAAAAATCTTGTACCCCGGTAAAACTAAAGCTATTCCTGCGTGACTGTGAATTTTACCTGGATATCTATAAGGTTGATCATCAGGAACAGCACCACCAATGCGAATATGTATTTTTGGTAGCTATAAATACAATCCAGGAATTAGTAAATCCATGATGTAAGCAATTCTCTCATGCCTTGATTTTCATCAAGAAAGTTATTAACAATAAATATTCTTCTCATCTCCCTCATCTTCCCCTATCCTCAATCAACAATCCCCACACCCCGAAAATTTTGAGCAATACTGGTACAAGTAAGGAAGGTTTACAAGGTTTACAGAACATTACAAAAATGACGATTCAACCTACAAATACAGCTTTATTAGATTGGACTGGTGATACTTTAGCAGTTGGCTTATTTGAAGACGCAGTAGACTTAACAGGGGATTTGGCGACCTTAAATGATAAGTTGGGCGGGCTGTTAAAAGAACTGATTGCTGAAGAAGAATTTACAGGTAAAGCTAATAGCACCATAGTTGCACGGGTAGGTGCTGGTCATCCAGTGCGGAGGGTAATTTTAGTTGGTTTAGGTAAACCTGACGCGCTGAAATTAGAAACTTTACGCCGTCTTGCGGCTACAGTAGCGCGGACTGCTAAAAAGCAAAAAACCAAAACTCTAGCCATAAGTTTACCTGTTTGGAACAATGACCAAGCAGCTACAGGCCAAGCTATTGCAGAAGGTACACAACTGGCACTTTACCAAGATATTCGTTTCAAATCAGAACCAGAAGATAAAAATCCCCCCATCGAAACTATTGACTTACTGGGGTTAGGGGGACAAGAAGCAGCTATTACCCGTGCAGAACAAATTGTTTCTGGTGTGATTTTGGCTAGGCAGTTAGTAGCAGCCCCGGCAAATGCTGTTACACCCATTACCATGGCAGAAACTGCCGAAGCCATAGCTAAAGATCACGGTTTACATCTGGAAATTCTGGAACAAGAAGAATGTGAAAAACTAGGTATGGGTGCATTTTTAGGAGTTGCCCAAGCTTCTGATTTACCACCTAAGTTTATTCACCTGATTTACAAACCAGCTACCACACCCAAACGCAAACTCGCCATTATTGGTAAAGGTTTAACCTTTGACTCCGGTGGTTTGAATATTAAAGGCGCTGGTAGCGGCATTGAAACCATGAAAATTGACATGGGTGGTGCTGCTGCTACTCTCGGTGCAGCTAAAGCCATTGGTCAGCTAAAACCAGATGTGGAAGTTCACTTTATCTCAGCCGTTACGGAAAATATGATTAGCGGTCGCGCTATGCGCCCAGGAGATATCCTCACCGCTTCCAATGGCAAAACAATCGAAGTCAACAACACCGATGCTGAAGGGCGTTTAACCTTGGCTGATGCCTTGGTATATGCCGATAAATTGGGAGTAGATGCGATCGTTGATTTAGCTACTCTTACAGGTGCTTGTGTAGTTGCTTTGGGTGACGATATCGCCGGTTTATTTACACCTGATGATGCTGTAGCTTCCCAACTGCAAACCGCGTCAGAATCAGCAGGTGAGAAACTTTGGCGGCTTCCAATGGAAGAGAAATATTTTGAAGGGCTGAAATCGGGTATCGCTGACATGAAAAATACTGGACCTCGTTATGGGGGTTCTATTACTGCAGCTTTGTTCCTCAAACAGTTTGTTAAGGATACTCCTTGGGCGCACTTAGACATTGCCGGTCCAGTTTGGGCTGATAAGGAAAATGGCTATAACGTTGCAGGTGCAACCGGTTTTGGTGTCAGAACCTTGGTTAATTGGGTACTGAGTTAATTTTCTTCTTTTTCTCCCCATCTTCTCCATGGAAATTAGGACTTATGCAAGAAGTGTCATAATCAAATCTCTTGTTTGTTGAGTGCGTTAGATGTCGGAAATATCTTGATATTAACCAATTTGGTCTGACGCACCCTACTAATATGCCAGTTGCGTAAATCCTGGAAATTAATTATACTAGGTTCTGCCTTCGGTGGTACCAGAGACAGAACCTTTTTTGATGGTATTTCTAGCATTTGACAGATAAAATTGCGGCAAAGCTTACCTTAGACTATCCTCTCCATGGGATATTCTTTGTAAACGGATATTAATATATATATATGTAAATATGCACGTATAGTTTCTTGCATAGTCGCAGAAAAAAATCTAGTTTCTTCTGCTTTTTTTGTAATTTTGAATTTTTAAGTATTGCAATCTGATAAAATTCGTAAGGTTTCTATAAGCTCTGAGCAATGGGATCGACTGGTGTAAGGATCGCAATTGACGCAATGGGGGGAGATCATGCACCCGCTGAAATCGTCGCTGGCGCAATGCGGGCGAGGGAAGAATTGGGTGTAAAAATCTTATTGGTTGGTGATCCCCAACAAATTGAGGCTGTAATGCCGCCAAAAACAAATATGGCGGAGTTGGAGATTGTTCCTGCGGAGGATGCGATCACCATGGATGAAGAGCCTTTAAATGCAGTTAGAAAAAAACGTAAAGCTTCCATCAACGTAGCGATGGATTTAGTTAAAAAGCAACAGGCAGATGCTGTATTCTCTGCCGGTCACTCTGGTGCAGCAATGGCATCAGCATTACTCCGGCTGGGAAGATTACCAGGAATTGACCGCCCAGCTATCGGGACAGTATTCCCCACAATCAAAGCAGGACAACCCGTATTAATACTTGATGTCGGTGCTAATGTAGACTGTCGTCCTAAATTTTTAGAGCAGTTTGCTGTCATGGGGTCTATTTATAGCCAGTATGTTTTGGGAATGCCTGAACCCAAAATAGGATTATTAAATATCGGTGAAGAAGACACCAAAGGTAATGAAACAGCCCTTCGTGCACATCAATTATTAAGGGATAATACCCAAATTAACTTTATTGGCAACGCGGAAGGCCGTGATGTATTATCAGGTGAATTCGATGTGATTGTCTGTGATGGCTTCGTAGGTAATGTTTTATTAAAATTTGCTGAAGCGGTCGGAGGAGTAATTCTGCAAATTCTGCGGGAAGAACTGCCCCAAGGCCTTCGTGGTCAAATCGGGACAGCAATTTTAAAACCCAACCTCAAGCGTGTTAAACAGCGCATGGATCACGCAGAACATGGTGGTGCTTTACTATTAGGTGTAAATGGAATTTGTTTTATTGGTCATGGTAGTTCCCAAGCACCTTCTATTTTTAGTGCTATTCGCATGGCCAAGGAAGCTGTAGACAATCAGGTATTGCACAGACTACAGTCACAATATCAAATCCTACAGAGCGAAAGCGATTAGTTTTTTTCTACGAGAAACTACGCGAACAGCTATGTCATTTGTCATTAGTCATCGGTCATTATTGGTACTTAGTTATTGGTTACTTCTGCGGTACAAAAGACAACTGACAATTGACAACTGACAACTGACAACTGACAACTGGGGAGATTAGGAGTGCAGAATTTATTGAAAAATGGTATAGCAATTACAGGAAGTGGCTCGGCAGTACCCTCCACTTCCTTAGAGAACGAGGTTTTAACTCAACTGGTTGAAACTTCAGATGAGTGGATAACCACAAGAACAGGAATTGGTCAACGGCAGTTAGCATTACCGCCTGAATCATTAACTACACTAGCCACAGATGCTAGTAAACAGGCTATTACCGCAGCTGGAATTACAGCAGCAGATATTGATTTAATTTTGCTGGCAACCTCTACCCCTGATGACCTATTTGGTAGTGCTTGTCGCATTCAAGCAGAATTAGACGCAACGAAAGCAGTCGCCTTTGATTTAACAGCAGCTTGTTCTGGTTTCTTGTTTGGACTAGTTACAGCAGCCCAATTCATCAGAACTGGTGTTTATCAAAATGTACTGCTGATAGGAGCAGATATCCTCTCTCGGTGGGTAGATTGGCAAGATCGCCGCACTTGTGTATTGTTCGGTGATGGAGCAGGGGCGGTAATTCTACAGGCAAATAATAGCGATCGCTTATTAGGATTTTCCCTCAAAAGTGATGGTACTCAGAATCACCATCTTAACCTTGCCTATGAAGGTACAACCCAACAGGTAACACCAGATATTCACGTACCTACAGGCAGTTATCACCCCATCAGCATGAACGGCAAAGAAGTTTACCGCTTTGCCGTCCAAAAAGTACCAGAAGTTATAGACAAAGCTTTATTTGAAGCTCATCTTACCGTAGATAGAATAGATTGGCTAATCTTACATCAAGCAAATCAGCGCATTATTAATGCTGTAGCTGAACGCTTAAACATTCCTGAATATAAAGTTATCAGCAACGTTGCCCATTATGGAAATACTTCCGCTGCTTCTATTCCCCTAGCATTAGATGAAGCAGTAAGGCAAGGAAAAATCAAACCTAACGACATAATTGCTACCTCTGGCTTTGGTGCTGGACTCAGTTGGGGTGCAGCAATTTTTCAATGGGGAAGATAGGGATTGGGGACTGGGGGAGATGGGAGAGATGGGGAAGTAATTTTCCTAATACCCAATGACAAATAACCAATGACAAATAACTATTGACAAATGACTAAAACTGCATGGGTGTTTCCCGGACAAGGTTCGCAAGCCTTGGGTATGGGAATGGATTTATTAGAAATACCATCTGCGAAAAGAAGATTTGACCAAGCTGAGGCAATTTTGGGCTGGTCTGTGAGTCAAATTTGTCAGAATGACGAAGAACGACTATCACGCACACTCTACACACAGCCATGTTTATATGTGATAGAAAGTATTCTCGCTGATTTATTGTGGGAACGGGGAAAAGAACCAAATTTAGTCGCGGGTCACAGTTTAGGAGAATACATTGCTCTTTATGTTGCTGGAGTTTTTGACTGGTCAACTGGCTTACAATTAGTCAAACGCCGGGCAGAAATTATGGATAATGCTGCTGGAGGGATGATGGCAGCTTTACTCAATTTTGACCGAGAACAATTAGAAAAAGTGATTTCCGAAACGACTGATGTAGTCTTGGCAAATGATAACAGTCCGGCACAAGTTGTTATTTCTGGGACTCCTGACGCTGTACAAGCTGTAATGTCCCAAGTGAAAGCTAAATGTGCTGTTCCTTTGAAAGTTTCTGGTGCATTTCATTCACATTTAATGACAGCAGCATCAGAGGAATTTCAAACAATTTTAGATGCAACAGTTTTTCAAACAGCAATTGTTCCCGTTGCCTCAAATGTAGACCCAGTTCCCGCAACTAATGCAGATATTTTAAAGCAGCGTTTAACTAAACAAATGACTGGTTCAGTCCGGTGGCGAGAAATTGCCTTGCAATTACCAGAAAATGGGATTGAAAAAGCACTAGAAATAGGACCTGGTAAAGTTTTAACTGGTTTGATTAAGCGTACTGTTAACAGCGTAGAATTAAAAAATATTCGTAATACTGGGGAGTTACCAGATTAGAGGAAATCAATTAACAATATAATATGTGTAAGAGCAATTTATTTTTTTGATACATCCTACACATTGGATATTTTCTATTTGGAAGTTGTGTAGTGGGACTTAAACGTTTAAGTCCCACTTGTTTCAAAAATGAAGAACTCTCTAATGAATTAGACCAGAACACAAACTTATTCAACAGTTATTTAACTTGACCGAATTCGTGTTCTACGTCTGCCATGTTGTCATATTCTCGCTCTGGCATCTCTTGAAGAATTTCAATTATCTCCTGATTTGCATTGTTGTCCCTCGCATGGTTGACCAGTTTCTGTTTATTAGCAGGAAAATCTATGCCACTGAGACTTCTGGAAATATCAATCGCTGATACTGCCATAACTTACCTCTTCATAAATTATTGGTTATTTAACATCTAGGCTATTGATATTCACTCCCTAAAATTCTCTAGCTACGGATGTATATTCTGATCCAGAAGTGTTGAATATTTAGCATATCTGTGAGGGGAGAGAATAGGAAATAAGGAATAGAAAAACAGTAATTATCAGTAATTAGGCGGACTTGATATTATTTTGGATATGTTTTATTTTAAATAAATTTGTGCAATTTATTTAAAATAAAACAGTGCGATCACCACTGAATAGCCTATTAACAGCCTAAATTTTCCTCTGTGGGGTGACGAAAAGCGATTGCCATAGCTTATGCTAAATTTTAGTCTCTTTGAAATTATCCTCCGTGACCAGAGAACGCGAACCTTTAATTAGTTGGGTACTTTACCACACGTTTAAGTGGTCATTGCTTAGTCCCATGCTGCACACTTATTTCCGGATAAAAATTCATGGCGTGGAAAAAATCCCTCAAAAGGGTCCAGTGCTAGTAGTTAGCAACCACGCAAGTTACTTTGATCCGCCAATTGTTTCTAATTGTGTACGTCGTCCAGTCGCGTACATGGCTAAGGAAGAATTGTTTAAAGTCCCTGTGTTAGCACAAATAATTAAAATATATGGTGCTTATCCAGTCAGTCGGGGTACAGCCGATCGCAATGCCATCCGTGCTGCTTTAGAATGTCTTGATAAGGGTTGGGCTGTGGGTGTATTTTTAGAAGGTACTCGTACCCCCGATGGTCGCATTACTGACCCCAAAAAAGGCGCAGCACTAATAGCTGCTAAGGCAAAAGTACCTTTTTTACCCGTAAGTTTGTGGGGTACTGACAAGATATTACAACCAGGTTCTGCAATTCCCCATGCAGTTTCCATTACTGTCAGAATTGGTAAACTAATTGATCCTCCCAATTCTACTAGTAAATCAGAATTAGAAGCAGTAACACAAAAATGTGCAACTGTAATTAATGAAATGCATGATTTAGGACGATAATAGCAATTTGTAAGAATTCAGGAGTCAGGAGTCAGAATGTTTGAGAAATTGGTTAATTATAAAGTAGATATTTTTGGCGTTAGCCTGAAAAAGCTTACTGCTAATGGCTGTTCGCGTAGCATGCCGTTAGGCATTACCTGAATGCTTACAGCAATTTTAGATTTTGGATCATGAATTCTCATAGTGCAAATAGAATTTATGTACTAAGGAATATGCTTTAAGGATGTAGCGAACAATTCTGCAATTGTATATATTTGAACTTCAGTACTATAGTTAGGGCTTGCTGAAAAAGTTGTTCGTGACGATTAGGAGTCAGGAGGAAGAAGGAAGAAGGAAGAAGGAAGAAGAGGAGGATTTAGAATCCTCTAGAATCTGAAAAAGTGTTTGAATTTTGATGGTATCAAGGCTTATTTCCTGCATATTATCAACCTTAAATAACCCTTAAACTATTGATTTATTCAGGTTTTCTGTTTCTTCAGCACTTTTTTTATAAAAATTGAGAAAATAATTTACACAAATAAAGCTTTGCAAAACTGATGTCGTGAATTTTTGACAATCTAAAATCCCAAATCCCAAATTTGAAATTGATATGAGTGGCTTTGAAGCCAAAAACATCTGGCAGAGAGTAAATAATTTAGCCTTAGTCCGCTTTTTACTTTTAGTTGCTTCCGGCTGGGCAGTTGTAGAGCTTTTAGATTATTTTCAAGCAGTCATTGTAGTTTTTTCATTGGCTGCAATTTTAGCTTTTTTACTCAACTATCCTGTAGCATTTCTCCGGTATTTTTTACCTCATGCTGTAGCCGTTATTGTCGTTTTCCTAGTTAACATGATGATACTTGGGTTGTTGATCATGAGCGTTGGTTTAACAGTTTTATCCCAAGTACAACAATTAATTGATAGTATTTCTGGGTTCTTGAATTCTTTAGTACCTTTAATAGAACGAATAGAAGAATCTCTGCAAAATCGTGATCTTCAAATAGATTTAAGTGTAATTGAAACTCAACTTCGTAATCAAGCTGTATCAACATTAGTGACAAGTTTGGCTATTCTACAAGGCATCCTAACTAATTTTATTAATTTTATATTTATTGCCGTTGTAGCTTTTTTCATGTTACTGGATGGAGAAAAACTGTGGGGATTTATTATTAAAGTAGTTCCACGAAATCGCCGCCAAAGATTTACCAATATCATCAGACGTAGTTTTTTAGGATTTTTTCGTGGTCAGTTATTATTAACCTTGTTTTTGACAAGTTCAACTTTTATAGTTTTCTTATTATTTAAGGTCCCCTTTGCTTTATTACTATCGCTAATAGTAGGAATTCTAGACATGATACCAGGCATAGGTGCGACATTAGGAGTTAGTACAATTACTTTAATTGTTTTAGCGCAAAACGCTTGGTTGTCATTAAAAGTATTGATAGCTTGTATAATTCTCCAGCAAATTCAAGATAACTTAATTGCACCAAGAGTTATGCAAGGAACACTGAACCTTAACCCAGTAGTAGTATTTTTTTCTTTACTAGTTGGTGCCAGACTGGCAGGTTTGTTAGGGGTTTTTATATCTATTCCTATTGCTGGAATAGTTGTAGCTTTATTGGAAATTGAAGAAATGAAATCAGAAATTTAGTTATTGGTGATTGGAAATAGGAGTTTTTGAATTACGAATTATTTTCCTCAAGTTTATAAATTATGTATAATCAGATTATAAAAGCAAAAATCCAAAATTATGTCTGATTTAAGAGCAGAATTAACACAAAACCTGGATGAAGCAGAATGGGATTGGTTAGTTCCCCATGCACAAAGAGATGCAATAATTGTGGTAGCAGATGGGTTGGATTTGTTGGATGTGGGAGTTGCGATCGCTAGTGATAATATTCCCTCTGTCCAAAATTGGATTGATGAACAGTTGTTGGTTAAACCCACACCAGAACAGTTGGGAGAGTGGAATAGCGATCGCACCAAGCGGTTTAATGCCCTCATCGTCGAACCTTACATCTTGGTGCAAGAAAAAGCCGTTTTATGACACGACAACCCCATGACCAACTGGCCAAGGAATATCTAGAGGAATTATTAGCACCTCTAGGTAATGTCACAATCAGTAAAGATGTAGAAAGCGAACTTCAGGAAATAGATGTTTGGTTTGTGCCGACAACATCATCATCTGAAAATTCAGAATAGTAATGTCAGTGAAGAAGACAGGGAGTTAATCATAAGTTTATCACCAACATATCTCAAACAACGGGAAGAGTGGCGATAAGAGGGAATAGAAGAAGGACGACAAGAAGGACAGCGTTTGATGGTAGAGAGTTTGTTAGTAGCGTGTTTTAGTTCTTTAGATGAGAAGTTATCTCTTATTGTGACTCCGATGATGGAACTTTATCTGACAGACAGACAGAACTGACTTATTACTCAACTTATCTAATCTTTCCCATGAGGAATTATCAGCTAGATTTAAAGTTGATTAAAATCAGGTTTTTTTTGGAAAAAATTAACAAGTCTTGGATTAAGGTTGCACACAAAAACACAAACGAACAAATGGAGGTTGGGTGGAGGGATGAAACTCAACATTACCCAACATTATCCATGCTTTTGTTGGGTTGCGCTGTCGCTTAACTCAACCTACTTTAATCTTCATCACTGTCATATCCCACCTTATTATGTGTGGAACTTATAAGATCTGATTAACTATCAGAACCAGTATTTTGTTGTAACCAGTTTTCTAAATTAACCATAGTAGAAAAATCAAAGATACTTTCTCCTGATGTTTCTAATTGAAGGATTGATCACTGGCAAATTTCTGATGCGATTTCTGTATCTAGATTACCAAAACGCTTTGATAATAGGCGAATAACTAAATTAGCTTCACCTCGCAATTCACCTCGTTGTTCTCCTTCCTTGAGGATTTCCTCAATACCAGGGTGATTCTCTTAATACTGTCATATCCCACCTCATGATTTGTTGAACTATTGGTATTTCTAGGACAAATGATGCAAAAAATGATAATAATGGTTCTAAGTCGCTTAACTGTTCATTTTCTCGAAGTTTAAGGACTGCTTTTCTGACAACTGCTTCTTCAGCACCTCCTTTGAGAATTGGCACAAATGGTAATAAACTTGCTAAAATTTCTTGAAAGACTAAACTAGTGTGACTTGAACCATAAGTTGAGCCAAATTCTGAACCATAAAATGACCAAGAGGTAACGCAAAATCAAGTATTTTAGCCAAAGACGATATCAACCTCTGCATCAAATCATGAGGGAGAGTTGATTTTTTGCACCATAATATAAGCCTGGGTTGAAAAAACCATGTCGGGTAAAACTTGAAATAAACAACCCTCAGAAAACAGCATAATTATTAACTTTCATGCCAAGATATAGTTCAAAATGACTATTATATGATTCAAAACAATGTTTTTCTAAGAATTGAGTCTAGCTATTATATTTTAGCTAGAGAGATCGTTCTGGAATGGTCTTAACTAAATAAAAATGATAATCATCATGTAAAGTGGTGTATGAGTTACAGGTCAAGCAAGCATTCTAGCTTATACACGATTATCATTCCCTATTAAATAACCCATTTGTGAAAATGAAGCATAAGCTGGACATCTAGATTTTGAAACATAAGTTGAGCAAAAAGCTCAATTTATGTTTCAGGTCACAGTAATCCTCAGCAAATGAAGAAACGTAATAATCTCTTTGCTGCTAACTCGATTAAATCGCTGATTTCACTCAGAGGGAGCGATCCCTTTTCGTAATTGTTTTAATTATCAGTAAAGTAGGGTAAATCTACATAATTACCTGCAACTGCCTTCAGGTCAAGGTGAAGAATCTGCACATGATGATTCTAATATTTAAGATTCTAAAATTTGGCGAATTTGCTCAATTGTGGCATTTTCTAACAGAAATCGTCTACCGTTGCGTCCGACAATCAGGACTTTGGCAATTTTTTTACCTGACTGCTTCTGTTTATACTCGTGATACCATTTGCGAATTTGTTCAATGATCGCAATAGTCCCACCAACTAAACCAACTATAAGTAGGTAGACACAAATAAACATAACTATGTAACAAAATGTAAGTTAATTGAAACCCTTGCGATTGCTTGATTCCGATTTGCTGCATTCGCCATGACATAGTCATAAATTTTTCCGCCCACCTACTTAGTTGCAACTGTGGTTATGATTGGTTCTTTTTTCACATCTTCCGAATCTACTGCATAGTTACCAGTCATACCTCCTATTGCTAAGAGTTCATCAGTAGCTGCGATCGGATTTTCATCTTCAATAGAAAATTTAATTTCTGTCATAAATTTACCTAAATATATCACTTAATTATTACAATACCATTGTGAGATTAAGTAGAAAGGCGCGAAAAAATAGAAGTATGTAACAAAAAGTAAAGTTGCCTAAAAACCTCTTCCCTCCTGCCTCCTGCCTTGTCATAACGACAATTTTTAACACTACCTACTTATAGGCAAAGCCTCTGTAATCGCATACCCAGCCAGAGACTGGAAACAAGATAATACTGTTTAAAATACTCTGGCTCGCGTTCCAGCCTCCGAGATTTCATCTCTAGTATAGGCAGACGCTAGGAACAAGGAACATATATGATATTTCAAGGTATTTTGGGATAAATTAGTGATGTACTTCCAAAGTATTTAGGCTCATGAAAGTATCACTAGAGCTACCGGACATTGTAAATACCGACCAACGCTAATTGATGGAAGCACTGATAGCAATGCTTTATTTCAGAGGTAAACTTTCAGAAAATCAAGCTTGTCAAACACTTAATATCAGTCGTCGAGCTTTTGCAGAAATGCTACCCCGCTATGGTGTTTCAATTTTTGTGGATAGTGAGGAAAATTGAAACATTGAGTTGAGTGTGTGAGCAATAAACCCTCCATTGTTAGTGATACTCGACCTCTAATTACTCTAGAGAAACTTAGTGATGGGTATAACTTCATTCGGAAGATATTATGATCGAATTCTAGTACCAACAATTGTAACTCAAGAACTCTATCGAGGTGAGTTCTCGAGTTGGAATGTTTATAAGCAACATCATGGAATTCATGATTTGATTGAAGTGATTGATCCTATTTCAAATAACATCTTATGTACGCTTCATCAAGTAGTTGAGGCGGAAAAACAAGCTATTGATTTGGCTTATGGCCATAATTTACCTTTGTTAATTGAGGAAGAAAAAGGTCGTAATCTAGCTCAGAATTTAGGTTTACAAATTTTAGGAGTTGCTGGACAAATTCTCAAAGCCTATCGATAGGAGATTATTGAAGTTGTGGAAGTGAAACAAAAACTACAAGAGTTGCTACAAGCAGGGCGTATAGGTAGAAAAATTTATATTGGTTTAATTGCAACAATTCAGGAATCGAAATACTGGACTCAACGCCAGAAGATTACTACCATAATTTTTTGCTGTACTGACACTATAAAAATTTCATCCTGGAAGATTTAGCTTTCTAGCGGCTAGAATTGTTACGATGATTTCAGATTAGATGTTGAAGCCTTGATCCAGTCTGAAACCTTAGAATTACTAGAATGGCATTGCCTCTGCCAGCACCTTTCCACCTTTGCGGCAACTAAGTTAGGGGCGATAGTTGCCCGTACCTTGCTGATACCGACAACTCTAGAGGAAAGTAAAGAGTTGTTAGCACAAACCAAAGAAGTCTATCAACTGGAAAGCCTGCTGACACCAGGGTTATCCTTTGAGGGCATTCAAGATATTGGTGATTCCCTAGAACGTGCAGAACTGCAAGGGATTTTGTCTGGTGAGGAACTGTTGGCTATCGCTACCACCCTTGCTGGTGCAAGAAATTTACGTCGGTTAATTGACAATCAGGAAGATATACCAATTTTGGCTGAGTTAGTTGCCGAATTACGGACTTACCCGGAATTAGAGCAGGAAATTCACCGTTGTATTGATGAACGATCGCAAGTTACAGACCGCGCTAGTCAAAAATTAGGAGAAATTCGGGAAGATTTGCGGAAATCACGTGGTCAAATTACCCAAAAACTGCACAATATCATTCAAGCAAAATCGGGAGCATTACAAGAACCTATTATCACTAAACGGGGCGAGCGCTATGTTATCCCCGTAAAAGCACCACAAAAGGATGCAGTTCCCGGTGTTGTTCATGACACGTCCACCAGCGGTGCAACTTTGTATGTCGAACCTAATAGCATTGTGTCAATGGGCAACCAACTGCGCCAAGCTATTAGAAGAGAACAGGCCGAAGAAGAAGCTATTCGTCGCAATTTAACAGAGCAAGTCGCCGCAGTTAAACCCGATTTAGAAAAGTTATTAGCAATTGTCACTACCTTAGATATAGCCACAGCTAAAGCTAGGTATAGTTTCTGGATAGGTGCTAATCCGCCCCGGTTTGTAAATCGTCAAGAACAGCAAATAATTACCCTGCGGCAATTACGCCATCCCTTGTTAGTTTGGCAACAACAGCATGAACAGGGACATCCAGTAATTCCCGTTGATTTATTAATTAGTCCCCACATCAAAGTCGTCACAATTACTGGACCCAATACTGGTGGTAAAACTGTAACTTTAAAAACCTTGGGATTAGCAGCCTTAATGGCCAAAGTGGGCTTATTTGTTCCCGCCCGTGAACCAGTAGAAATTCCTTGGTTTGACCAGGTTTTAGCCGATATTGGGGATGAACAATCTTTACAACAAAGTTTATCAACATTTTCCGGGCATATTCGCCGCATTAGTCGGATTTTAAATGCTTTAGGCACTGGAGATCGGCGACTGGGGACTAGGGACTGGGAGATGGGGGAGATGAGAGAAAATGGGGGAGATGGGGAAGTAATTTTCCTAATGCCCAATGCCCAATGCCCCATGCCCAATTCCCTAGTCTTACTAGATGAAGTGGGTGCGGGTACTGATCCGGTAGAAGGTAGTGCATTAGCGATAGCTCTTTTACAATATCTCGCTGATCATGCCCAATTAACCATTGCTACCACCCACTTTGGGGAATTAAAAGCTTTGAAATATGAGGATATTCGCTTTGAAAACGCCTCAGTAGAATTTAATGACGCTACCCTCTCACCAACCTATCGGTTATTGTGGGGTATTCCTGGACGTTCCAACGCCTTAGCCATTGCCTTGCGTCTGGGATTAAAACCAGAAGTGGTAGAAGCTGCAAAAAGTCAAGTAGGAGAAGCCACGGACGAAGTTAATCAAGTAATTGCAGGCTTAGAAGCACAGCGGCGCAGTCAGGAAACCAAAGCGGCGGAAGCGCAAGAATTATTACGTCAAGCCGAAAAATTATACAAAGAAGTTTCCCAGAAAGCCACAGCTTTACAAGAACGAGAAAAAGATTTGCGTGCTTCCCAAGAAGTAGCAGTACAGCAAGCAATCATCCAAGCCAAAGGAGAAATTGCCGAAGTTATTCGCCGTTTGCAACAAGGAAAACCCACCGCCCAAGATGCCCAGCAAGCAACTAAGGCATTAAGTGAAATTACAGAAAAATATCAACCCGCACCACCACCCAAACCCAAACTAGGGTTTATGCCCAAAGTAGGCGATCGCATCCGTATTCCCAAATTAGGGCAAACCGCTGAAGTGTTAACAGCCCCTGATGCAGATGGAGAATTCAGTGTGCGCTTTGGCATCATGAAAATGATGGTGCAATTACAAGACATAGAATCCTTAGAGGGGCAGAAACCAGAACCCACTGCTAAACCCAAACCAGCACCAGCCGTTACCCCACCACCAGCACGAGCTTTAGCTATTCGTACCTCGAAAAATACCGTTGATTTGCGCGGAAAACGGGTAGCTGATGCCGAATATATCTTAGAAAAAGCGATTTCCGAAGCTGATGGACCTTTATGGATTATTCATGGATATGGTACAGGTAAGTTAAAGCAAGGAGTTCACGCTTTTTTGCATCAACACCCCAGAGTCAGCCACCACGAACCAGCAGAACAAGCAGATGGCGGGACTGGTGTCACAATTGCTCATGTGGAACAGGTGACAAGTGATAGGTAAGTCAGCGCGGTCTTGGGGAAACTCCAAGACCGCGCTGACGTATCGCTAAAGCGTTCGCGTAGCGTGCCGGAGGCATCACCCATCACCCTTCGGGTGACAGAGAAAAATATCTTAGCTTCCGCCTTCTAGCTCCTGTTTCCTAGCTCCTGCCTTCTGCCTTCCAAAATGGTATAACTATGGAAAACCAATAATTTTTCTGCTTCTTTCGTTTCAAAATGGGTAACAGCAACAGCCTCTATTCGCCGGATCACCTATGCTAAAAGTTATGCAGTCGGCCGCTAATTCAGCCAGACCGAATTCCCAGTGGGACGATTTAACTCAGTTTCCGACCCCAAATTCAGTTCAATGGGATAATATCAAAACCCAGTTAGATTTGGTGCTCTTGGCGCTAGAAACTTTAATTGGACTTGGTTCTGATGCTATGCTTTCGGCGGCGATTAGTTTAAATTTAGAGACGAAAGTCCCTGATCGAGTAGCTTTATGGCGACTACGCCAGTCTAATCCCATACGCAAAGGTCAAGGAGGGCGAAAGAAACTAGATGTAGAAGAAGCGCGATCACTAGTTCTGATTACTTGTTATCTTGCCAAACAGCACCAAGAATTAATTCGTCGTGCCGTAGGGCTATTAGAAAAAATAGCAGCGAAAAATCAAGAACCTCATCAGAATTCTTTACTGGGAGATTATATTGATGCTTTCTGCAATACCTATCAAGAGCGCATGGAAGAAGATGAAATAGTCTCCACAGAGTTGCTGACTAATTTAGCATTAAAACTGATGGTAGACTTGCTTTTTTATAGCGCCTCTGGTGGACATCGCCGATTGTGGTTAGCACTAATAGACCGTTCCACAAAACAAGTTTAGATTTTCAATTGGAGATTTTAAATTACTAATCAAAAATCAAAAATCAAAAATTTATGTTTGTCCCCCTTGCAATTCCAGCTATGCCCAGACCAAATTCTGTCATTCGTCGCTACACACCCCCTACTTGCACACTAGAAATATTGGCGCAAAGTTCACCTTTATCAAAGTGGATGGGGCAAACTGTCATTAAGCAATTGCGTTTTCAGTTGCATTTTGATGATCTGACACTACCAGAAGAAAGTAAAGTACCAATTAAGGGCGATCAGGATCAGCTAGAAGCTTTATGTCATGCTGTGACCCATTACACGCAAAAACTCTTACAACAATCAGCAGATAGTTTTTGTTTCAATTTTTTAGAACCGCAAAAATCAAATACAACATCTGAAGAGCCAGAATTAAATGAAGTTGCCTCCACTTCACCATTACCTAAAACCCCAGATACTTCTAGTATGAGCATTCTAGAGGCAACCATTTATGTAGAATCCAGTGATCATTTAACTCATAAACTATTTCTTGGTTCTCTTGGTAACGCCACATCTGGTCCTGTAATTCAACTTACTTTATTACAATTATTTGATTTGGCAAATGCTTTAGATGAATACTCAACTGATGTCATCACATTACCAAATCTCAAAAGTGAGAGTTCTATTCGCAGTGTGCCAAGTTGGACACCAATAGCTGCAATGTTAGTATTAGCTCTGGGTTTAACTCCCTTAACCTGGCATTATGCTAATAACATAAGGCAAAATAACGAGCAAACAGCTAAAAAGCCAGCTTCAACGGCCGATCAAATTTCTCTTGAATCTTCTCCCTCTTTAAATAATCCGCCAACAGGAATTAACGCTCCCGGTAATTTGCCTACTCCCCCAAGCAATACTGCGGCTCTACAAATCCCCAATTTAGATCCCCCTCCTCCACCGGCTGATCCAAGTTTAACCTCCAAGCCTCTGGATTTTCCCAATGCAACTGTCCCAGCAACAAATCCAATATTACCGAAAAATCTGACGATACCGCAAACTAACAAGCCTGTTATTCCTAGTAATCTAGGACTACCATTATCCACAGAAGCGAATCCTCCACAAAACTCCACAAGGGTGATTACCCAAAGTGGTATTAATTCTACCAATCGTCAAAATTTACCTCCGACAGATATCAGTAGTTTCTCTAATATCCCTCCGTCTGTTACTACTTTACCTAATGAGACTCAAGCTCAAACTTCTGCTCCCATAATTTCTCAACCAGACTCACAACAATTAGGTAAAACAGCTGATTCCTCTGGTACAACTTCTTCTCTAGCAACTGACGATAATTTAGTAGAAAAATTGCGATCTGCAAGAAACTCTTCCTTACCGACAGATGTAGCGGTTAGGGAAAATACATTATTTGATATACCTCAAGTAGCCGAAGCTAGGGAATATTTGCAAAAGCGTTGGCAGCCTCCTACTGGATTTTCCCAAACATTGGAGTATAGTTTGATGTTGGGTGTTGATGGGTCTGTTGAACGCATTTTGCCATTAAATCGAGCCGCCAGAGAATACGTTAATAGCACTGGTATTCCAGAAATTGGTAAAGCTTTTGTTTCTACAAATAAATCTGGGCGAAATATTAAACTCAGAGCAGTTTTTAGTCCAGATGGTAAGGTGCAAACTTTTCCAGAAACACCGTAAACTCTCAAGAAACACATTTTATAACCCTTGGCAAGCAAGTATTTCAGATTTTCAATCTGAACGTGTTTCTTTCATTTATTGCGGGAGCGTAAACCTCGCTCGTGGGAGGCTCACATCTTGCACCTGGAAATAGAGATGTCAAAACCACAACTATGTGCAAGGGGAGCCAGTCTTGAATATCAAGTAAAAGAAGAGACAAAGCAATTTGAGGAAAGAAGCATTCAAGGGAAGTGACTTTTTTTAGGCTGTGATTATCCAAAACATAATTTTCATTAATAAAAGAAGTGAAAGAAGATGTGGTTCTGAAAAATCGCCATAAAAAGACACAAAAAAGCCCTAAGAGAAGAGTACAAAGATTCATAACTAAAAAAGAAATAGCAATTTCAGTTAAAGAAGTATGAGAAAGTTTAGTCATCACTCTCCGAAGGCTAAATCTTAGTTTAGCTTGTCCGAATTTACCCTCAATAGGGAGTTATATAATGTATCTATAGTTTTTTCTGTTTGCTTTCTTGCTTGATCTAATAATCCTCAGTCAGTTGGATAACTGATATCTGCTGGCGCACAACTGGCATCTAATATTCATTTCTCCCGATTGCTAAGCTCACTTTTTGAGTCTTCTGTTTCTGACTTTTTTGATTTTACTTCCTCCTCTTTTATTTCTAACCCCTGTTTGACAATTTCTTGATTCAATTTGTTGACTAATTTTACATCTATTCCTTCTCGAAAGTGAACTAGCATGGAAGCATCAAATAGAGGTTAGTTACTATAGGTTGACATTTCTATAAACTATTGCAGATAGGAATATCAATCTGTTCTGCTGTTTTTCTATCACTTATTCCTAATTTCTCTTTGATTATTAATGCTCCCAACGCCATCCTAAATGTTTTGGCTGGTGCGCCTATTTCTTCTGAAAATATGCCTGCATATTCTCCCTCAAATTCTGACCAATGTATCATCTACGCCATGATTATCCACTGGTTATCTGATGCTAGTTTCCCACCAAAGAGTAGTTCAAAGTTTTCTGGCGCTGTTTCTTGTTATTGCGCTTTCTGATATATCTTAATACACCTTGATGCAAGGAGTTTTACCTATTTTAACTCTTTTCTTTGCACTTTTTTCACTTTTTATACCCCGAATCTCTTAATTTATCCAGGTTTTTCGTTTATTCAGCAAGCCCTAAATAAGAATTACTACTATTAAGTTAGATATACAGTTAATAAATACGACCAAGTACAAAGTTTCGGTTCTTAGGTTTTTTTTATGGAAAACCTGGTTCAAGGTCATTATACCTAATACCTATTGCAAAATTAATTTTATGTTATAAAACGGGTTTGTCTTTGTTTTAACCAAAAGTTAGAGTTACACGGTTATGTTTGAATTAGCGAGGGCAAAGAACACCAAAAATACATAAAATCTAAAACTCTCTATCATACCACAGAAAAAATTTTGCAAGAGGTCTATTGTTTATTACTCCTGATTGAGAAGCCATCTGAATAAATTTTCCTATCGAAAATTTGTTTTGTATAGATAACTGTAATTTTTTACTCTTCTTTCATGACTTCACTTCCGTACTGAACGATTGTGACAGTTAAGCGTGCGGAATGTAGGTTCTTAGCACTGTATTAAATCTGACTGAAAGTGCGTTAGCCAAAAAGAGGGGAATATGTAAACACCTCAAAAAGATAGCACTGCTTGGGTTATTCAAACATGGGCAGCTTTTCTCATTTCTATTTCTATGAAAACTTTCAGTGTCGTCAACTTGCCTGTTGATAACTGGATAAAAGGTTTTATGGGCATCCGTTTGGCTTTCTCTATCGGTTCAACTTTAACTTTGGCTAAAACCACTAGAGATTTGCATGAATCCAAAAAATTAACTTCCAGAATTGACGAGGCAAAAGTTGAGAAGTTGCTGTCTCAAGATGATCCTCTAATGCTGAAATAGTTGGTAATTAGGGAAGGTTCACCTTTCTCCTAACTACCAGGTTGTGTTTTTATTCTGAGATTATCTCGCTCGCTTCTAGTTCATCTGTAGTTTCTTTTACCCTGCGGATGGGTAAATTAGCGATTAAGGCTGTTGTACGTTGGTTGCTTTCTAGGGAAAACTCCAAGCCATCTGTTTCAATTTCCACGTAGCGACAGACTATTGCCAAAATTTCTTGGCGCATTTTTTCCAAGGTTTGGGGGTCTAAGTCTGCGCGGTCGTGGGCTATGACTACTTGCAGGCGACGTTTAACTTGAGTGCGACTGGTGTCAGGTGTGCGAACAAAAAGTTTTTCTAAAAGTTCAAGTATCATTGCGGCTAGGTCTAAGGCGAAAACTGGAAAATAAGTTAAACAATCTTTGTCCATAACAATTTCCGCAAGCGGGAAAAGATGTTGTCGTTGGGTGAGTCAAGCTCAAGAAATTCAACAGTTTGCCCTTCTAACCTGCGAGCAATGTTTTCAAAGGCTAAGGCAGCTATTGAGGGGGTGTCTGATAATACTAAAGGTTCACCACGGTTGGTAGATACTATTACACGCTCGTCGTCAGGGATTACCCCAATTAAGGGGATGGCGAGAAGTTCCTGAACATCCTGCACAGACATCATATCATTTGCCTGTACCATTGCAGGTCTGATACGATTAATTATTAAACTAATCTTTTTTATACCTTGTGCTTCTAGTAAGCCCACTACTCGGTCGGCATCGCGGACTGCAGAAATTTCTGGGGTGGTGACAATTAGGGCTTCTTTGGCTGGGGCGATCGCATTTTTAAACCCCATTTCAATGCCTGCGGGGCTATCAATCAGTATATACTGGTATTTTTGTGCTAGTGCATTTACCAGGAGTTTCATTTGGTCGGGAGTGACGGCATCTTTGGTACGATTTTGGGCAGCTGGTAGAAGTACAAGATTGGGTTGTCGCTTATCTTTTACCAAAGCTTGATCTAAACGACATTCTCTGGCTAAAACTTCTACGGCTGTGTAGACGATACGGTTTTCTAGTCCTAGCAGCAAATCTAAATTTCTGAGTCCAAAATCCGCATCAACTAGGGCGACTTGCCGACTTAGTTTGGCTAAAGCCATACCCAAATTTGCGGAAACTGTGGTTTTACCCACTCCTCCTTTACCGGAGGTAGTTACAATAATGCGAGTCATAAATAGGAATTGCGTTCTATTAGGCGTTGTGGAAATAATACTAAATATCTTAGAGGCTTTGATTAATTTTACTTAACTGATTGCGAGAAAAATCGGCTGCTTTAGCAATGCGAATTCCTTGAGGTGTAATGTGTGCTACCTCTGGGAAAAATTGTATCAGTGATTTTTCTGGTGCTCTTGCTACTGCATCGGCGATTCGCAGTTGGGTTGGTTCCATTTGCAAAGCCATGATTATACACTCACGATTGCCTGTGGCTCCCGCATGAGCTACTCCCCGCAGCCGCCCCCATACAAGAATATCTCCATCTGCTACTACGATACCACCAGGATTGATATCTCCCAAAATAATCACTGTACCAGGATGACGAATTTCTCCACCAGAACGCACTGTCATTTCTAGATACAGGGCATCTGCCAGAGCTCTGGGGGTAGCTTGAAGATCCGTAGTAAAGGATGTTTGTAGTTGTATTTGTTCTACAGAATAACCTAACGTACAAGCTGCGATCGCTGTTTGCCTACGACTAGTCGCCACTGATTTTAGCTGAAGTTGGACTTCATTTAAAGTTTCTTCCAATTGTTGTAGTTGTCTGCTATCTAACAGGCGGTCTTGTGCAACTAGATGTACTATAGTGTTAGGTATCCGCAAGCGATCGCTACCATTGAGGCGCTGCTTCATTTGTTGCCAAATTTCTGACCAACTTATTTCTGACGCAGGTACTTGAGATTCGGTTGGCAAAATTAATAACAGTCTTCCCTCTTCTGTTTTTAACTGGACTTGAATATTATGATTAATCTTTTCTTCTAATAATCCTAACTCATTATTATTTACATCAGTTAAGTCTGAATTAGACTCAGCACTTGTACTAACGGCATTAGCTTGTAAATAAAGGAAAAGTGAATTTAAATCAGCATTGGGGATAATAGAATTACTATCTGCATCATCATCAGTAGAATCTACCTCTATATTGGCAGTCTTAGTAAGATTTTCGTCTACATCAGCTTGTTTAGAAATGGATTTCCCAGCAGGAGGTTGAGAATTTGAATCCTGTTGAAAATCATTTGGGGAGTTAGTAGAATCAGAATTCATTCGTAATTGGAAATAGGGAATAGGTGACAGGTGACAGCGATAACTGATCACTGTTCACTGGTAACTGATAACTAATTATTTTGTCGTCAATCTTTTATAAATTGTAGCTAATGCATCGGCGTTACCGACATTACCGGGAAAAAGTACCACTGGCAAGTTAGGAAACTGAGGATGATCAGATGGTGTAATTACCATTGAACAACCTGCTAAAATTTGACCCAGTAATCTGGCTGAAGTTAACGCTAATCCCGTACTCAAAACATCGTTAGAGGTAATCCCACCTTTGCTAATTAAAAATCCTATATCTGCTGGTAAACCCTGAACAATATCCATTAACAAAGCGGAAACTGTTGCCCCAAAGTCTAATCTAGTTTTGACATCTTTAAAGGTCAATTCTTGACGACTAGTATAAATTACCGGTGTTTTTCCTGAATTATGTACTATCCTGATTTCTTCTAAACTTTCTTGCAGTAATTGGGCAGTTTGATTTTCTCCATGATCAAGTAATCTAGATACACTGATTTCAATTCCTACTGTTCCCTGGGTTTGTAATAAAGACTCTAATTGTTGGGTCGTTTTTTTAACGTGAGAACCAACTATGACTGCACCTGGTTTAGCACCACGCACATATTCTGCCATATTTTCAGCGGCTATGGGTTGGGGAGGTAAGGCAGCTAAAGCTGTTAAAATACTAGCAGCCGAACGGAATAAAAAGCGTTTTCCTTGACTTGCAGCTGTTAAGATATCAACGGCAAAAGTGTTAAGATCCGTTTGGTTTTCTCCGTCTACAACTCCACACTGATTATCATGGAGTTCCAATAATTTTTCTAAACTACCACTACGAATATCTGCCAGTAAAAATCTAGTAACAGTATCTTCTTTAATGCGTTCTTTGGTTTTTTCTTGTACATATTTGGGCAGGTAGCTGTAATTGTAACCAAAGACGGAGTCACGAGCAAATTCTGTTTCATGGACTGGGGTAGGAATACCATCATTAATTAGATAATGGATGCTATCGCGGGTAATTCTTCCACCTTCAAAAAATGCCGGGACGAGAAAATGAGCGTCAAATAGTCCGAGTTCTTCGGCGATGACATCAGTTTCAATGGGATAATGTCCGCGTAAGGTGGAGTCAGAACGACTAACTACGAGAAAATCATCTATGTTTTCTGCTGCTAAGGCGATTTTCAGATTATGACAAACTTCTCTGGTGACGGTTGCGGCTGCTTCTGGTGTGAGAGATCGCGTATTAGTTAAAATAAAGAAAATGGGAGCGTCATCTTTTAATCCTAAACGCAAAGTTTCCACATCCCAACGCATCAAAAGTAAACAACTATGGACAGTTTGAGAACCTGTTGGATCATCATCTAAAACGATTATTTTGGGTTGGTTATTCATAAGTATGTAAATGGTGGTAAATATTCTACATCTAAAATTTTTTCAATTGTGTAAGGGCAAGTTTGGGGAAAACAATTTAAACCACTTTTTTTCTTGGCTTGTCGTTCTGCATCATTATATACTTCATCCAGCACTTTCAACAGATAATTGAGATAATTGTAGAGGTTTTCTGATTTAGTTAACTTCCTAATTTCTACTCGAGAATTATCAATTTCTACTTCCCAATGATTTTTACAGTCAGGAAGACTCCAATGCTGATAAAATAGGATATGTTTGAGAAGTTGCAGTAGATAACTTTCCAGTTTTTGTTTTTGTTAATTACCCAATGTGGCAATCTCCTCAATTAAATGCTCCCAATCAAGATTTTCTATATCTTGTGCTTGTAATTGTTCTAAAGTCGTTTCTAACCATTGGGGATAATCCTGTTCATAAAGAGTTTGACTCAATAATTTAGATATCATTTAGGATTCTCCTAATTGAATATAAAGATTAAGGTTTTAGCATGGAATTTGTTCAAATAAATCTATGATTACACTTTTCTGAGTTTTCTGATTTCTGCTTCTATATCTAAAGATATTTGCAATGATTGGTTTAGCAGTTGTGCATATTCACTGGCTTGATTACTAACTTCTAAGGTTTGTAGATTGGCTAAATTATTTAGCACTAAATCTTGGTTGTTAGCCAGCAGTTTTTTATTATCGCGCAAAGTCCGTTCACTTTTTAAGGCACGAACTAAATCCTCTCAAATCAGTTGTAGTGCAGATATTACCTCTTCTCTGTCGCTAATGTTACTTTGGGAGTTACCAGAGTTAGTCAGTTGGTCGTTGATATCTATAGCTTGAACTACTGCGTGATATTTATCAACTTCGTCTAGGAGGATTGTCAATGCATGGGGACAGGTTTTTTCCGCCAGAGTGATCGCCCCACAACCACGGCAACGGGTACAATAATCAGTAATATAACGCCCAATTTGTCGGAAGATCCCAAGGTGGGCAAAATTATAAAAGCATAAATAAAGCCGACAATAATTGGTGTCAGTGCTAAAGCCAAACCTTCATTGAAGAAAAAGCCCATACGCTTTTCCTTGTTTGCCATAATTGAGGGTCGAAAAACGTCTTCTGGATCAAACCCAGTTAAGCGTCTTAGTTCCCCTTTGCTAATTCCTAAGCAGATTAAATCTGGCTGCACTGCTAGATACTCCTTGAGGAAGCGTGATTTGTATATCTATTTTAATCGTCTTTACCGTGATGATTGCAGCCATATTCAGGAAACCAATTTTCATCGAGGATTTCTTCTAAAGAACCGATGGTAATAAGAGGGAATGTATCGAGGGGAAGTTGTGAGCGATCAGATGCTTCCTTTCTCGATTCTTGATAACATTCATCAAATGTTTCTAAGATGTAATGTTTTAAACTGGGACTATCTTTGAGTTCATCTTTTATCTGTCTGCGAAATGTTCTAATTTCACCTTTCCAATGTCCTTTATTACATTCTCTTTCACTAAGTAGGTAGACACAAATAAACATAACTATGTAACAAAATTTAAATTACCTGAAACCCTTGGGATTGCTTGATTCCCCTTGGCTGCATTCGCCATGACATAGTTATCAATTTTTCCGCCCACCTACTTATCCCAATATTTAAGTTTAAGTAGATGTACAAGAAGCTTAATTTATAAATTTTGAATTATTCGTTTTTGAGTTCTACTTAGAGTTTCTAATTCTTCTAATAAATCCTCTAAATTAAGAGCAGAAAACTCCCCTGTGCGAAGTTGATTGATAGTTGTTCCCAGCCATAGGTAATAACCTTGGTTGTATAGGGTTTGAGTTGTTATTTTCTCCGGTGTTAGTTACATGATAATTTGGGTTGATGCACACTTATCACCATCTATTGCTACTTGGAATAATCAGACATTTAGTATAACCGTCTTAGCCTTGCATGATGTGGGACTAAGAAATGCTGAAGATGAGGAAATTTTTGAGGCTGCAAAAGCTCAAGGATTTATCTTTATGACTAAAAATAGCGACTTTGTTGATTTAGTTGATCGTCTGGGAACACGACCACCGCAAATCATCTGGCTAACCTGTGGTAATACTTCTAATGCTAGGCTGAGAGAGATTTCGAGTGCAAATTTACTGGAAGCTTTGAAAATTTTGTCTTCCGGTGAAGCATTAGTTGAAATTACTTGAGTCCACTGTCAGAGAATACTACTAAATTTAAATATTATAGGAGTTACGCATTGACAAAAAAACTCACCCATGGGTATTAAGCAGTACCACCATTGGTAAGATTTTCCACAATGTAATCGCGCACAACTAAAGTTAATAAGTTCCTTTGTAATTCAAACCAATTAGAAATTATGTTTTCATAGCGCATTTTTTCTAAACAAACAAATGCTTGAAGTGAACAAAATATCTGTGTTTTAATTGCTTGGCTATCTCTAACCATAAATCCATAAATTCCACACACTTGTTTGATGGCTCTATGAAAACTTTCAATCCCCCAATGAGTATCATGAATTGTCACAAATTCACTTTTGGTGATTTGATTGAGAGCTTCTTCATCTGGTAGATAAACTATACTCTCTCTAGAGTCTTCTTTTTTGAAGTCTTGCCTAAACAATTAGAGCAATCCAAATGCTCTCAAATGATTTATCAAACCTTCATTGAGAATTTCTACACTACTTAAGAGACAATACTTTTCCAGTTTATGTGATACGCTTCTATTTTTCTCAATCCCAAATAGAAAACCCGATTTCTGGTTTTTTAAAAATTTGAAGCTTTCTACCCCTGAATACCAACTGTCTCCTGTAACTATTCTTGGTTTTACACTCCAATCAATCACTTCCTTGAGCATTTCCTGAAAATAATAGTTCTTCGTCTTTCCCTCCTTTTTGTCGTATATTCTGTAATTTATTGGTACTGAATTTCTATAGACATCACTATAGTACAGTGTGATTAAATTTATTCCTTTGATGCTCTTATGATATTTCCCAGACCAAAAATAACTGATTAATTCTGCATTTTTTGGGTCACTATACAATTTGCGTACTACTGTGTCATCTACACTTGAAATCCCTCCTAATTTATGATTTTCCTTACTGTATCGAATAAATATTTCGGTTCGTATATCTCTCTAAGCAATAATCTATTCACACTGTCATCTGAAACCTTTCCCAATATCTGTGCCAATCTACAACATCCCCCATGCTTTGGTTCTGATAGCAATAACAGAGTTTAATGTTCCAGATTGCATTCTGCTGTAGAAGGTTTCGTTATTTCTCTAATTCTCCGATACCTGCTAAGTAGATGACATTTTTTATCACTACACTATTTTGCTACTTTGTCAATGCGTAAGTCCTATTAATGTTATCAAAAAGCGAGAGATTTAGCAGCCTCAGAAACAGGTTTATCTATAATCTGCTTTTCGCGTGGAATGTCCTTTTGATGCTAATTTAGTTGTCAAATCAGATTTTCTACCAGAAAAGGAGAATCAATGGTTAGCAGGGGAATACTTAACCAGGAAATGAATTTCAAGAGATAATTCTATTATGTATGAAATCTGATACCCAGGGCAGGCAAAATGCCCACCCCAGATGATTTTTACCTACATAGGACGGTAAACTCGATAGTTAATGTTGGGGAAAATATTATCCATGAATTCGACTTTTTCCAACCAACCACTATCAACTTTGCCAATTTTCACATCTTCATACAGTTTATTAAACCGCATCAAGTGCGATCGCGTTCTTCTCACCGCATAGGGAACCATTGTTCCTGTCCGCATAATAAACGCCCAGTCAGAAGATTGTGCTAATAATAACTCCCGCGCTGCTTGATTCAAAGCTTTCCATTGTAACTCATCCTCGGGTTCCAATTTGGAAATTTCAATCATCCGTTCCGCAGCCTTATGTAAATGCGGATAAATCCAGACATTTGTATTATTCAACCAATACTCATGGAAACCCTTATAACCCCAACTCGACTGGGAAGGACGACAGACTTGTTGTGTCGGGTTAGCGCGCAAATAATCAGCTAAGTGGGTCATTTCATAAGTTCCTTGGTCATACCATGACTTGCGGAACAAATAATCAATGAACCATGGACCCTCATACCACCAGTGACCAAATAACTCTGCATCATAGGGAGAAACAATCACCGGGGGACGACCCATAATTCCATGTAAATGTTCAGACTGGCGTTCACGGTTATACATGAAGTTAGCAGCGTGTTCTGCTGCTTTTTCCTTTGCCCAGTAAGGATCATAAAGCGCCTTATCAGAAAGACCTAAACCACGTCCGGTAATTTTATGATACTTAATTCCCGTATTTTTACGTTGACCATTGGGCATAATGTAGGGCTTAATATATTCATATTCAGCTTCCCAGCCCAAATCTTTGTAAAATTCCCGGTATTCTGCTGCACCAGGATAGCCTACTTCCGAAGACCATACCTGTTGAGAAGATTCATGATCCCGACCAAAAGCAGCTACACCAGTTTCTGTGAAAATCGGGGCATAAGTACCATAGCGGGGACGGGGACGGGCGTATAATATGCCATGTCCATCAGTGAGGAAATAGCGTAATCCGGCATCCGCTAACATTCGCTCTACCCCTTCATAGTAGGCGCATTCTGGCAACCAAATGCCTCTGGGTGCTTGTCCAAAAGTTTGCTCGTAATGTTCACAAGCCACCTGAATCTGCGCCCACACAGCTTCTGGATACATTTTCATCAGCGGCAAGTAGCCATGAGTAGCGCCACAGGTGATAATTTCTAAGTTATTACAATCTTGGTACTGTTTAAAAGCTGTAACTAAATCACCGTCGTATTTTTCCCAAACCTGACGGGCTTCATTAAATTCAGTGGCGTAATGTTCAGCTAAATAGCGCAAATGCCCATTATGAATATTTCGCCCTACTTCTAGCTGTATTAGTTCTTCTAGTTGAGCTAGATGTGCATCATAGCATTCTTGCAGCAAAGGATCACGCAGCATCGACACTAGGGGCGGTGTCATACTCATCGTGATTTTAAAGTCGATGCCATCTCGCTTTAAGCCTTCAAATACTTTCAATAAGGGGATGTAAGTTTCGGTAATGGCTTCATATAGCCATTCCTCCTCCAGCACGTAGTCACTTTCTGGGTGACGAACGAAGGGCAAGTGGGCATGGAGTACAAGCGCAAGGTAGCCTATAGCCATAATGATTCTGGGGTGTTCCTGTAAATTGAAGGTCGAGAGTTGGGCAGAAATTAACAATATTTTAAGACTATATCGGGATCATCACAGTAGTTTTATCAGTTATGTTTATAAGTCTGTTGGGTTCTGGTGATCTGGATGAAGATAGCTACCAGTTGCCTACCTTGCTGTATGAGAGATCCCTTTTCAAAAAATTGAAACTTCATAGGTCGTCAGCTATCTAGTACCGCCGTGAATTCAAAATGCTTCTTGCATAAGAGCTACGCTAACAAAATAGTGCTTCCAGCAGGCTGCGCCAACAAAATTCAAAATGTATGCCGAGTTTTACAAAAATCACAAGAGAGGTATCAAAGCCTGAAAATCCTATTCTAGTCAGGAACACAGTCGCTAAAATCGTTTTATTTATGATTTGATTCCGTAAAGAGATTGGTCTAAGTATATTTATTCTTCACTTTCTGTATATAAATCTTGTAAATTCTGCACTTGCACGCGACGAGAAACACGACGATATTTTTTACTTTCTAACTTCGGTTCATACTGATTTTGACCTTGACCTTTGCTTTTCAGTTTTAATGTAGATTCAGGATCAGCTTGTTGTTTAAGATAATTCTGATATGCGATCGCATCATCCAAAAATTCTAAATAATGGTCATACCTTTCCCAATCACTACCCACAGCACAATCAGGTTCATCTCGATGTAAGCAATCACTAAACCGACAACTAACCACTTCTAACCTTGTTCTTGCTTCGGGAAAATAATATATTAATTCTTCTGGACTACAATCCAAATCAGGTTGATTAAAACCGGGAGTATCAGCCAATAAACCACCACTAGGCATTTCAAATAATTCTACATGGCGGGTAGTATGGCGACCACGGGCTAATTTACCAGAAACTTCTCCCACTCGCAGGTTAACATCGGGAATTAGCCCATTAATTAAGCTGGATTTTCCCACACCAGAAGGGCCAGTAATCACTGTGATTTTATTACTTAAGTATTTGTCAACTTGATGAATATTGATCTCATTTTTGACGCTAATAAATAGTGGTTTATAGCCCCAAGCAAACAGGTGATCGCTAATTTCTTGCTGTTCCTGTAGGGAAATTAAATCACATTTATTCAAACACAACAGCACATCAACCCCTATCGACTCCGCCTTAATTAAAAACCGACTCAACTGAACAGGTTCCAAAGGTGGATCAGCCACGGCAAACACCAGCAATATTTGGTGAACATTAGCGATCGCAGGTCTGTCCAACTCACTTTGTCGGGGTAAAACTTCAGCGATCGCACCACGTCCTCCAGCCCAATCAGGTTCTTCCACAATCACGCGATCGCCCACCATCACCTGTTGGCCAATTTTCTTCAACCTAGTTCTGCGGGTACACAGGAGATTAGGGACTGGGTACTGGGTACTGGGTACTGGGTACTGGGTACTGGGTACTGGGTACTGGG
>CAKZGI010000283.1 GCA_936914905.1 uncultured Trichormus sp. | reverse complement strand
TTCATGGTTACCGCCCATCGAGCATAAGTTAAGCCATTGTCCACCACTTAGATTTCCATCCTTACCGTCATTATCTATGGCCCTCCCTAAGATAATTGATTGAAACTCATTTCCTCTTCACCACACCGATAATGAAGTCGTGGATTTCTTTCTTCACTATCCTTCACATTCTCAAGGTTGATTCCACTCAATTATCAAGAAGACAGTGTCTGTTGGATACTAAGGAGAACGATTAGGAATGTAACATTGCATCAATAACCAATGTCGTGGAAAAGAATCCTGTCTCATGCTACATGGGGATGTCGCATTAAGCTTCTGAACGTATTTCTAGTCTTATCATAGATGACAATGATTGATCTTTCATGACTATATTCATGGAGCTATCATAGGATTGCCCTCTGTAGGTATCTGAGCATGCACAAATAGGTGTGCAAGCTGAAGGTGGATATGCATGGTGCTTATGACATGCAAGAGATGAAGCCGAACAAATGTCACCTCGTTGTGTCATGGACATCCGCATAACTCCACTACCTAATTCTGTCCATGGCTCTGATTACCATTGTGGACTTGTGTTTCCGTGGTTTTTCTGCACCTGATGATGTAGCCCATTAACTACAGTGTAAACTTTTTGAATCTAGTAAAACACAATTTGGACATTGAACCAATCATTGTGCACCATCTAGTACTTAATCTTCCTGTGCAACATCTGCATACGCTTTGATCTGAAGGCATACGGGGTTGTTTTCCATCTCATTAGAATACTTTCATAATGACCCATAATTGTTGCACCCCCACAAAGAATTTCCCGACACCACAAACATTCAGCTAGCCTAATGTTTTAAAAATCATTTCAGAATGTTACTTCATGTAATAATCAGATTATCCCCCGGGGTAATTTTGGTGAGGCATGTACAATCAGCCCAAACACATGTAATTATTTGGTGATTTTATCTAAACCAACCAGCAATACAATATAATGTTAAAGACACTGCTCCTGAAGCCATTCAGGATTAACCTTGAAGCACATGCACCATTCCATGTTTGTTCAAAAAGCTCGACTGGTGATATTGACCACTTAATGATAGAAAAGGACTAACACCAGTTTACACTCTGACACAACCAATGCATTGACTAACTTGTAAACCAGCATCCTTCAGATTCAGAAAGTTCTGAGGCTGCGAATATACTTGTGAACACGTTTGATTTTCCAAGCAATTACAGTGTCAGGAATTCAACTAGTATTCTGTGAAACTACTCCTAGTTGAAACAGATAGCTTTGAGTGGTAAAAACTGTGGCAGAGGATGTGTCATGTTTCCATATGCTCATTTATGCTAATGACATAGTAAGACAGTAGCAGATCACATGTGGTAATCAATGGTATGATTGAATACACCCTTAATTAAATTGTCCTCACAAATTATACATTAAATCAATGCGGGATGTTCGATTTATCCACCTGAATTATACATTAACAAGAGTTATGGATACAGGCTTCTCAAGAGATTTAAGTCTCCAAGCATTTCTGGACCAAAGCATTATTACGATTGCAAGAAGAAAAATGCGTGTATCCCAGTGAGAGCAACCTATTATTGGTAGAATAAAAACAAGCACCACCTCCTAATAATAAGAACAGAGACTTAGTAATTACCTGGATGTTAATTGCAGAGAGAATGTTGCACAAAACGATGATTCTCGTCAATGGATTGGAATGAGAATCAATAATTCTACACAATGGTTTCTGTCTCTACCATCAATGGAGAGGATTAAGTGATGATATACAAATATAAGTTAATATTTCAAGTTGAGCTGACACTTTTTCTTGCAGTTTTTTTGGGGCGCTTTGCTAACGGCTCAGTTTCTTTGTTTTCTCCCACTGATATAATTGCTTTTTTATCATCATGTTTATTGTCAACAAATGGTCTCTTTAGACCTTCCGCATTACCAAACAGCCATGGCCATCGAGCAAGAGTAGCGTTATTGGGATCCCCTTTGTTTGCATTGTTCTCCATAACCCGCATTTGCTCATACATAGGATATGGCAGGTTAGCTAAGTTCTCATATACAAGCCATTCTGATGGTTGACCTGGTTGAGGTGGAATGATGGCTCCAGTAGGTAGTGAGCTTGTTACTGCAAGTTGTGTTGATGTATCAAAGGCAAGTTGCGTTGATGTATCAGAGACAAGTTGAGTTGATGTATTAGAGGCAAGGTGAGGGGCCCCAAGCTCAGTACTTGAGCCCACTTGGTTGAAAGGTATTTCACTTGTACTCTTTTCTTGAGATATTTCATTAGACTGCTCAGTTGGAGACTTATCACTTCCTTCTTCTACCTCCATTGCAGGTTCTGCTTTTGAGCTCCCTCTGGGGCTACCATGTTTATTGCCCCTCTGAATAAAGGCAAAAACTTCTCTTCTTGATCGAAATCGACGTTGTGAAATGGGATCTATGAAGTACTGCAAAAAGAAAAGCATTTCATTCGATAATCGAGTGATAGAGGCAGATCTCATTGACTATCCATTGACATATGGCCTTTGTCACATTTGGGGAACATAGTGTCCGATAAACAATAATCAGATAATACATTTAGACTTATGATATTTTGTAATAAGAAAGAACATAAACTATGCTAGCCACTAGAACAATGCATTTGCAGTTTCTGTCCCTAAAATTTAAGTTAACAGGCCTAACTATTAATTAGTTTATAGATTAATTCATTCATTTCTATATTAATCTGTTGATTTATTTATTAATCTACTAATTCATTTATCAAGTACTCTATTAATTTACTTATCATTTTAATTTTCTGTCCTTCCCACTTGTCAAAAACAAAGAATAACTAGTTGCCATTTGTCTGCATATATCTGTGGCACCTCCTAAATGATTGTCTTTTTTCATAGCTTGGAACAGTTGCAACATTTACATCTCTATTTATAGAGTGGAGAACTGCAAAATCCTCCCAATAAGAAGTTTTGGCATTTCAGAGAATAGAGACTGAAAGAAGAGGATGAAGCTGAGATGATTATGTTTCCTTGGCCACAATGGTTGGTGACAACTGGATTTTCTAAGCTTAGTTTAAAACATTTACACGAATCTGTATCTGTGATCATTGCTACATTAGGGACTAGAAAATTGTTAACAGTAACCATTGCAGCCTGCCAAATATCAATATATCCCAGAGT
>CAKZGI010000282.1 GCA_936914905.1 uncultured Trichormus sp. | reverse complement strand
TATGAATCAAGGCTAGAAAATACCGAAGTTATCGCTATTTCGGGTATGTATATTGTATGTATGTAAGACATAGACACAACATACACGAAGAGAAAGATGGAGCAAGGAAGAGAAAGCGTGGAGCAGAGGAACACCTCAACGACACAACAGGGGAACTCTAAAGAAGCATCCCCGTCAACACAACCTGAGGAGCGGCCTTTGTCGATCGTGTTCTCGCCTGAAGAGGAGGCTGAATTCAGATCAGAGATTCATCGTCTAACCCAACTGTCCGTGATCTGCAGAATGGTGGGCGCCCGACCAAATAGAGGTGAGTGCAAAGATCTCTTACAAGCTTCTATGCAGGGATTGATTGGTAGGATAAGGGATGTTCAGTTCATGGGCAGCGGGTTTTATCATGTGGAATTGGATACGATGGAAGCAGTGGGAATGATGTTGGCTCATAGCCCGCTTGATGTAAGAGGTGCTCGGGCATTTGTGATGCCTTGGAAACAAGGATTTGATCCTAAGGAAGCCGCACGGAAAGGGGATCGGATATTTCCCCTAACGATTGTGTTTCCAGGATTACGTAAGGAGTACTTGCCGATGCTTGTAGCGATAGCTTCGAGGATTGGAACAGTGATGGATTTGAAAGAAAACATGGCAGCAAGATTATCCAAAATGTCAGGTTTCCCTTCAGCTCGCATCTTGGTAGGATCACTTGAAAACCTACCGACAAGGATAATATTGCCTAATTCCGAAGGAGAGTATATTGAACAAAAGGTGGAGTTTGCCGGAATTCCGGGACAATGCTTCTATTGTAGACAAATGGGTCATTTAGCCAAGGACTGTCCAAGGAGAAAGGTTAAATCAAATGAGGAGAAGCGACGATGCGATTATTGCAAAAAGCATGGGCATGAGGTAGATAATTGTCAAGAGAAAGTGACTACAGAATGTATGGGGACAGGCACACAAAAAGGAAAAGAAAAAGTGGAAGGTCAATGGATTAGTGTAAAGGCTAATCATGGATGCAAGTCACGTACGGTGGTCACGCAAGAGACCTGCCTGACCCAGAATATATATAATGTATTGAACGTTGAAGATGATATGCAAGAGAAGCTGGCACCCACCATCGATGCTGTAAGGAACAATGTAGCCACCACCCAAACAAATGATGCATGTGCAACTCATATCCGAGAGGTGATAGACCAGGTGACTCCTACCATAAACAAATTAAATCAATCGATGTTTTCGCGGGACGAAAGTATATGTTCCAAAGATGGTGTTGATGCATTAGTGCAACCAAATACTATGGCGAAAGCGTCAAAAAGAACACTACGTTCAAGGACATTAGACAATGCCGTCACCATAAGAACGTGTGTGATGTCTAGGGAGGATGTTGGAAGTGCGGGGTTCTCGATACTTGATTATGCAGCCCCCTTTGGACATGATTTTACAAAACATTTGGGGATTAATATTGATCATGATCCAACTACAATAAGGATACATGTTTTACTTAAACAAAAGGAGTTGGATAAACCTTTTATAGGTTATTCCTTCCCATTATGTGGATATGAGAAGAATGTATGGAACTATCCTGATGTTATGCTAGCTATAAGAGGGCAGGTGTTGCATTTTTCTAAGTATGTGCAGTGTCCTCATTTGGGAGAGGCATTATTGAAAGGGTTAGAGAAGGCAAGTTTTTCATTGATTCCATATTTGGATGCGATGAATCGCCGACATGTAGTAGTGGATGTGCCCTCAGATGCAGCACTTGATTTTGGGTATGTGTACATTCATGAAGAGGGGGTACCAGAAAGCCAAGCGAAGGCTCGAGGTCACCATCATTGGCGCTTCATCAAAGAAGGTTGTGACAGGCTTAAAGGTGTAATGCTGAATATAGGAGACGAAGGGAATGTAAGTTTCCTGGAACCATCCTCTAAGACTCGTAGGACCGAGTTTGGCTTGACTTCTAGTAGTTCTCAATGAGGCTTCTAACTTGGAATGTTCAAGGATTAGGAGGGCCCTTGTACCGGAGATATAGAGGACGGTTGAGACAAGAATTACAGAAATGCCTCATGGGAGGGTCTGTGGATATTATGATGTTTCAAGAACATCACTTGAATGAACAACGAATAAGGAATTATGGTACGATATTGCCTGGTAATTGGGAGATGTTTTGGTCCTCAGCAATTGGCACTAGTGGTACACAAGGCGGGGTGTGTATGGCAATAGCACAACAATGGAAAGAAAATATCATATGTAAAGAGATCATTGTGCCAGGCAGAGCACAATATATTGTGATAAAGGATTTGCAAACCACTTGGGGTTACTTGAATATTTATGCGCCGAATCATGCATCGGCTAGGAAGCATTTCTGGTATGAAATCACTAATGCATTACCGAATGTGTCTCATTGGTGTGTGGCAGGGGATTTTAACATGATTGAGGACCCTCTTGATAGAAGGGGGGGAAGTGCGGCAACAATTCATGGGGAGGAACTAGCCAACTGGGAGCGAATGTGTTTGAAATTATGTATTTTGGATGCATGGCATATGCCTAACGTATATAGGTCTCAGGAGTCCTTGTGCTTCTCACGATCTGATAGGAGAATTGGTGGAACCAATTTATCAAGATTGGATAGATTTTATGTTGGAGAAGCCTTTGTCTCAAATGGGGGGACTATCACAATTATGCCGGGCACGACTTTTTCTGATCATGCTCCCGTTATATTGACCACATTTGGTCGATCAACTACGATGCCCCTACGACTCAGGATACCGGAAAAGGTTATGTTAGATGATCGATCGTACAGTCGAGTGAGAGATATTTGGATAACGAAAGATAATATGGATGAGTCCATCTCAGCTAAGGTGGCTTATGCTTTGAAAGAATTATCGCAATACTTTGCAGCGATATCAAAAGCAGAATATATGGAGTATCGAGACAAGGAAAATAAGTTGCGTGCATTGTTGATATCGTTGCAGAGACTGCAACAAGCTAGACCACAGTGTGCATGGGTAGCAAAGCACCTTGAAGAAGCCCGTAGACAGGTTCAACATATGGAAGACTATCGTAGTCAATTTCACTATCACAACTTCGCTTCGAGATGGACGCAAGTTGGGGATAGATGTACAAGCCAATTTTTTAAGGTAAAAAATCCAAAACAGAAGTCTAATATAA
>CAKZGI010000281.1 GCA_936914905.1 uncultured Trichormus sp. | reverse complement strand
CTCAAGGTTGATCAATCCAAGGTGGATGGCATCTGCAATTGGCCGACACCTACGACGCTAACTCAAGCCGAGCTTCCATAGCCTTGCATGGTTTTATAGACACTTCATTCCCCATTTCAACAGCATTACCACCGCCATCACCGACTGCATGAAATTCGAGCTATTTGCATGGACTACACAAGCAGGGCATGCTTTTCAAGTAATAAAGAGGCGGCTTACAACGGCACCAATTTTAGCATTGCCCGAATTCCACAAGCCTTCGAGTTGCACACGGATGCATCGAAAATAGGAATCGGTGCAGTCCTTAGCCAACAACATCGGCCTATAGCCTATTTCAGTGAAAAGTTGGGCGGTGCCCGAGCATGGTACAACACATATGATGCAGAATTCTATGCGGTTGTACAGGCGATTAAGCATTGGTCGCACTATCTTTTTCACACAGAATTTGTCCTCTACACAGATCACGAAGCCCTCAAACACCTACATAGTCTGGATAAAGTATCTATTCACCACGCATCTTGAATCGCCTATCTAGAAGGCTTCACCTTCATCGTTAAACACACCTCGGGAGTAATGAATAAGGTAGCGGATGCCCTAAGTCGATGGCGGAACCTCCTCACCAACATGCTCATCAAGGTACCATGGCTTTCCTCTATCTCGAATATGCTTGAATCAGATTCCTATTTCTCAGGTATCTTAGATAAAATAAAGGCCGGAGAGAAGACCGATTTCTGCCTTGTCGACGGTTTTCTGTTCAAAGGAAACTTACTATGTATGCCCGAAGGGAGCCTTCGGCTTCACATAATCCAAGAACTAACTACATGGAGAAGGACACGTAGGACGTGATCGCACACTGCGGCTAGTCCAATCGTCTTATTTTTTGCCATCACTATGGAAGGAAGTGGAACGCTTTGTTAGGCACTGCCACACCTGTCAGATCTCAAAAGGGGCCACTACTAATGTAGGCATGTACATGCCGTTGCCCGTTCCAACACAACCATGGAGCGAGATTAGTATGGATTTTGTTCTCGGCCTGCCTAGAACACAACGAGGTAATGATTCCATCTTCGTAGTAGTCGATCGATTCTCCAAGATGGTCCATTTCATCCCTTGTAAGAAGACCGATGCCTTACAAGTCGCCCAACTCTACTTTCACGAAATCTATCGCCTCCATGGGCTGCCCACATCCATCGTCTCCGATCGAGACACTCGCTTCCTCAGTCACTTCTGGCGTAGCCTTTGGAAGATGGTCAATACACAACTGAATTTTAGTAGTGCTTACCATCCTGAATCGAATGGACAAACCGAAGTGGTTTAACCGGTCATTACACAACCTACTACGATGCTTAGTGGGTGAACACATTAAAAATTGGGACCAAAAATTAAGCCCAGCTGAGTTCGTTCATAATCACACGGTCAATCGTACCACATGATTCAGCCCATTCCAAGTGGTCTACTCCATGGTTCCTCGCGGCCCCCTTGATCTCCTTCCATTATCGATCACTACTAGTAAACATGGTAAGGCAGCTGACTTTGTGATGAGTTTACAAGACATACATCAAACGGTTCGCACTCACTTGGAGTAAGCCAATCTCAAGTATAAAACTGTTGCTGACAAGAAGCGTCAACAAGTAACCTTTGCAGAAGGTGACCTTGTGTGGGTAATTCTTAGCAAAGAGCGATTTCCAACCGGCACCTATACAAGCTTTGTGCCAAGAAGATTGGGCCATTACAAATCCTCAAGAAAATTAACCCCAATGCCTATCGGATCAAGTTACCACCCAACTTGCAGACATCAGATGTATTTAATGTCAAACATCTCATTCCATATCATACGACATCCGATGACATAAAATTTGAGGGCGAATTCCAGCCACCAAGAATGAATGATGAAGATACACCACCAACCTAAATATAGTAGCTTCTCTCCACCTATCAAAACGCGCATAAAAAGCGTTGAGTTAATTCTAGAATAAAGTTCTTTCTTATGTGTTCCCACCTTAGCTAACGTATAGATAACGCTTATAAAAAGCATGTGATTGTATGAGATTAGGGGAGTTAGAAAGTGATTAATTGAAGCGTATTTTCCAGAAGTGTAGAGTCATTATTCTACATGTATTAGCTATCTAAGTCAGTCGGCATTAGCTAGCTAATTTCTGATGCCCCTCCACTGGTAATCATGAGTGTACGAGGTTCAACAGTGAAGGGAAGGTTACGGCGAGTGATCGTGGACGTTCAACGACCACCACTGCAACAATCCAGCCATCTTGCCACCGCGAATACCCTCGCACTGCATCAGCTGGTATCAGAGCTTGCTTGCTCAATGGCACCTCGCAAACAAACTCACCAACGGCCTCTCCACGACCTATATGAGAACGAGGAAGTACACAATAGGTGCTTAGAGCAAAGAATCGGACAACTGATTGATCAGAGGTTGGAAGACACTATTGAACAACTCCCCAAAAGGATGGACGAAATGTTCATAGCTCAGCGTAGGAGCAATGAACACCAAAGGAGTGTTGACCGTGTAGCTCCCGGTGGCAGTATGGGCGAGGATCTCTCCTTTGATGATATGGATCGCCTATATGATGGGTCTCGGAATACATGCCTACGACGACATGACCAAACGAGGGATTGTCGTCAATGGGAGTCCGGAATGAGAATCGACATACCCGAGTTCCACGGTACCGTACAGCTAGAAGAACTCCTCGATTGGCTGGCAACTGTTGAAGAGGTTCTTGACTTCAAAGGGGTTCCCGAAGGTAAACGTGTGCAATTGGTGGCAACACGATTCCGAGGGAGAGAAACCGCATGGTGGCAACAACTCAAGACAACAAGAAATCAATTAGGTAAATCTAAAATCACTGCGTGGGAAAAATTAAAAAAACATTTGCGTGCCACTTTTCTACCATACAACTATCAACGAATGATGTTCCAACGACTGCAAAACCTCAAACAAGGCATCAGGTCAGTAGATGATTACACAACTGAGTTCTATCAATTAATGGCCCAAAATGAACTGCAGGAACCGGAAGAGCAATTAGTAACCCGGTACATCGGAGGGTTACAAGGATCCATTCAAGACACCATAAATATGTTCGATCCAATCTTCATGGCGGCAGCACACCGACG
>CAKZGI010000280.1 GCA_936914905.1 uncultured Trichormus sp. | reverse complement strand
CTGACAAAAGGAAAAGTCTGTGGTGGTTCTCTTTCTATGGAGCGATTCCAACATAACTACCAACTTATTGACGATTATAAAAACTTGTCGCCCTCAAGCACTTTCTCTAATTGAGTTTTCTGATAAACCTATCAAAGGGATAGTTAACTCTGCTTTGCATACACCTTCTTTAATCCCTCTAGCTTCGACCTGAATCCTTACGTTGAAAAAATTAGAGCATCTTAAGACCAGATTTCTTATATACTTCCAGTGTAAGGTTGAATTGATAGTAATAGATTTCCTGAAAATTTTACTTCTTGTATATTGGATGGGAGAAATATTTTACCTTGTGATATCTCATAAAGAAAAGGATGGGGTTCAAAACCTATTGAGAATAGATCTTGAAAGTTGGGCTCAAGGAGTGTAGTACTAAGCCCAGAAAAAGGATCAACTACAACATCATCACAATTTAGTTTTACCTCTTGTATACAAGAACGTACAAATACAGGACAAAAACCAGCTATAAAATTGTACGACCTATGAATCAATTAGTGGTTAGTAAATACATTATTTGATAAATCTTTATGAGACAGTAAACCTATATTGTCTATCAGGCTGTTTTCTGAGTCGAACAAATTTAATTGATGAATAAGAATTACTTTATGACTTATGTATCACATATCATAAATTATATTTTGTTTTTTTGTTTTAATGAAAGCTTGCAATGAGCTTACATTCCTCAACCCTGTGGGAGGCTTTGCAAAGCGCATCTATAAGTTGGGTAACCTGTTCACGGTGCTGGCTTGCCTAAAAATTGTTTTCGGTCAGTCAAATGAAGCCCCAAAACATTGATCTATAGTCATCTATTAATCATCAGCTGATTTTTCACTACTAGCTTTTAATTTTGGATAAGAAATGCGTTTATGATGAAATTGCTGCCAAACGTCCACAAATATTTGGGTAATTTTTGATATTTCTTCCTTTGTCAATCCTGAATCTATTAATTGCTCATCTTGCCATTTGGCACGGATAATATTATTCAACATATTTAATGCTTGTTCTGGAGTTGCATCTTTGAGACTTCGCAATGCAGCTTCACAGGAATCAGCTAACATTACAATTCCTGTTTCCCTCGATTGAGGAATAGGACCATCATAACAAAAATCGGTTTTGTTAACTATTATACTAGGATTATCCTTAGCCATTTGTTGGGCTTGGTGATAAAAATATGCGATGGCCATTGTCCCCTGATGTTCAGGAATAAAAGCTTGAATTACTGTCGGTAAACTATGTTTCTTAGCCATCAATAAACCTTCAGTCACGTGCTTTTTAATAATTGTCGTACTCTGCCAAGGGTCTTTAATTTCCGTCTCGTGTTTATTCGGACCCCCCATTTGATTTTCAATAAATCCCAGAGGGTCATGCATTTTACCGATATCATGGTAAAGCGTCCCAGCCCTGATTAATTCAACATTGCAGCGCAGTTTTTTCGCTGCGGCTTCCGCTAGAGTTGCTACAAACAAAGTATGTTGAAAAGTTCCTGGAGTTTCAGTAGCGAGTCGCTTTAACAAAGGGCGGTTAGGGTTAGCCAATTCTGCCAAGCGGATGGGAGTAACGAGATCAAATAGTTTTTCTAAATAAGGACTTAAGCCCAAAGCAATAATACTCCAAGCCAAACCAGATAAAGCAAAAAACAGAGATTCTTGGAGGACAAGATACCATCCTGAACCGAATGCTGCACCAACAAGTATATTTAAAAATAAATAAATACTCCCTTGAGTCAAGGCAATCACAATACCTAATAACGCTAGTTCTTCACGAGATTTGAACCTCTGTGCTAAATAACTGCTCAAAATTCCTCCTGAAGCACCAGCTAGAAGCACAATCTTACTAATGTCTATACTGACTGGTATTATTAATGATAATAGTACCACAACTGTTACACCCAAAGTCGAGCCGTAGAAACTCCCCAACAATAACCCAATGGCGCTCCAGGTAGTATAAGTTACACCCATTGCTAGAACACTAGGGATACTTAAAGTTAGCAGTAATATCAACAAGCGATCGCGTTCTCGCAAATGATGACCAAGCCACCGCTCTACCCAAGTAAAAACCCCAAGGGCTGAGCTAACCAAGCCTGTTAACCCTATCAAAGCCAGCCAATTCACTTCTCGACGAATCAAATGATAATACTCTAAGACATCAAATTTCCATTCTGTAATCCGTTCTCCTTTGTTAACAATCACTTGTCCTTGACGGACTTTTTGCATCACAGTTGGAACTTGATCTGCAGCTATTTCTGCCTGTTGTTTGGTTTTTTCTTGATCTTGCTGGAGATTCGGCCGCAGTACAGCCAATAAAATTTTAGTTGCTAAGGATTCAGCTTCATCAGGCACAGACTTTTGCACTTGTAGACTCACCGCATCCTGCAAAATACTGAATGGTACTCCTGGCGCTATGCCTTGAGTAAGAATCCTTTTTGCACTTTCATGGATTCCCATTTGTGTTTTTATCCAATCTTCATCCGATAAGTCCAAAATCATAGTTGCCGCATATACTGCTTGTTTTCTTTGAGTCTCTATCTGTAAAATTTTGGCAGTTGCTTGAACATATCCTTGTCTGATTTGGGATATTTGGGTAATCAGTAAAGAAAAATTTTTGTTTGGGGCAGTGATACTATAAGCACCTAATTCTGCTAAGGCTTGATCAAAGTCAGGTTGACTAATATTACTTTCCTCTTTAATTGCAGGTGTAGGTAGAGTTAACAAAGGACGAGGTATAGGGCTGGAAAACAGCGGTCTATCTGCTGTTCTCGATTTAGGCATCAACAATTTATTATTTTGTTTCTGATAATTTGCTAAAGCTACTTTTAGCCGTTGCCATTCAGATTCCAAACAAGAACGGAGGTATCGCTGGTTAGGAACAGATAAAATTGAAACATCGAAAAAAGGAAAAGACCCAGCAACACCACGAAGTTCATTCCCATCTTCGAGAATTTGTTGTAAATGTTCGTTAATTTGCTCATTTTTCTCAGCATTAACCATCAATATAGCGTGTGTATTTGTTTGTGCTACCTTGCGATTAGCTTCAGTTTGTTGTCTATTTTCTATACTTGCAGTATATGGAGCAATAAATGTTTGTGGTGCAATGGTGCCAATTTTCATCTGGGGTTGATTGTATAATTCATGCCCCATTAGACCAGTAATAGATACCACAGCCATAAACAAAATTACAGCAGAACGCTTTTCATGTAACCAACTAAAAACTAGTGCATGAAAACCATGATGAGTTTTGAAGGATTTTGCAGTTGATTGAGGTACTTTTCTTGCTTGTCGGTGTCCACCTTCATCAGTAGTCGGTAATAAATACAGAAGTAGATTCTTGAAAATAGTTCTGAAAATATTCCTGAGGACTTTTTTGTTGCCAGTTCCACTCTTGGAATTACTCACCGAACCAAGCCTCTTTACTTGACGGCATAACAGTTTGTACTGTCGCCGCCATTGCCTCAATTGCTGGGTCAAGGACTGCCAAAATTGCTGCATTTTCATTACTTCTGGCTGTAGTTCCAATACAAAATACTAAATTCAGTAGATAAAAAAGTTTTTAGTCAAGGCATACACACAACAGTAATGTTTTCCTAGACAATAAGTACCTGGGCAAAATTAATCAAACATTTTTGGGAAAAACAGAAATCTCCGTATTGCTTACAGCAGATTTCAGATCAATGAGGTAAAGAATCTAAATTAAAACCTAAACAGCAAGAGAGTTTTAATCCTGACTCCTGACTCCTACTATATATGTTCCCTGTTAAGAGTTTCCTGTTCCCTCCTCTAAACGTAAAATTTATTTTGTAACACTACTTATTCAAAGAGTTTGTTTGAAAGCATAAGCGAAAAGGCGCAAAAAACTGAAGTTTTTACTTAAAACTAGAGTTGCCCAACAACCTCTTTTTTTCAGGAGCATCCCAGATGTGTAAGTTTATTGTCATGCTGTAGCTTGCTTCGCGCAGGGTATGAAGCGCTGCGCTAACAAAATGACAATTTATTTATAATATTTTTGCAAAATTGGTATGCTCCCTTCTTTTCTGCCTTCTGCTTTGGATATTATTGATTTTTTAGCGTGGGCGAATGACACTTGGTGCAGCATAGATTGAAAGTGAATTCTCATTCATACCGCATCCTGATTTTGTTAACTCCTGGGTGTTGGGAGTAACAGTATACACACCTGACCAAACTTCTACCAGTGTATCGGCTAATTCTAACATCTGAGAAAAGTTTTTCAGTCCCCATGCGGGTGAGTTAGTAGGTGGGAATAAAACCTGCCAATTAACAGGTATGCCTACTGCAGTATTATATGCCCCTGATAAGGCACCAGTAATTGTGCTTCTAGATTGTGAGCCTAAACACCAATATTCTTGCTTCCGAGTATGATTATTAACTCGCAAAACTGTCAGTTGGAAGTCTTCCAATGTACTCAGAAAACAATAAATAGCTAATGCAATATTACTACTTATTTCCTCTTGCTTAGTCAATTCGGCTCGCACCTGTTCTAATCCGGTATCTTGGGCTAATAAACTATTGACCTTCAATAAATTTTGTGGTATTGAAGTTTTTGTTTCTCCTAGAAAAGAAATTGTTTGGGGAATAAGGGTAATGGGGTCAAGTTTTTCTGTCAAAGATTGACTGATCAGATATCCTATTACTAAAACTGCATCTGTCATCACTGGGTTAGTATCCCAAATTTTTAAGACTTGCAGCAAATTTTTTTTAAGTTTAACAGTGTCTTCGTGAAAAAAAATTACCACTGGTAAAGTGGCTAAAATTATTTCCCCCCAAGCAATATCAGTAATATTTAAGTCAACGGCAGCCTGTTGGTAACGCTTTGACCAATCATCTACATCTAATCTACCGTACTCAATTAAACTCTGTACACCCAAGATCGTCATTGCACCTAAATCACAACGATTGTGAGTAGCTAAACTCTCCCCTAGAAATGCTCCCAGGAAAATACCTCTAACTCGACTGATGAGAGAATAACGCATACAATTTCAGATTTTAGATCTTGGAATAATGTTGTATGTATTTGCTCCAAAAACCAAAATCTACAACAAACTGTTAAACTTCGTCCTTTCTCAAATGATGTATCAATGCTTGTAAGCCTAACAAGTAACTTTGGATACCAAAGCCACTAATTTGACCAATTACCACTGGAGCTATGTAAGAATAATGGCGAAAATTTTCTCGTCTATAAATATTACTTAGATGCACCTCCACTGTTGGTAAATTCACCGCTGTGATCCCATCTCTGAGAGCTACACTAGTATGGGTATATGCCCCGGCATTAATTACAATTCCTTGATGTTGTCCTAATGACCCATGAATTGCATCCAGCAAGACTCCTTCATGATTGGACTGTAAAACAGTAACTTTCGCCTCTAACTTCCGTCCTTCTACTTCCAACAGTCCGTTAATATCGGCTAGGGTGAGAGAACCGTAAATTCCCGGCTCTCGCTTTCCTAGTAAATTGAGGTTTGGCCCGTGCAGTACCAAAATACTTAAAGAAGGCAATGTTAACTCCAATTACTTTAAGTATTTATCGATGACGAGAACGTTCGTTCACAGGAATCGGAATCAGTTCCGGCTCCGGTTCAGATTCTGGCCCCAGCAATGCTTCAACTAGCTTCCGTGCTAACTCTTTCAGCTTTTCCAGTACCTTTTCTATATAGTCCATTGAACTGAACGCTCCTGAGATACTACCTCAATTTTAATTGAACTTTCTTTGCAGAAACTGGCGTATTGTCGCACTTCTGGTTTCTAATAGGGCTGATACATTTCTGTATTTAGGAGAAAATAAACCAATTGCAAAATTTAGTTTTGTCTTTTTCCTTACTTATTAGATTATCACAAGCTAAAAGGAAAGGGTAATGCTGTTTCGGTTGAATGTTGATAAATGTTGATATAGAAGGGAGGAGGATACAGGACATGGCTCATTAGGTATTGGGAATTACTTTCTTATCCTCCTGGCTCCTGATACCACAGCGTGGCGACAGCCATACTCCTGAATTCTTAAGATTTCATAGTTCCCCGTTTCCCTTGTCCCTAACTTGATGCTTCTTTCTTTTTTGCTCTACTCGTTGATGATTTAGTAGTTGACTTAGTTTTAGAAGTCTTTGATTTAGTAGTTTTGCGTGTTTTAGATTTTGTAGATGCTTTAGCTTGCAGTAGTTCTAGTGCAGCAGAAAGCGTTACGGTTTCTACTGTCTGACCTTCAGGAAGACTTACATTAGTTTTCCCGTGCTTAATGTAAGGGCCATAGGGTCCATCATAGATATTAATTGGTGAATCGTCTTCTGGATGTGTCCCCAATTCCCGTAAAGGCGCTTTAGATTTGTTGGTGCTAGAAGCACGTCCCTTTTTCGGTTCTGCCAACAATTCTAGTGCACGCTCCAAAGAAATTGTCAATACACTATCAACTGCTTTGAGAGAACGGTAATCTTTTCCTTCCTTGCCCTGATCATGGACAACATAGGGACCAAAACGACCTAAACTAGCTTGAATCCTACAATTTGTCGCTGGATGAACTCCCAATGTCCGGGGTAGCGCCAACAGCCCTACAGCCATCTCTAAAGTGAGATTTTCCGCTGTGACACCTTTGGGAAGAGACGTTTGTTTAGCCTTAGGGTTTTCACCAGTTTTGTCACCCAACTGCACATAAGGTCCATATGTACCAGTCTTCACATAAATTGGTTCACCTGTTTCTGGATGCCTTCCCACCTGGTCTGGTCCGGTGGTTTTTTGTCTGAGTAAAACTTCTACCTGTTTGGGGTCGAGGTCTGCAGGTGTCAGGTCTTTCGGAATGGAAGCTGTAACAATACCTTCGCCATTTTGTACTTCAATGTAAGGACCATATTTACCAATGCGGACTTTAGCATGTAAATTTTGTAGTTCTACGGTTCTGGCTGTAGTCGCATCAATTTGACTTTCCCGTTCTCTCACCAGGGTTTCTAAACCTTGTTCTCCCAGATAGAATTTCTTCAGGTAAGGTAGCCATTTAGCTTCACCTGTAGCAATGTCATCTAGAGTTTGCTCCATTTTGGAGGTAAAACTTGGATCAACAATATCGGGGAAATATTTCTCTAATAAATCGGTGACAGCAAAGGCTGTGAAAGTGGGAGTCAAAGCATTACTCACCAAGTGAGCATAACCTTTGTCGATGATAGTGCCAATAATACTGGCGTAGGTACTAGGACGACCAATACCTTCACTTTCTAATGTTTTAACTAGACTAGCTTCAGTGTACCTGGCTGGAGGTTGAGTTTCATGATCCACTCGTTGGAGTTCTGTACAGGTCGGATGATCTCCAACTTTGAGGGGTGGTAAAATAACCTCTTGGTCTTCTAATGCGGCTTCAGGATCATCGGAACCTTCTACGTAGGCGCGTAGGTAGCCTGGGAAATCAATGCGTTTTCCAGAAGAGCGAAAACCAGCATCTTCAACTTGTAACTGGACAGTAATTTGGGTTTGGCACGAGTCAGCCATTTGCGAGGCGACAGTACGCTTCCAAATTAAGTCATATACTGCAAATTCCCGTCCGCCTAAACCTGTTTCTTGGGGCGTGCGGAAAATGCTACCGGCGGGGCGAATGGCTTCATGTGCTTCTTGTGCGCCTTTGGATTTGGTGGTGTATTGTCTCTCTTGAGGGCTGAGATATTGTTTACCGTATTTTTTTTCTACACAACTACGAGCCGCTACGATCGCTTGATCTGACAAATGCACCGAATCTGTACGCATATAGGTAATATACCCTTGCTCGTACAAATTTTGGGCAACCCGCATTGTATCCCGTGCTGAAAGGCGTAACTTACGGTTAGATTCTTGTTGCAGCGTCGATGTAGTAAATGGTGGTGCGGGTTTGCGCGTAAATGAACGTTCTTCAATATCGTTGACACTCCAGGTTTTACCCGTGAGTCGTTCCTGGAGTTCTGCGGCTTGTTCTTCGTTTAACAACACCACATTGTGCCCAGCAGTAATTTGTCCTGTAGCGGGATCAAAATCACTACCTGTCGCCACTTTCGTACCTCCTAGTGTGACCAATTGGGCTCTAAAGGGGGTTTTTTCTTGTAGTAAGCTGGCTTTTAAATCCCAATAAGTACCTTCACGGAAAGCTCGACGTTGGCGTTCCTTGGTGACTAAAAACCTTACTGCTACAGACTGGACTCTTCCTGCGGATAAACCCCAAGCGATTTTTTTCCAGAGCAGAGGCGATAGGGTGTACCCTACTAATCGATCTAAAATTCTCCGGGTTTCTTGAGCACGAACTAACTGCTCGTCAATAATACGGCAGTTTTTCAAAGCCTTTTTAATGGCTTCTTGAGTAATTTCATGAAACACCATTCGCTTTGTGGGAACTTTCGGCTTCAGCAACTGGTATAAATGCCAACTAATGCTTTCACCTTCCCGATCTTCGTCAGTTGCCAATATCAATTCATCAACACCTTTGAGGGCATCTTTAAGCTGAGTGACGACTTTCTTTTTATCCTTGGGAACGACATAGACCGGTTCAAAGTCGGCTTCTATATTCACCCCAAGCTGCGCCCATTTTTCCCCTTTGACAGCCGAGGGAATTTCACTAGCTGACTGTGGAAGGTCACGTACATGACCCATAGAAGCCTCTACCCGATAGTCTTTTGGCAGGTAGTTCCGAATGGTACGAGCTTTGGTTGGAGATTCGACGATGACGAGAGTTGACATGGAAATTTCAAAAAAAGAATAGCTGTGAAGCTAAACAGTCAAGTTGAGATAATTTTGGCGAAATGTCAAGATGAAATATCACGCCTAAGCAGTGATTTAATCCTTACACAAACTGCCCAAAAGGGTGAAAATTCTTTCAACTTTAGGTACAGTCAGCCCCAGAAGAATGGAAATAGCAATGCAAAATGCAAATTGCTTAGATATTTCCATCTTTAACTTATCTAACGCACAATTGGCGACTAAAGTTTTCAAAATATCCGTGAAGTTTAAGTCGTGTGATTCCTTCTTTGGTTTGATGGCTGAGAGTTGTGAGCAATTCTAAATTCTGGTTGACTTGACTACCTGTGCAGCAGGTTGAGAAGCAAAAGATAGATAACTTACACTTTATCTAAATTACGATAAGCTTCGCGTCAAGCCTACAATGTATCACGCTTTCGAAAGGTTTATAAGGAAAGTAATATTTATTTTGCTAATATATGTAATATCACGTAGTAAAGTATTATTTTACTAAGCATAAAACTAATTCCTAACAATATCTCTGAAGTTTAGCTTCATCAAATACTTACACCACGATGGGGAAAATAGTTATAAATGTTGATTTGGATAAACAAATATTTGAATTATTCCGTAATATTAACTGGTGTGTTTTGTGATCAAGCAACTGCTATTTGGCGATTTTTAGTGAAATTACTTATCCTAACTTATCAGTTTTCCGGTTTTTACATTTCAAATAAGCGAAAATATTACCTTGGTTTCAGTAACAAATATGGTTGAGCTAAGAAAGCTCAAGTTTTCACATATATTTGTTCCTGTTTGCTAATTAAGTAATGCTAAATATCGACTGAGATCGAATTTTTAGATGGTATCTAACCATATGGGAGTAATGAAACTTTCATAAGCAAGGAACTTGTAGAAAATCTGATAGAATCACTCGTATTTAATCAACAAGAGCAGGTTCCAAAATTTTCTACAGGAAATCGGGAAGTTGATTTTGCAGTTCGCAAAAATGCTGTTAGTTTACTGTTAGTGATAGTTTCTCATTTTCCAAAACTTATCCATATTTACTAGTTGAAGTCAAAGGACGAGCAACAGGTACAGGAGCAAATATTAATTTATTGGAAGGAACTCCTCAATACATCAGCACTACAGAGCAAATCAAAAGATATTTACTTTGTGCCAATTGTCAAAAATCTCAATCAGGCATTATTACCAATTCAGTTTATATCCAGCTATTTATACGATATGGGAAAGTTGTTATACTTGCCACTGCTAGTCTTTCAATTAAAAAAGAGTAAAGAGTAAGGATTGAGGTGGTGGGGTATTGACAAGTGTGATAGGTGAGGCAGAATATAGCAAGCAGTTATGGAAAATAACCTGCCACGAAAACTAGACAGAGAGATATTGAAGCAGTTGGCAACAGAGCAACTGGTAGAAATCATTATTGAGGAGGGGAAAAGTATAGAGAAGCTAACAAATAGAGTAGTAGAACTGGAAACAGAAATAGAGAAACTCAAAGTCAGTAGAGATTTAGATAGCATCACATTATGGAAACCACTGTCGGGAAACATCCTCAAAAAAACTGAGAACAAACAACAAGAGAAACCAGAAGAAAACCACACACTAAAACGGAAACCAGGAGCACAAGCAGGCCATAGGGGAAAAACAAGAAGGGGGTTTGGTGGAGTAGATAGATTTGAGATCCTGGGACTGCAAGTGTGTGGATGGTGTGGCCAGGGGGAATTGTTTAGCTAACCAATAAAAATGGAAACACAACAAGTAGGGGAGTTAGTGGACAGGCCAATGGAAATAGTAGTATATCAAAGATATACGTGCATTTGCAGTGTGCGTGGGGAAACACAAACGGCAGACTCGTCACCAGAGATAGTACTGGGACAAGATATAGGAATCAGACTACAAGCTTTTTGGGATGGATCAATAACTACGGGCATTTACCCTATGAAAAACAACAAGAACTGTTGTGGGAACTGGGTCAAATAGAAATTGGAGTGGGAACATTAGTAGCTATGAACAAACCCAAAACCTTGATGAGTTCTCGACTTGGACATCGTAGTTTCAACCAAAAGTCGAATCTTCCATTCATTCATTAATTGATAAAGCCGGAGGGAAACCTGATAAACTTTTACATTCCTGAGGCAATAGACCTTGATAATTATTTAGCTAAACTAAGGTTACCTTTAGCAGTTATAAAAGGAAAACTTAGTGGTGATTCTGTTTCTATGGAGCGATTCCAACATGCTGCCAATTTATTGACAGTTATACAGACTTATTGCCCTCAAGCACTGTCTCTAATTAAGTTTTTACCAACCATCAAAGGGATCCTTAACTCTGCTTTGCAGACACCTTATTTAATCCCTCTAGCTTCGACCTGAATCCTTACAAGGAAAAGTAAACATTGTTGTCTAACTAACTTTTTTATTGTGTATAAAAAGCTGGAACTTTGACGTGCATAATTTATATTTTCATGGCTACTGAATTTAAAAACAAGACTACAGTTCTGAATTGCCTGTAGATGTAGTCTATTTATGCTACCTATTGAAGTACGAAATATGGGTTTAGGAGCAATTCTCACCCAAATTGTAAAAATTGCTTGTAATTGACTTTGACCTACAACAATGAGGTTTAACTAACTCCCTTAGGTTACAATTAGGAAAAATAGGTTCATATGAATGTCTAACTTATAAAATGTTAGATGTTTACAATACTATTAAGCCTTTTGCAGTAAAATTTAAATCTGGAAGAACATTAAAATTTGATGTTATCCCAGCAGATGCAATAATAGGATTATTTAAAGATCAAGACGGGTTTGCAAAGATTGACAAATATTTTTCTAGATTAAGAGATACTATTAATACTTTCAGAAATGAATATGATTACATATTTATTGATTGTCCTACAAATTGGATGTTTTTCACTCAAATTAGTTTGTATGCCTGTCATGCTGTGCTTATACCTACCAAACACAAGAATTGAGCATCTCTAGAGAATGCATAAACAGTAATTAAAGATTTAATCCCAAAATAAAATAGATGGTTTTGACAAAGTTGATATAGAAACAGCCAGTGATGTTATTTTCAGTGTCAGTAAAGGTAAATAAAAAAGCTTAAATCCTATTTCTAAGCTTTAATCTGGTATTGATACAACTAAAATCAAGACTTTGAAAAAGGTGTTTAATCTCTAAATATAAAGCTTACCAAAGTAGGTAAACAATGATTCAGGTCTTATGAAAAGCAGTAACTTTTCACGTCTTGCTAGCACTTAGATCAATTTGCGACTCCTATTACAGAGGAAGAAATTAACCAGTTGAGAGTGATCTTTCATCATTTACAGCTCTAATTAGGCATGAGCTTCGCTACCATGTAATATGGTGTTTATCATTATAATTATTCAGGTTTAATCCCCAATCAGCATATGTGAGTTTAAAACATACGGATAAATGCAATTTTGGTCAAGAACTATAGATAGAATTAACTCAGTTAGCCTTGATCTCTAATTGACAAAACCTATACATCTCATGGATCTTACTAATATTGCATCCCAGTTAAATGCGGGAACGATTTTACCAGAGGGAATTGTCATTCTCACCCTCTTGGGGGTTTTGATTGTTGATTTGATTTTGGGGCGTACATCTTCACGCTGGATTGGATATCTAGCGATCGCAGGTTTATTCGCTGCAATTGTCGCCCTATGCTTACAATGGGATGCTACCAATCCCATCAGTTTTACTGGTAGCTTTAATGGTGACGACCTCAGTATTATCTTTCGGGGTATCATTGCTCTGTCTGCCATTGTAACCATATTGATGTCGATTCGTTATGTTGAGCAGAGTGGTACTGCTTTAGCAGAATTCATAGCCATTTTGATAACAGCTACTTTGGGAGGAATGTTTTTATCAGGTGCTAGTGAGTTGGTGATGATTTTTATCTCCCTAGAAACCCTGAGTATTTCCTCTTATTTGTTAACAGGTTATACAAAGCGTGATCCTCGTTCTAATGAAGCGGCGCTCAAATACCTGTTAATTGGTGCTTCGAGCACGGCAGTATTTTTGTACGGCGTATCATTACTGTATGGTTTATCCGGTGGACAAACAGAACTCAGTGCGATAGCTAATGGTATCGCTGCCGCCAATGTTAGTCAATCTTTAGGTTTAGTGATTGCTCTTGTTTTCGTCATTGCCGGGATTGGTTTCAAAATCTCGGCTGCACCCTTCCACCAGTGGACACCAGACGTTTATGAAGGTGCTCCCACCCCAGTTATTGCCTTTTTATCCGTCGGTTCTAAAGCCGCGGGTTTTGCCCTGGCTGTCCGCTTATTAACGGTAGCTTTCCCCCTAGTTGAAGACGAGTGGAGATTTGTATTTACTGCGCTTGCAATCCTCAGTATGGTATTGGGTAACGTCGTTGCCCTTTCTCAAACCAGCATGAAACGGATGTTAGCTTATTCATCTATTGCTCAAGCTGGTTTTGTCATGATTGGCTTAATCGCTGGTACGAATGCTGGTTATTCCAGTATGATATTTTACTTGTTGGTTTACCTATTTATGAACCTGTGCGGCTTTACCTGTATTATTCTCTTCTCTCTGCGGACAGGAACAGATCAGATTACGGAATATTCAGGATTGTATCAAAAGGACCCACTACTCACATTGGGTTTAAGTATTTCTCTCTTATCCTTGGGTGGTATTCCCCCACTAGCTGGGTTTTTCGGTAAGATTTACCTATTCTGGGCAGGTTGGCAAGCTGGCCTTTACTGGTTAGTTTTGCTAGGTTTAATTACCAGTGTTGTTTCCATCTACTACTACATTCGTGTCGTGAAAATGATGGTGGTTAAAGAACCTCAAGAAATGTCCGACGTAGTGAAGAATTATCCTCAGGTACGTTGGGATCTACCAGGTTTGAGACCTTTACAAGTAGGGTTGATAGTAACTTTAATTGCTACTTCCATCGCGGGTATTTTGTCAAATCCTCTGTTTACTTTAGCTAATAATTCAGTTGCTAATACTCCTATTTTACAAGCTGCAAAAATAGCGAGTAGTCAAGCAAGTGTAATTATCACTGAACAAGCAGATAAGTTGTAGATTTATTAATGGGTAATGGGTAATTAACTCATTGCCCATTTTTGTTCACGTCATAATCAGGATTCCAAAAGTTCTCAAACTGCTAATAGATTAACCAATACATCATTATTGCCAATCGGGACTACTGAACAACTCTCCATCCCCCCAAAAGGTTTTCAGACGAAATAACCTTGTCCGGTACTACTAAAATTTTGAGCAGCCCTGAAGTCGGTTACAACTGCAATAAGTAGGTGCGTGTTAAAAATCATTGTTGAAAAAAAACCTTGCTATTCTCTTTATTGAAAGAGATAAAAAATAGAAGGTGTTGTCAATCTATAGAGCTTTTATAGACTGAAGTATTTTCGGTGGCAAAGATAATAGAAACAGCTAAGACTACTTAATTTTCTGTTTAATAAATGTCACAACCTGAGTTAACTGTTTCTTCAAACTATAAATTTCTGCTTGCATTTTCGCAATTTTTTCATTTAGAGCCTGAATTTCTGCTGAAGAAACACCTTCTATAGAACCTGGCTTTGCTGGAAATGATTCTTTTGACAGGGGAGTGATTCCTGGGGTATTGATTTCTGGACGGCCTTTTTTAGTAGCCTTAGCCATAGCTAACTTGATTGCGCTAATCAGCTGTCTTTGGTCAAAAGGCTTGTTGAGAAATTCAAAATATTCAAATGGTTCAGGGATTTTTTCTGTTATCTCTTCCTTGCGACCAGACATAATCACTAAAGGAATTTTCTTTAATTCTGAGTTGGCCTGAATTTTTTGGAAAACTTCCCAGCCACTCATTTTCGGTAATATAAAATCCAACATGATCAGGCTGACTTTTTCATTAAGGATCAGATGATATCCTTCTAAACCGTCTTTTGCTTCCAATACCTCAAAATTGCCCGGAGGTAACATTTCTCGTACTTTTACCCTAACAACTGTAGTGTCATCGATAACTAGAATTTTGTTGGCCACGACTGATTACTCTACCAAAGACTATAAGTTTAGATGGCTGATTTGCCGCTTGACATTAAGAATCATCCCACTATATACAAGATTTATATAAATTGGGGGAGAGTATATTTCTGTATATTTGCCAAAATCGCAAGTCCTTTGTATGACTTTTGCTTGCGTTGTGATTACTTGTTAGTAAGCTATTACTACATATACTTTTTTGACTGCTCCCGAACCTGAAGGTAGAGGGATTTTTAAGCAGCCCAAAAAACTAATATTTAAGGTGTGGTCAATGCACCTCTATTAACTCCATTGAGATTTAACCCCGATTTCGCTGTTACTGTTCTCAAGCATCCTGTTCCCTGTTACATATTACAGGCTTTCAAGGTAAATTAAGTTGCTCAATGATTTATACTAACCTATACTAGTATATCTTTTATCTGTATTTTTTTTAGATAGCTGAAATCTTTATGACTTCTTCTAGAAAGGTCGAACTCAAATCAGAAATTGCAACAATACCTAGCTGGTTGCGTCGTTCTATTGGTAAGGCCAGTGAAATTTCCACTGTACAACGTATTATTAAGCAGCGCCAACTTCACACCATTTGTGAAGAAGGCAGCTGTCCTAATAGGGCGGAGTGCTATGCCCAAAAGACTGCAACTTTCTTACTTATGGGACCAACTTGTACACGGTCTTGTGCTTTTTGTAAAATAGATAAAGGTCATGCCCCTATCCCTGTAGATGTGAAAGAACCACAAAAGGTGGCTGAGGCAGTACAGCTTTTGGGATTGCACTATGTGGTACTGACTTCTGTAGCACGTGATGATTTAGATGATGGAGGTGCAGGGCATTTTGTCAAAACTATGGAAACGATTCGCCAAATCAACCCACAAACACAAATTGAAGTGCTGACACCAGATTTTTGGGGTGGTGCCGATGTGGGTGAGACTGGTCAAAAGCGACGGATAGAAATGATTGTTACTGCCCGACCGGCTTGTTTTAATCATAATGTGGAGACGGTACGGAGATTAAGTGGTCCTGTGAGACGGGGCGCGAAGTATGATCGCTCATTAAGTGTATTGGCAATAGTAAAAGAAATTGATGCCGCTATTCCCACTAAGTCAGGTTTAATGCTGGGACACGGAGAAACTAGGGAGGAAATAATTGAAACAATGGCAAATCTGCTGGCTGTGGGGTGTGATCGCTTAACATTAGGTCAATATATGCGCCCATCTTTAGAACATCTACCAGTGCAAAAATACTGGATACCAGAAGAATTTGACGAACTTGGGAAAATAGCTGAAGACATGGGCTTTAGTCATGTTTGTTCCGGTCCATTGGTACGTAGTTCCTATCATGCGGGGTCAGTTGATACTTAACAGTTATAAGTTATCAGTGTGTCCCCAGTCCCCAGTCCCCAATCTTCACACAAATATTTTTAAAGATTTTGGGGAGTTGGGGCTTCTGTTTGGTATTTGTTAAAAAGTCATCAAATCAGGAGAACCAAATTATGACCAAAGGTAAAGCTGCTAAACCTACCTACACCTTCCGTACAGGTTGGGCATTATTGCTGTTGGCTATCAACTTTTTGGTAGCAGCTTATTACTTCCACATCATTGACTAGTTGCTAAGTAGACTGGTGCTGCTCAAATCCCTGAACAGTTAACAATGAACGGTTATCAGTACATGGTGAGACTTTTGAGCCCTCGATGTCACTGATAACTGGTAACTGTTAAATAGTGCCTTTGAATAAACCTTTGGGACGGATTAGCAACACCAACATCATGATTAATAAGGCTATACCTTGTTTGTACTGTGAACCAAGCCAAGGGGTGCTCACCTCTTGAACAATGCCAATGATAAAAGCAGCTGTGATCGCACCGTAAGGGTTGCCAATACCTCCTAAAATTATGGAAGCAAATAAGGGGAGAATCAAAAACCAACCCATATTTGGTCTGACAGCAGTAATTAAACCGTACATACTACCGCCTAAAGAAGTTAAAGTACCAGCAATTACCCAAGTCCAGATAATTACTCTATCAACGTTAATACCAGAGACTCTAGCTAAGTCTAAATCATCAGCTACTGCTCGCATGGCTTTACCAATTTTGGTCTTTTGTAGTAAGTAGTGAAGCAAGGAAATTGACACTATTGCTAACCCCAGTACCCATAATTGATTGTGCGGTACTCTGATTTGACCAAATTCTAAAGCAGGGGTGACAGGGAGATTATAGTTTTGATTTTTACCACCCCAGATAAAAAGAATGCCGTTGCGGAGAAATAAAGCCAGACCAATAGAAATAATGATCAGTGTTGTCGAAGTAGCCCGAACCGACCGCATTTTTGACCACAGTAATTTTTCTGCCATTAACATTGCAGCTACTGTACCCAGTACAGCTAAAATCATTGATAGCCAAATATTTACCCCCAGGGTATTTACCACCAGTGTTAAATAAGCTCCCAAAGTAAGAAAATCACCGTGGGCGAAATTAGATAACCGTAAAATTCCGTTGGTCAGGGTAAGTCCAACTGCTGCTAGGGCAATAATACTACCTACAGCAATTCCATTAACTATTAATTGAGCTATTAGTTCTGTATCCATTGTTGTTAGTTAGGATGAAAAAAATCAGTGTGACTTCTTTTAAGAAGTCTGTAATTAAGCGTTACAATCGGCACTGTCAATTATAATTTTCTCTTAAAAAAGATTTATCCGTTAATATACATAAAATCTAGTTCGTATTTTCCTACCAAGCTCAGTTTCTTTGTCCGTCTATTTCACCATGCAGCAACCTTCAAGTTTACCAGAACAGAACTCACAGATAGACGGAACGCCAACTCTTTTGCAAACAATCCAGCAACTGCGGGATGACTTGTGGTTAGAAAGTAGCCTGAATCAGTTGCAAAGCCGATTGTATGAATGCCTGCTTTCGGCAGCTAAAACTATGTCACAGGTGATAACCCCAGAAGCAGAGATTTTTCAAACTGTTGTAAATGAACTTCATCAGGCTTTGAATAGTAGTTGTATAGGGTGTACGCACTATGTTGTAGGCATAGCTCAATGTCAACCACAAGAAAAAAAAGGTAGAATTTGTTATGTTTCTAGGTTTTCTAGCCTGGAAACACGAACTACAGAAATTAGCTATAAACAACGAACAAAGGTGGAGTTTAAATTAGACGCTGCTATCAGATTAGAAGATTTGCAGGAAATGGAGAGACAAAAACCACGGATTGCTTGGCCTTTAGTTGATGATTCTAGAGATATGATGGCATGGCTAATTATTGCCACAGCTAAACCGCGCGATCATAGTGAGCAAATTCATCCATTACAGATTCAACTGCGATCACAATTAATCACAAAGACAATCCAGCATTTTAATACAGCCTTAGCACAACTGAGGCAAATTCAATTTTGGCAAGAACGTTGTCAACAGTTAGCTAACTTTAATCGGGAACTAGAACGCACGAATCAACTCAAAAACCAGTTTCTCGCCAATACCAGCCACGAAATTCGCACCCCGCTTAGTTCTATTATTGGATTCACGCATCTACTGCTGGCACAAGGTTACGAATCAGAAAGACAACGCCATCAGGAATATTTACACATCATCCAATCTAGTGGTAAGCATTTGCTAGACCTGATTAACGATATTTTGGATCTCTCTAAAATTGAAGCCAACCAACTAGAAGTCCAATGGGAAATAGTCGAAGTATCGACATTATGCCATAACGTTTTAGCTTTAGTAAAAGAGAAAGCTGCTAATAAAGGGTTGAAACTACGGTTGGAAATAGACAATGATGTCACAAATTTAGTAGTCGATCCCTTGAGACTCAAGCAAATGCTATTAAATCTATTATTTAACGCTATCAAATTTACAAATGTAGGTAGTGTTGGTTTACGGGTATCTATAAAAGATTTATATTTACGATTTTCAGTTTGGGATACTGGTATTGGCATTTCCCAGGAAAACCAAACACGCTTGTTTCGTCCCTACAGTCAAATTATTAACCCTGGTGCTGGAAGCAATGAAGGTACGGGTTTGGGTTTAGTGGTGACACAGCAACTTGCAGAAATTCATGGTGGTTATTTAGAATTGGAATCAGCAATTGATCAAGGTTCATGTTTTACCATTGTCCTTCCTCTCAAGCCACAGGGGAAAATTTTGGAAGCTATCGAAATCAAGGCAGAAGAAGATTTAGAAATTAGTAAGGAGCTTAAAAGAGCTTCTGATTTCCAATCTTCTTCTCGTATTATCATAAATACCTCACAAGCAATTTTATTGGTGGAAGATGATTTGGCCAATTCCGAATTAATAAGAATTTATCTTGGTAGATTGGGTTATCGAGTAACTTGTGTTAAAAATGCTCAGGAAATGTGGACAATGCTGCCACAAATAGAACCAGCAGTTATTTTAATGGATGTGAGTCTACCAAATACCAACGGTTTGAACTTGGTAAAACAACTCAGAAACAATATTGAATATCAGGAGATACCAATAGTTGCCCAAACAGCAATGACTATGAAAGGAGATAGAGAGACTTGTCTAGCCGCAGGTGTAGATGACTATATTTCTAAACCTATAGATTTACAACTTTTAGGTAGTATAGTGGCAAAGTATATCTAAATTATCAGAATCACGACTTGTAGTATTTACAGGATCAGGATATTTGATTACTTTTCATTTAAGAAAAATAATCACTATTTAGAATATTTTCAGGAGTAATATAGAAGAGAATCCTGAATCTCGATATCATTTCTAGACCTCGATATCATTTCTAGACAAAGTATGGGAACGAAAGAAATGATCAATGACTACAATAGTAGTGATCAGGTGTTATTAGTTTTGGCAGGATTGAGAAATGACACTAACAGAAAAACTACAACAAGTAAAACATTTATTTGTGGAAATGGGGCAGGCTTTAATAGCCTACTCAGGGGGAGTTGACAGTACATTGGTGGCGAAGATTGCTTATGATGTGTTAGGCGATCGCGCTTTGGCTATAACTGCGGTCTCCCCTTCCTTACTACCAGAAGAATTAGCAGACGCAACAGCACAAGCAGCAACTATTGGGATAGCCCATAAAATCGTCCAGACTCACGAAATGGATAATATAAATTATACCTCTAACCCTGTAAATCGTTGCTATTTTTGCAAAAGTGAATTGCACGACACACTCAAGCCATTAGCATTAGAGTTAGGATATCCTTATGTAGTAGATGGGGTCAATGCAGATGATTTGCATGATTATCGCCCCGGAATTCAAGCAGCAAAAGAAAGAGGTGTGCGATCACCCCTAGCAGAAATAGGTGTTACAAAAGCTGAAGTTCGTCAACTTTCTCAACAACTCGGATTACCTTGGTCAGATAAACCAGCCCAACCATGTTTAAGTTCTCGCTTTCCCTACGGTGAAGAGATTACCATAGCCAAATTACAGCGAGTCGGTAGAGCAGAAATTTATTTACGAAATCTGGGTTGGGAGAATTTACGGGTACGTTCAGAAGGTAATACAGCCAGAATAGAATTGCCAACAGATAAAATTCAAGATTTTATCTTAACCATAGATTTACCGACCCTCGTTAGTACATTTCAGAATTTAGGATTTATCTACATCACGTTAGATTTAGAAGGTTATCACAGCGGCAAATTAAATCAAGTCTTAGAGCAGATTGCAGCCAGATAATGACGTATTCAAGAAAATAGCGTTGCTGGAAAACTCTTTGTTTCGTACATTTTGTTCTGAGTCGGGATCCCATAATCTCTATCATGTTTTTCTACCTGTTCAAGGAGACTAGCAGGCAAAACATCTCCGAATATCTCTAGCCAGTAATGAAATGTATCCTTTGCTTCCGTTTTGGATATACCTAAATGCAAACCTAAAACCTCAAATGTTGGCATTTCCCTCAAATAGAACAAGCATAGATATACCTCTTCTTTTATCTCTAGTTTTGGTTTCTGCCCTCCTGCGTTCTGATTTATACATATCTTTTTACTTTCTATCTCAGCTTGAAGTTTTTTATACTGCATTTCCGGTTGGGCTAACAAGTCTTGAAACTGATGGTTAGTTATTCCCAGTATTTGTTTTCTACGATGTGGATATTCTTGAATATAATTAAGTGAATTTTTCCTTTTGGTAGACGCTCAAAATTACCTTCTACCATTTTTTCAAAACTAAGTTAATTTTCCTGACAGATCTATTCCATTTGTTGCAAGGTAAATCGCCATACATCATATCCTTCATGTGATAAATGTACCCCATCAGTTGTTAAGTCTGAATGCAAATTACCATCTAAGTCAGCAAACCAATTGTTGATATTCAGATAATCAACGCCTTCCTGTTTCGCAATTGAGGAAATTTTGGAATTGATATAATGAATCCGACAGTTAGAAATTTGAGCGTGGCTAACAGGCAGAATTGATTGCACCATAATCTGACTTTTTGGGTGAGCCTGACGCAAGCTGCGAATAATCGGGCGATGATTAATCAGAATTGTTTGGTCACTAGTACCCCTCAGCAAATCATTAATCCCAATCATGAGATAAATTACTTCTGGGCGTGTTGTCGAAAATGCTGACAATCTTCTCAATACACCTTCAGAGCTATCTCCAGACATCCCTTGATTCAGCCAAAATTTACCAGTAGGGAGTTTTTCTTTAGGAAACCACATGCTCAAAGAATCACCCACCAAAATACTCAAACGATTTGTACCCTGACCTTGAGAAATTGCCCTAGCTTCCATAGCTAATAAGCTTTTCCAGTGTTTATAACTAAGTTTCTGTTGCTTAAGTGACTTCGACAAAGACTGTAAATCATCATCATCCACACGAGTGTATATCTGACCAGTCTTCAGGGAGATAGTACATTTGACTTCCTGATAATAAACTTTGCTTAGTTTTTTGAGAACTTAAGTTTAGTGAAGTTTCTTTAGGCTTGGGCAAAACGTAGTTAGTTAACTCTGCTAACAAGATGTCAACACCACAAGTAATTTTCTAACCTACTTTTAGCTGCGAACCATCTGATACTGATACATATTGGCTGCTAAGTTCTCGACGAGAGATAACTTTTCTACGTACTCGTGGCTGTAAGCCTGCTGGTTTGGAAGCAACTTGACTACTGAATTCTGGTAAGGAAATATCAATATTAGAGGTAACTTTTTTATCTACTGGCAACAGTGAACGTGCTTTTAAAGCATCCGAGAAATCAGTATTTTCCGGAGGGATACTCGACATCTTTGGGAGATTAGATGTTAGTACAGTCAGTCCTGTTAATAAGTTGGCTGCCAACAGATAAGGTTCATTCATTGTTTTTTCTTTCCTTGCAAGTACTTGCTGCTTTTCCTTATGACAGCCTGACCTAGCTAAATTCAGGAAAATTTTACTTTGCTTATCCTGTATTCAGATCCCCCACCAGAATGTTATTTTGCATCTTTGAGTATCAAAAGGGACTACCAAGAAAAATGTTAAATTTTTTTATATATACAATAACGTCGTTTAAAGTGCTAAGATTTATGCGAAGTCATTAATGTTTCCATTTAATTCCGTGGCTAGAGCTAGTACTGCAATTGGTGTCAGTCCAATAATTAAAGAGATTGTGCAAAAACAGGCACATTCTACCCGTCTGACGTTGAAAGAGGTTATCCTCATGGGGATGTTAGCAATTGACAGACTTGATGATCAAAGTCGTCAGGAGTTGGCAGATCAAGTCCATCAAATGCAAGTGACTGGTGACATCTGAATCTGCATTGATTAGTCTCAACTCTAAAATCTCAAGTGCAACAAAATGATCAGCACTCAAGACAATAGTAGAATGGCGATTAATCAATTATAAATTCTTAGCTAGATTGATAGCAGTGTCCCATTCCATCAACTTTGTTCAATTAAGAAGAGATGCAGTGGTATTGTTGAATTTCCGCAACAAACACCGTTGTAATGCCTTTCTATTACAGACTGAGAAGGGATATCAAACATGATTCCCTTCATGAATGAAAAACTTAATAAAGATCAGCGTGAAACTCTGATATTAATTAACAGATAACGCACTGGATGGCGTTTAATGACCGCTGATTTACAGCGGCATAAACACCATTAACACCAAATATTACCAATTCCTAATCAACCGAATCAGCTAGGTAGCACTGAACTTTAGTTATCCTTTACGGGTTCCTCGTAAATATAACGTTAATCAGGAAAACGTTAATCAGGAAAATGGAGGAATTTAACAGCCATACTTGAGTAAATTCAACCTAGTCTGGCTATAAAGCTAAAAAAATTTTCTTTTATTAGACCTCTTGCAAAATTATTTCCTTGGTACGATATACAGTCCTACATTTTATATATTTTCGGTTTTCTTTCCACTCCCTAATAGACCTATCTTTAAAATAAGTTGTATGAGAAAATAAACAGATTAGATAGAAATGTGAATATCAATAGTGACGAGTTCCTGAAAAGGGATAGAATGATATATAGAGGAATCACAGCGGTTGATTGGAATTAAATATAAAGATTTTGTGATATTATATGATTAGGATTAGCAGAAAAAAGGCATCGTTATAGTCAGGCAAGAGAGACGGTATGTGGATTAGTTAGGTTACATATAAATGCTTCATTTATACTAAGCCATAATATTTGAATTATCAGATTTCACATTTGCCTTTTCAGAAAGCTATGTTTTTCAAAACTTTTGATAATCTTGAGATTTTCATCCCGAAAGCCTTACTTTTATGTTCAGCAACGATAGCTATTTTATCTCAATTAAATCTTTATCTCAATTAAATCTCCTGTCATAGCTTTACAGTAAGCTTTTTATCTTTTATGGACAAGGTCTATTGGGTTAGGTGATGTTGAAATAGGTGAAAGCCTGGAATTGCTGTTTGACCCCAGAATCTCCTCCCTTTTAGGGCAGGTAGTATGTTAATTTCTTATGGTTGTAGATGAATTTTAGGTAAGAAAAGTGATTTTAACGCAGAGGAAAACTTAGGATTGACTAATGCCTAAAGGATGAAAAACAAAATCTTTTTTTTCATCCTTCGTCATTTGATGCTTGATTCTGTTTACGGTGTTCCCACAGCACCAGAGTAAACTAAACCCCGTTGCATATTTAAAGTTAAAATCGCTCCATCTTTAATTATTTGTGTTGCTTCTTTAACACCAACTATTACTGGTACACCTAGACGTAACCCAATGACTGCGGCGTGACTTGTGAGACTTTCATCTTCTGTAATAATTCCGCCTGCTTTGCGAATTGCATCTACAAAATCAACGCCAGTACGAGGTGCAACTAAAATATCACCTGGGTTAAAGTTACTTGCATCCATACCAGTATAAGCTACCCGTGCCCGGCCACTGACTGAACCCTGTCCTAGTCCTATTCCCTGTCCTAGTACTGCTGTTACTACTTCTACCTTAATCAGGTCTGTTGACCCTGAAACTCCTTGGAGAGTACCAGAAGTCATTACGACTAAATCACCTTCGCTTAAGAGGTTTTTTTCTTGGGCGACATTAATAGCGGCTTGAAATGTCTGTCCAGTTGATGGTAATTCCAACACCAGTAGGGGTTTAACTCCCCAAACCATTTGTAGCTGTCGCGCTACATTTACATGGGGTGTGATGGCTAAAATGGGTGTTTTCGGTCGGAATTTAGAAACGTTGCGGGCTGTAGCTCCTGTTTGTGTCAAGGTCATAATTGCTGCTGCTTTCAGATTTTCAGCAATTTGACCTACAGCTTGACTAATAGCATTAGGAATAGAGTGTCTATTATCTCTTGATTGACGAGAGTTTGAGTTTTGTGCTTGTTCTTGTTCAATACGTTCAGCGATTCGTGCCATTGTTGCTACTGCTTCCACTGGGTAATCACCAACTGCTGTTTCATTGGAAAGCATGACTGCATCTGTACCGTCGAGAATAGCGTTGGCTACGTCAGATACTTCTGCACGGGTAGGACGGGGGTTGCTGACCATGCTATCTAACATTTGGGTCGCGGTAATGATGGGAATTCCCAAACGGTTAGCTGTGGTAATTAGCCGCTTTTGCAGTACTGGAACATCTTCAGCTGGTAGTTCTACTCCTAGGTCACCTCTAGCAACCATTACCCCATCACATAAGGATAAAACGGCTTCCATTTGTTCAATCGCTTCGTGTTTTTCAATTTTGGCGACTACGGGGACATTTTTGCCGGTACTGGAAATTAGTTCTCTAATTTCAATAATATCTTGGGGGTTGCGAACAAAGGAAAGTGCTACCCAATCTACACCTTGGTCTAAACCGAACATGAGATCCTCTCGGTCTTTGTCAGTCATAGCTTTAATTGATAGGTACACTCCAGGAAAGTTAACACCTTTGTTGTTGGAAAGTTTACCTGCAACTGTCACACAACAGTGTAAATCACCTTTATCGCGGTTAATTTCCTCTACTACGATTTCGACTCGTCCATCATCGAGGAGAATTTTTGCACCGACAGGGACTTCATCTGCTAAATGATCGTAGGTAACACAGCTAATTTCTTGGGTTCCTATGACTGGACGATTTGTTAATGTAAAGTGATCGCCCTTTGCCAAAACTATAAAACCGTTTTCAAACTGCCCCAAGCGAATTTTTGGGCCTTGCAAATCTTGGAGAATAGCTACTGGTCTATTGAGTTCAAAAGCGGTTTGCCGAATTAACCGAATACTACGCTGATGGTCAGCATGGGTTCCGTGGGAGAAATTAAGCCGCAGTGTTGTTGCACCAGCTTCAATAATTGCTTTCAGCATTTTTGGACTGCTGGTAGCCGGTCCAATAGTAGCAACAATTTTAGTTCGGCGCAGAGAATCTCTTAATTGCGTCATGGGGTGGTTTCAGGATTTGTTGGATCTATCTGGGAAATAATCGTAAATTAAGCGATCTCTCCTTTTCAGTCACTGCTATATCAATAGTTATTAAAGTTATAAGCAGTTAGAGTGGGGACATACTTGTCAGTTTAGGGGGAAGGGGTAAGAGGGAATAGGGATGGAAAAATCTTGACCCTTGAACTTTTACTCTTTCCACAGTTACAACTTCAACGCTCTTAACCGAGTAGTATTGAGCGTCTTAGTTACGGTATAGATTTGATATCGTACACCAATATGATTTCCAACCTGTCTCTAGGAGAGCTTTTTTGTCTAAACACTCTTCTAGTCTGGAATCATAGCGTTATTTATTTACTAATCAGCAAGACTAAGGATAAATCTTGCTATACAAAGCTTTACATAACTTTACTAATGACTCAGATCTATCTTATGATTTGTAATATTTGATAAAGAAGGAGTTAATAATGCTCACGTCGGAGGCACACAAGCCACTGACAATCCCCCCCAAAGAACTTTTAGCACCTCCTGGTGATTTTAATCCCACACTACTGCTATTTTTTGTAGTGGTGATAATGTTGGTATTATCTAACTTTGGTTACTGGCTATGGGATTGGCCTCATTGGTTATGCTTTAGTATTAATACTCTGGCCTTGCATTGTTCTGGGACGGTAATTCACGACGCTTGCCACCAGTCAGCCCATCGCAATCGCATCATTAATGCCATGTTGGGTCATGTAACCGCCTTCATTTTAGCTTTTGCATTTCCAGTATTTACACGTGTACATTTGCAGCATCATGGTAATGTTAATCATCCTCAAGATGATCCTGATCATTATGTTTCTACAGGTGGCCCGTTATCGTTGATTGCAGTACGTTTTTTGTACCATGAAGTATTTTTCTTTCAACGGAAATTATGGCGCAAGTATGAGCTACTAGAATGGTCTATTAGTCGCTTAATTATCATTTCTATTGTTTATATTTCTGTCCAATATGACTTTTTGGGGTATCTTCTCAATTTCTGGTTTATTCCCGCATTTTTAGTGGGTATAGCATTAGGGTTATTTTTTGATTATTTACCCCATCGTCCCTTTGTAGAGCGCAGTCGCTGGAAAAATGCTCGTGTCTATCCTGGTAAGATTCTCAATGTTCTAATTTTGGGGCAGAATTACCACCTCGTTCATCATTTGTGGCCTTCGATACCTTGGTATAATTACCAATCTGCTTATTATTTGATGAAGCCATTACTGGATCAAAAGGGTAGTCCGCAAACTTCAGGTTTGTTGCATAAAGAGGACTTTCTAGAATTTCTCTATGATATACTCATAGGTATCAGATTTCATCACTAGATTCATTAGACATATGATGGAAAAAGAGGCGTTCTTTGGAACGTCTCTAAAAATTAATTCAAAAACTAATAGACTTGTCAGGACAATTAGCTTGGTTTTAAAAAAATGGTAGAAGGGAATTTCGAGCGTCTACCAAAAGGAAAAATCCAATTAATTATATTCAAGAATGTCCACATTGTAGAAAACAAATACTGGGAATAAGTAACCATCAGTTACAATACTTGTTGGTCCAAGCTGAAATGCAGCATGAAAAACTTCAACCTGAGATAGAAAGCAAAAAGATACCTATAAATCAGAAAGGAGGAGGGCGGAAACCAAAACTAGAGATAAAAGAAGAGGTATATCTATGCTTGTTCTATTTGATGGAAATGCCAACATTTGAGGTTTTAGGTTTGCATTTAGGTATATCCAAAACGGAA
>CAKZGI010000279.1 GCA_936914905.1 uncultured Trichormus sp. | reverse complement strand
CTAGTTTCGGTTTCCGCCCTCCTCCTTTCTGATTTATACGTATCTTTTTACTTTCCATCTCAGCTTGAAGTTTTTTATGCTGCATTTCAGCTTGGGCTAACCAGTGTTGAAACTTATGGTTAGTTATTCCCAGTATTTGTTTTCTAAGATGTGGACATTCTCGAATATAATTCAGTGGATTTTTCCTTTTAGTATAAGGGAATTTTGACCGTCTACCATTTTTTTGACACCAAGTTAATTTTCCCGACAGGTCTAAGGAATAATCAGCTCCATAACTATCCCAGATGCGATCACTCATATTAAATCTACTACAAACCATGTTCCCAACCAGTTATGCCAATTACTATCTTTAAGGACATAAATGCCAAAATAAACAAACCAAAAAGCTAAAGCGTCATTTAAGCCTCCCTCAGAAGTTAAACCAAAGCGTAACTCATAATCTTCATTTGTATCTGTCAGTTGCACCTCGGAGGTTAATACAGGGTCAGTTGGTGCCAGAATTACACCTAATGAAATTGCCTCTCCTCAATTCATCCCTAACCATAATTTCCCCACAGCAGCCAGCGAAAAGATGGAAATTGGCATTAACAATCCAATCAGTCGTGCTGTAATATTCCAAAACTTCCACTGGAGAAGTGGAACTATTTTTAAGCCAGAACTAAAAACAGAAATAATCACAACAAATTCAGTTAATCTTTCCAGCAATGCGGCATTGAATAATTCATGACTAGGTAATTGAATAATTCATGACTAGGTAATTGAATAATTCATGACTACGTAATTGAATCAACCCTGTACCATAAGGTCATAAAAAAAACCCTACCATTAGGTAGATCATAGCGAAAGAAAGAGGTAGACGGGAAATCCAACCTGATCCTAAAGTAACAATCAGTAAAAGTAGAGCAATCACCAACAAATCCAAAATATAAACATCTATCATAGATTTATGTATAAATTTGTATAAAAAATCATTGCTCCTTTACAAACTTAATCGAGTCTACATTTAAGTAGGAATAACCTCAAGGTAGATATTGGAGAAATATTTGGCATTTATTGGTAGATTTGTTAGCCTAGTCAGAAAATAAATTGATAGTAATTTTCGTCATGCAACTCCCACCTAGCTCAGAAATTCCCAGATTTATTCAGCGTCTGCAATGGGTTTCCAATCCTTTGCAACTCATGGAAACATCTGCCAAGACTCACGGAGATCTTTTTGCACTTCAGCTAACAAATGTAGAACCAATAGTATTTATTAGCAACCCCCAAGGGATTCAAGAAGTTTTTACAACTCCTCCTGATTATTTTTATGTAGGAAGATCAAATAAACTGATTAAACCTTTAGTTGGAGATAACTCCTTACTATTAATAGATGGAGCAACTCACCAACATCAAAGGAGATTATTAACTCCTCCATTTCATGGAGAACGAATGAAAGCCTACGCACAAATTATCACTAACATTACAAAACAAGTAATTAGTAATTGGCAACTTGGGCAACCTTTTTCTGTGCGGGATTCCATGCAAGAAATTTCTCTGCGGGTAATTTTACAAGCTGTATTTGGCTTGTGTGAAGGAGAACGTTTGACAAAATTACGAAAACTTGTAGCGTCTTTACTGGATTTATCAGGTTCTCCTTTGCGTTCTGCTGTCACTTTTTTTCCTGCATTACAAGTAGATTTAGGGGCTTGGAGTCCTTGGGGAAAATTCCTGCGTGAAAGAGAAAAAATTCATCAGATTCTGTACACTGAAATTCAGGAACGCAGAAACAATCCTGATTCATCTCGCACTGATCTCCTTTCCTTAATGATGTTAGCCCAGGATGAAAATGGAGAAGGAATGACAGATATAGAATTGCGTGATGAATTAATGACTTTGTTGGTAGCTGGTCATGAAACTACCGCTTCAGCTTTAACATGGGCATTATATTGGGTTCATAATTTACCCACGGTTCGAGAAAAGCTGATTAATGAATTAAATAGTATTACTGAAAATACAGGATTAAATGAAATTTATCGTTTGCCTTATCTGACTGCCGTTTGCCAAGAAACATTACGCATTTATCCGATTGTGATGATCACTTTACCTCGCATAGTTAAAATACCAACGAGAATTATGGGTTATGAATTTGCACCAGGTACTTTACTTGCACCTTGCATATATTTAACTCATCGTCGTCCTGATTTATATACAGAACCGGAAAAATTTAAACCAGAACGCTTTTTAGAACGTCAATATTCACAATATGAATATCTTCCTTTTGGTGGTGGGAATCGTATCTGTATTGGTATGGCGTTCGCTATGTTTGAAATGAAGTTGGTTTTAGCCACAGTTTTATCGCAGCTAGATTTGGAATTAGTTGATAATATTCCTGTCAAACCTATGCGTCGGGGTGTGACTTTAGCCCCTTCTGGTGGTAAATGGTTGGTTGTAACTGGTAAATGGGAAAAGGTGAAGATTGCAGTGGGAGTATAAGTAAGAGCTACCATGTACACACAAGTGATCGAATATAGCCAAGCCCCCACCGAACGGCCTCCTCACTCCCAATTCTGGGGTAACAAGAATTTTCAAAGTCGCCCATCATTGGGGGATTTAGAGGGCGAAATAAGCTGAAACGAAGACAGGTAGGACTTGTGTGTACACGGTAGGTATGAAGCAGGAAGAAAATGCGGACAATTTTTAGCAATTATTAGTATTTTTTTATCAGGATCTACACAGTCAAAGCAGGAGATTTTTTCTCCTGTTTTTGGAATGGTGGACGCATTTCTAAACCGAGTAAATTCAGCATTTCCCGGTCTGCATCATAATCAGGACAAGGAGTTGTCACCGTCAACATTTTGTTGTCATCGCTGGAGAAAATCGAATTAGCCCCCCCCATAAAACATAAAGCTTGTTCAACTTGGGAAAGTTTTGCTCTACCTGCGCTTAGACGGATATCAGAAGTAGGTATGACAATTCTAGCGGTAGCAATCATCCGCACTACATCCCAAATTGTTACTTCCGGTTGATCAGCCAACGGTGTACCAGGAACTGGTGAGAGAATATTAATCGGTACAGACTCTGGATGGGGCTGTAAATTGGATAGCGTGTACAACATTCCTACGCGATCTTCCACTCTTTCACCCAAGCCGAGAATGCCACCAGAACAGACAGTAACATGAGTTTTGCGGACATTTTCAATTGTATTCAAGCGATCGCCATAAGTGCGCGTAGTAATCACTGCACTATAATATTCCTGGGAAGTATCCAAGTTATGATTATAAGCATAAAGTCCGGCATCCTCTAACCGCTTGGCCTGATTCGTATTTAGCATCCCCAAAGTACAGCATACCTCCAAACCCATGGAAGTAACATCCTTTACCATATCCAGGACTTCCTCAAATTGCGAATTATCCCGCACTTCCCGCCACGCAGCACCCATACAGACGCGACTGACACCAGTTTCTTTCGCTTTTTGAGCGATGCTAATCACGGTTTCTTTTTCTAACAGTGCTTCCGGCTTTACCTCTGTTTTATAGTGGGAAGATTGAGCGCAGTAACCACAATCTTCGGGGCAACCACCTGTTTTAATAGAGATAAGCTTACAAACTTGTATTTGTTTTGGGTCATGAAATTGGCGATGCACACTAGCAGCTTGATAAATAAGCTCTAGAAATGGTGTATTATATATTGCCAAAATCTCATCTTGCTGCCAATCGTAGCGTATTCCCACCTTCACTATCCTTTTGTAGTTTGTTACTAAAATACACAAAATTAATAATCCTAGTGTATGAAATCAGAACTGCCACTAATCATAACCAATCGTCTCTTATTAAGAGTGGCGATTCCCGAAGATATACCACAAATTGTCCAATATTTTACTATTAATAAAGCCTATCTTACACCATTTTCACCAACTTGGGTTGATGGTTTTTTCACAGCAGAATATTGGCAATATCAAATCGAACAATATCATCTGGAATTAATTCACGGCTGCGCCTTAAGATTATTTATATATCACCAAATCAACCGCACAAAAATTATTGGCGTTGTCAATTTTAGTAGTTTTGTGCGGGGAGCAGCTAGTTTTTGTAATGTTGGATATAGTCTAGCAGAAACAGCACAAAGTCATGGCTACATGACAGAAGCCTTAAAAGCCAGCACAGAATATATCTTTCAAGAATTAAATTTTCATCGCATCATGGCAAATTATGTGCCACACAATCGCCGTAGTGGTAACGTGCTAAAAAAAATGGGTTTTGTAATTGAAGGATATGCTAGAGATTATATATTAATTAATGGTAATTGGGAAGATCATATTCTCACCAGTTTGACTAATTATAACTGGAAATCATATTTAGAGAAATTGTAAGAATTCAGGAGTCAGGAGTCAGAATGTTGAAGAAATTGGTTAATTATCAAATAGGTACTTTTGGCGTTAGCCTGAAAAGACTGAGTGCTGATAGCTGAATCCTTACAAGGAATTCAGGAGTATAGCTATCAGGAGTCAGGAGTATACTTAACAACAAGATCCCCGACTCGTTAAAGAATTCGGGGATATGAATCCTGATAATTACGAATTACGAATTACTAGTCCCCAATCATGTCAGATGTAAGATAAAGATAAGAATAATTAAAAATGGCTGATAATGACACTGGCTGAAACTCCAAATTATAAAAATTCTAGTAATCCTTTACTATCTCTCAACTACGAAAGCGCCTTAGAATCTCTAGGTAATGATTACTACGACGAAGTTGCCCCAGAGGAATTTCCTCAACATATTCTGCGTTGGCGCAATAATGCATTATTACCCCGTTTAGGACTTGATCCACAACTAGTAAAAAATGAAGATTTTATTACCGCTTTTGGTAAATTTCAACAACGAAAACCCTTTTTAGCATTGCGTTATCACGGTTATCAATTTGGTGAATATAACCCACATTTGGGTGATGGTAGAGGGTTTCTCTATGGACAAATACGGGGAAAAGATCACGAATTATACGACTTTAGTACAAAAGGTTCTGGGAGAACACCTTACTCCCGTGCTGGTGACGGTATGCTCACACTCAAAGGTGGAGTCAGGGAAGTTCTTGCAGGCGAAGCACTTAACCGTTTAGGGGTCAGAACCTCCCGCTGTTTGAGCATGATTGAAACCGGACTAGGTTTATGGCGTGGAGATGAACCTTCCCCTACTCGTTCATCAGTAATAATACGGATGAGTAAATCTCATATCCGGTTTGGAACTTTTGAAAGACTGCACTATTTAAAACGTCCTGATTTAACTAAAAAATTGTTAGATCATGTGATTGAGCAATATTACCAAAACCTAATTAATGAACATGATAAATATGCCCTATTTTATGCAGAATTAGTGCAGCGAGTAGCAGAGTTAGTAGCACAGTGGATGGCGGCAGGTTTTTGTCATGCAGTCTTGAATACTGATAATATGTCAATTACAGGGGAGAGTTTTGACTATGGACCCTATGCCTTTATTCCTACTTATGATTTATACTTCACCGCTGCATATTTCGATTATTATCGACGCTATTGTTACGGTCAGCAACCGAGTATTTGTCATTTGAATTTAGAAATGCTGCAAGAACCGTTAAAGGCAGTAATTGATATAGGCGATTTACAAAATGGTCTATCTAAATTTACCGAATGTTATCAGGTGGAATATCAAAATTTGATGTTGAAAAAATTAGGGTTTGATAATTTGTATTTTACAGAAGCTGATGATTTATTGGAATTGACAATTACCTTCTTAAAAGATAGTCAAGTTAGTTATCATCAATTCTTCACACATATGACTCGTACTTTTTCAAGTAAATGGCGTGATGAGCCGGCTTATGTGATGAATGATTCTGAAGTTTTTCCAGCTTTAGGCTCATCTGCACTTTTCGGTAATTGGTGTGTACTTTATAATAAAATTCTCAATAACTTTGATCCTGAACAAATGTTAATAATTGCCAAAAATTTAACTAAATATAATCCACAAGCTAATTTATTAAGACCTGTAATTGAATCAATTTGGGAACCGATAATAGAAGCAGATAATTGGCAACCTTTTTATGATTTAGTTCAACAATTTCAGTAACATACTACCCGACTAATGTACGCCTCTTTAATGTATTAGTCTGGCAATACTATTCATCCCCTAATGGAGGCTAAGATACCTCTATTGTCCCATTTTTTTAGAGGAAATAAGGGATATCTTCAGAAAATGTGCATCTTAACTGAGTAGTATTGGTTAGAGGGAATCTTTTATACTTTTATAGTGTCAATAGGTTTTTCCAGCATATCAACTAAAGAGTTTGGAAGCATTTTAACATTAGGAAAAATAGTTGCTAGTCCTAATATTCAAGGTAAAAGGTTAATTGTTTCTAAATTGAAAGTGATATATTTTCAAATAATCTACTTTTTCTTAGATCAACGTACCCACATAAACAGCACCTTGAGAATCAGTATTAGCGAGAATTACAGCAAATTGTTTATTTTCATAACGGGCTACTAAATCAGTTGAACGTTTAACTACTGATTTAATTTCTGTAGCTAATAGTTGTAAGCATTTGTCTGTTTTTAAATGATCATCAGTATGAAGAAACTTCCTGAAAAAATCCACATTGCATACTAATAGAGAAATGGGTGATTTTTCATGAGAAAGTTTTTACCATTGTAAATTTAAATACTCATCAAACTTTTTCCAATTGGCCAATCTCGTCAGAGGGTCTAAGAGATCACCGTATTGTAAATCCTGATTAGCCGTAACCAAGATTTTGGATTTCGGATTAATTCCATAAATAAATCAATCCAGGGGTTTGTACCATCAAGGAATTATTGTCAGTTCTATAGAGGTTAACAACTTGACACCCATGCGGTTCTTTATTCCCACTTCCCCAGAGTTAAATTAAATTTTTAATTTTTAATTTTTAATTCTCCTCTATCTTCATGACATCAAATTTTTGGATACAATCTTGTTTCTACCTTGCGCCTTGGCAGTATAGAGTGCTTGATCTCCAACTTCAATTAAAGTATTGGGAGCAATTTGCATATTAGGGAAAATAGTTGCAACTCCTATACTCAAAGTAACAAAATTATCGACTTTAGATTGAGCGTGGGGAATCTTGAGATTATATACTTTTTGTCGAATGTCTTCAGCTAAGTAAATAGCTCCTTTATCATTGGTATTGGAAAGAATTACTGCAAATTCTTCACCACCATAACGAGCTAATAAGTCAGATGGCCGCTTAACTGATAATTTAAGTGTTTTAGCAATTTGCTTTAAACAATCATCTCCGGTTAAATGACCATAAGTATCATTATAATTTTTAAAAAAATCTACATCACATAATAATAAAGACAGGGGCAATTTTTCACGAGCGAGTCTTTGCCATTCTAAATTTAAATATTCATCAAATTTTCTACGGTTGGCAACTCCTGTTAATCCATCGAGAAAAACAAAAAGTTGTAATTGCTGATTTGCTGCCAGCAACGCTGCTTCAAATCGTTGACGTTCTTTGATTTCTCGTTGTAAAAGTTTGTTTTGTTGAATAAGTTGCTGGTTTTGCTGGTAAATATCAACTTGATTTCTCACTCTTGCTAATACTTCTAATTCTTGAAAAGGTTTTGTAATGTAGTCTCCTCCACCAATTTCAAAGGCTATAATTTTATCAGTAGTCTGATCTAAAGCACTAATAAAAATTATAGGTATATTAGCAGTCTTTTCTTGAGACTTTAATTGTCTACACACTTCATAGCCATTCATATCTGGCATATTAATATCTAGTAAAATCAAATCAGGAGGTTCTATCTTTGCTGCTTGTATAGCAATTTCTCCACTAACTGTTTTTTTTACTTTAAATCCTTTTGATTCTAACATTCTGGATAATAAACGGAGATTGTCTGGATTATCATCAACAATTAAAATTTGTCCGAAATTGTGTTCGTAATCAGATGAAAACATAATTAAATTTAATTTGATTTTAGTCAGGAGCAGTGAGGTTAATAATTGTTTCTATATGGAAGTTATAAACTAAATCTTTTAATACATCAGCTAGTTGTCCGTGTTCCGCGGGTATTTGTTCAAAAAGTTCATAAAGTCGTGCATCGTCAATCACCATGGCTGCTGCATGAACCTGAGCAATCCAAAATGGTGCCATAACCTGTAAATCAGAGTTACTCAATTTTATTAATCTATAATCAGTGTTCAGCTTATTTTGTTTCTGTTGCTGATGAATATCTGCATAGATATAGTGTAAATTCAGATACTGAGCCATTTTCTCAAAGAGCATTTTTTCTTCAAAAGGCTTAGAAATAATATCGTCACAACCGACTTGTAAAATAGCTTGTTTATCTTCTTCAAAAGCACTTGCAGTTAGAGCAATCATGATGATATTTTTTCCTTGATTCATGGCTCTGATTTGCTTGGTTGCTTCATACCCGTTCATCACTGGCATTTGTATATCCATCCAAATCAGATGGGGTTCCCACTCTTGGCAAATATCAATTGCTTGTAAACCATTTTCTACTGCACGTACATCTAACCCAACAGATTCTAGTAATTTAACTAGTAAAAGACGATTTTCTAAAATGTCCTCAACAATTAAGATTCTGTATCTAGGTTGTCCCGGTTCTAGACCAACAACTCTTTTGGTATTTTTAATAGGAAAAATGATATCTCCCTTATGAGCAAGACTGAGTTGAACACGACAAGTAAAGGTTGTACCCTCACCTAAAATACTCTTAACTGTTATGTCACCTCCCATGAGTCTGGCAAATTGACGGCTAATAGCTAATCCCAGTCCAGTACCTTGCATAAACTGTCTTCCACCTTTGGACTGGAGGAATGCTTCAAAAATTAATTCCTGGTCTTCAAGAGCAATACCTGCACCTGTATCTTCTACTGCTAATTCAATTACAATTTTGCCATTTGTTACAGCTAAAGGTGCGTAATTTTGAGGACAGGATACCCTGATAGCAACATGACCAACAACGGTAAATTTGATAGCATTACCTATTAAATTAATTAGTATTTGTTTGAGTTTGCCTTCATCTCCAAACATATATTTATTCACCTCGACACCAAATTCAGTAATTAAATTTATTCCCTTATCTGCAGCTTTGAGGGCAAACATTTCTTGAATTGAGTAAATGAGACGATACAAGTCAAAATAGGTTTCATTTAGGGTCGGTTTACCAGCTTCAATCTTGGACATTTCCAACACATCATTAATTAGTGACAGCAAATGCTCACCACTGCGACTAATGATGTCTAAATTTTCTTGATCTTCCTGAGATAATGAGCTATTACGGGTTAATATTTGAGTGAAACCCAAGATGGCATTGAGTGGAGTTCGTAATTCATGACTCATCTTGGCCAAGAATTGACTTTTAGCACGGTTGGCCATTTCTGCCTGTTCAGCTGCTTGTTGTAATGCTAATTGGGAAAACTCTAGTGCAGCAAGCATGAGGCTATTTCTCATCTCTTGTGCTACTTCAATTTCAAATATTTGCCAAGCAAGTGATTTGTGTTTTACTGTCTGTTTCCATAGTTCAAATGATTTACGTGGGGTGAGGTAATATTCTTGCTGTGAGTTCACAGATATTGCTTCATGGGGATTACCTGCCCAATTTACAGTTTGAACTTGCTCTGGTCTGAACCAGATAATATGATAAGACTGCTGATGGAGAAATATTGAAATTGCTAAAATACCAGTCGCTATATCTTGAAACTTGCTAGCGTTTGGATATAGTAGTGGGAGCGAATCTGTGTAAAAAATTTCTTGTTGATTCTTTTCATTTAATATCCAGTCTACTAGATCCCGCGTATCTTCTGCTGATGGGGTATTACCAATTAACATTAATTGTCCTTGTAATAAAACAGCAGTGCCATTCGCTTTTAATAATTTTGATAAGTTTGTTTCATTCCGCTGGAAGACTTTACCAATATAATCTAACTCATTGGTTAAATTCTCATTTAGTTCTTGTTGAATTAATTTGACTTTTTGACGATAGAAATTTAAGGTTCGTTCCCGACGATTAACTAATTGAATAGATGCAAATTGACCAATTACTTCACAAATTTTGCGAATTTCATAATCAATATGTCTGGGGGAATAATGGTGACAAGCAATTAAACCCCAAAGCTTATTTTCATGAATTAGTGAAATGCACATTGAAGCAGTCACACCCATATTTTGTAAGTATTCTACATGACAGGATGAGATACTTCTTAATATTGCACAACTTAAATCAAGGGGTTCATTGCTAAGAGGATGATAGCTAGGAATAATTTTCACAGGTTGATAATTAACATCTGGAATGATTCGCAGCCGATTTTTGTGGTAAATTTGTCTGGCTTGATTAGGAACGTCAAAAGCAGGATAATGTAGTCCTAAATAACTTTCTAAATTACTTTGTTTATCTTCGGCAATAACGACTCCACTGTAGTCTGCGGTAAAGCTGTAGATCATTACCCTATCAAACTGAGTTATTTTTCTCACTTCTTGGGTAATTATTCGATGAATATCGGATAAATGGAAGGCGTTACGTATGTTGAAAATTGCTGTTTCTAAAAGAGAAGTATATCCTACTAATGCATTTGCTGTGATAGCTGCATGAGGTTCTAATTCTAGGATTAGAACTCCATTAGAACGATGCAGGCTCCCTAATAATCTTGAAGATTTTTTTTGGTTGTAATTTGTAATTTCTAACGAGTAGATAACTACGTGTTTATCCTCTTGTAAGGAATGAGTAATTGATTGTATTTGTTCTGAAGATAAGAGGCAGTTTAAGTTTTGCCCAAGTAAAGATTCTGCGGGAATCCCAAAAAAATGATTTGTGTTTTCACTAATTTGTAAGATTTTTAGATCTGGTTCTTGTAAAGCTAGGAGTACACCATGTGCCTGTATATAACCAGGGATGTGAATTGGTTGTTGTTCATATTTACTATGATCGAGATTTTCCGGTATGTTAAAGTATTTATTTTTCATATATAATTTATTTTTTTTATATATTTTCTAGTTGGTGGGTGAAAATAAATGTAATACCCAATATATAGGAGTCCTATATATCCCCGGCTTTTTTTAGAATTCGGTGAGCTATATTGTGAGCGTTTTACAGCTAATTCGGTTGATATATTTAGCAATGTCAAGAGTAATGACTATATATTGCACCAAAAGAGTGGTCAGTATCAACTTTCACAATTAAATCAACTTTGGCAGATTTCAGTAACGGCTTGATAAATAATTCTGGGTGTAATGAGCGCCAAAAGTAATTGACAAATTTTTCTATTTCTGCATCGTCCATACCTGATTTGCCAGTAGTAATCATTTTCTTTTCTGCTTGTTTACGCCACTGTAAAGAACAATGATAATCGTTGGGATCAATTACTATTAAGCTATCTAAGCGTGACCATAATGGTAAATAAGCTTGGAGTTGATGATTCATGTCACGAGCAAAAGCGCGGTCTTCATCTGTTACGATGGGTGGCGGTGCAGTATCAAAAGTTTGGGGATTAATGGGTTGCACACCGACAAACCAGCCTTCAAATAGGACTATATCAACGTGGGTAAAAACTTCTGGGGTGGTGCGATCACCTGCACCGGAGTAAGCTGATTTGTCAAAGCGGGGAACGCTTAAAGGACTCTTGCCTTCATGAATCTGATCGAGTAAAATTAAACCTAAGTCGATATCGTGGGTTCCTGGTGGGCCGCGCCAAATTAAACGGGGATCTTGCTGAGTTAAAGCCAAGCGATCGCTATAAGTTTTGTACAAGTCATCTAAAGATAAACACAAAGTACAGTATCCCAACTGCTGGATAATCAAACTCAGAATCTGGCACACTGTGGTTTTACCAGTACCTTGTCCACCTAAAATCCCCTGGATAAAAGGTCTACCCAAATTTTGACGACTTGAAACAATTTTGATCGCCAGGGGTAGCCATAAATCCCACAAAACCTGTAACATCGCTTCAGACAGCATTGGCAGGTTAGTTTGGCAAAATCGGCTAAAAGTAGGTAAAACAGATTTAAGTAGGTGTGATCGCTCTAAAATAACTTGAGCTACATTCTCCGGGGTAATGCCAAAAATCTTTGCCCTCACAGAATCCATCAATGCTGCTTCTTGTGCAGAAACTTGCCAACAGGCATCCGTAATACCTTTAGTAAAAAATTCATTTAGCCACTCATCGGTCATAATCAGCACCCCCAAAGAAATCAAGAACCTAACTTGAAAGCTTCTAAAAATAGACTGTAGATAAAACCAATCTTGAGTAAATTGAGTGATTCTACCCAAATTGCTTGTCTAGCAAAAAAGTTGCGACTATAAAATATTCTGCTGGTAATCTCCGTCAGTAAGACTAAGAAAGCAGCTACAACAATATCCAACTCTGCCTTTTGTCCAGCAGTAGTAGACACTGCCGAACCCAGAAAAAAACCAAACAACCAAGAAATTAACAGCAGTGAAAATCGCCGCCAAGGATTAACAAACCATTGCCCCAAACTCCTAGCAATAGTATCTAATAGGTTATTAAGACGAGTATTTTGCATGAAGGTGACTGGATAGTGGGGACTGGAGAGAAATTTCTTCTCTTGCCTTGTTCCTTGTATCTATATCCCTTAAAACTGAGAACTAAGAAAAATCTTATCTCTAAAAAGTATGATTATGAAATCTTCCATGTATCGCAACTTGGCAGTTATAACTTGTGCATTGGGACTACTAGGACTGATAGCCGGATGCTTAGGACTGACTGTATCATTTGAGACTGACCAAACAGACGTTTTATCAAAACTTACGGATCAAACTCCTGCATTAGAAGAAAAGATAGCCCCACCAACTGGATCACAAAAAGTGATATCTGCTAGTGCAGATAATGTCACAAGTGCAACACATAAACAATTTGAAAAACCCACTTCAGAAAACCCAGCTAATAAAAGTAAAGGCTTAGGCGGTTTGCGAATGAGCAATCAAACAAATCAACCTGTACGTCTAGCCCTATTAGCGCGACATTCATCTGTCAAAAACTCCGCAGCCAGCGAAACTAAATATAATTTTCCAGCCCATTGGGATTTTGCTCCCCAAGAAGGTAGTCAAAAAGGTTTAATTTTATCCCTCCCAGAGGGTAATTTAAAACTAGAAAAGGGAGACATTTTAGTAGCCTTTGCCCAAGATGGCACCCGACGCTATTGGGGACCCTATGTTGTTGGAGAAACCTCCTCACCAGAATGGAATTCCCAAACTAAAGAATGGCAATTGCTACTGACTCCTTAAAAGGTGTAGGCTTGAAGGTGCGGAGAAAAATGAAATTGATCAAACCTATGGCAGATTCAAACATTCAACTGTCCGGTGGAGAAATTTATCAAAAAACTGGTAACAACATTCAGAAAATGATGAAAGGGCAATCAGCAGCAATTAGAAAATTGTTAGCTGCCTTTACTAGTGGTGGATACATATCGTTAGAAGATTCTCCTAGAACTGGTAAAACCACTTTAGCTAAAGCCTTAGCATTTTCTGTTGATGTCAGCTTCAAACGAATTTAATTTACACCTGACTTATTACCATCAGATATCTTAGGTATTTCGATTTTAAACCGCAACGCACAAACCTTTAATTTCCATGAGGCTTCGATTTTTGCTCACATAGTTTTAGCTTATGAAATGAACCGTGCTTAACCCCGCACCCAATCAATACTATTAGAAGCAATGGCAGAATTTCAAGTTACTGTGGATGGAAACTTGCGAAAACCTAAATATCCATTTTTTGTAGTTCCCACACACAACCCAGTTGAATCTCGTGGAACTTACTTACGCCCTCCCAGAAGCGCAAATGGATCGGTTTGCACTGCAATTGAGCTTAGCAAATATCTCAGCAGTAGAATAAGTTAACCTGTTATCAGATCAAATTCAACAACATTCCATAGATACAATTTATTCCATAGATACAATTTAACTATGGTTAATGATATCACTTACAAAGTTAAAGCTATCATGATTGATTGAACTTAATTATCTCTATCGTTTTGATCCCCAAGGTCTTCAAGATCTGGAAAGAGCAGGATTAAAATCTGCTGTGCAATCATGGTTACATAAATATCGCTCCTTAGATCCCCGACTTCTGTGAGAACAGAATCTTAGTAAAGAACGACTTTTGAATTATTGTGTTTAAGGGAAAGACACCATTTACCGTGTCTGTAAGTATGAATTTATAAGTATGAATTTATGAGGCTAAAATTGAGCGATCGCTCCTCTGTTGACCAATGGATTAATAAGATAGAACAGCGTCCAGCCCTTGCTGTGACTATTTCAACAGTGTGGTTGCTGTTGATTAATTACATCGCCTTTGTCTGGAATTTGGGCAATATTGGCTTAATTGACGAAACTGAGCCGCTGTTTGCAGAAGCTTCCCGGCAAATGCTAGTTACAGGTGATTGGATTACACCCTTTTTTAATGGTGAAACTCGTTTTGACAAACCAGCGTTAATTTACTGGTGTCAAGCGATCACCTACTCCATTATGGGGGTGAATGAATGGGCAGCACGCATACCCTCCGCATTAGCGGCAACGGGTGTGACGGCTTTGGTATTCTACGGTATACAGTGGCATTTTGCCAAAAAAGATCAATTAGAGCAAGTTGCAAATCCTACTCGTCGTTACTTAACAGCAGCTATTGCATCAGCTTTAATGGCACTCAATCCCGAAATGATTGTTTGGGGGAGAGTTGGTGTTTCCGATATGTTACTCACCGGTTGTATAGCCTCAGCTTTGCTTTGCTTTTTTTTGGGATACGCTCAAAATTCTTCCCCTTCTCCCTTCCCCAATAAATGGTATCTGGCTTGTTATGTATTGATTACCGGAGCAATTTTAACCAAAGGACCAGTGGGAATAGTTTTACCAGGATTAATTATGATTGCCTTTGCCCTATACTTAGGCAAATTCTCGGAACTGTGTCGAGAGATGCGGCCGATTTTGGGCATGGGAATAGTCTTCGCTTTATCTGCTCCCTGGTACATCTTGGTGACTTGGCGCAACGGCTGGAATTTTATTAATACCTTTTTTGTTTATCACAACATAGAACGCTTTACAGAGGTTGTAAATGGTCACTCAGCCCCTTGGTATTTTTATTTTTTGGTAGTCTTGTTGGGTTTTGCCCCATATTCAGTTTTTATACCTGTGTCCATAGCCAGGTTAAAATTTTGGCAGCGATCACACTGGAAAAGTCAGGAACGTTCTCAACAATTGGGTTTATTTGCCTGTTTCTGGTTTTTGGGTGTATTTTGCTTTTTCACCATCTCCGTCACCAAACTCCCCAGTTACGTATTACCTTTAATGCCAGCAGCAGCCATTCTTGTAGCCTTATCTTGGAGTAAACTGTACCCAAATACACAAACTGCTCAAGCTTTCCGCATCAGCAGTTGGGTGAATGTGGCTTTTCTCTCAACACTTGGAGTGGCATTATTCAACATATCCCATATAATCGGTACAGACCCCGCTGCACCTGAATTATACGAACAAATACAAAATTCAGGAATCGCTAATGTGGGTGGTATAATTTGGCTGACTGGTGCTGTAGTCATCGCTATTTTGATCCTCACTTACCGTTGGCGTGCTATAATTACTATTAATTTGGTGGGTTTCGTAGCATTTTTATCATTGGTTTTAATGCCTGCTTTATTCTTGATGGATCAACAGCGTCAGGAACCTTTAAGACGATTATCTGCGATCGCAGTCAAAGAAAAACAACCCAACGAAGAATTAGTCATGGTCGGTTTCAAAAAACCCACCGTCACCTTCTACACTCAAAACAACGTTAATTACCTGAAATTTTCCCAACAAGCTTTAGACTATATTCACAATCAAGCAGCCAACAAAACACATCCAGCATCACTGCTACTTCTGACGGAGCATAAAAAGTTAATTGACATGAACCTACCACCAGATAATTACAAAAATATCGCCACTAAAGGAGCTTATAATCTCATTCGCATTCCCTTGCAGAGAATTAAACAAAACAAAAAAGAAAAAACAGAAATTTCGTAATTCGTAATTAACTCCCCTACCCAATGCCCAATCAACAATTTTTGCCATTTACCAAAGCCTGATTAATTTGTTTTAATAAATCTTCCATGGAGATAGAGCGAGGTAATATCTGGGTAGCAATATTACCAGCAATATCTGCTAAACCACCAACCAAATTATTATTTTTCAATAGCTGACATCCTTTCTTGTTTGGTTGTGAAACTTCTGCATTTTTCACCTGATTTAATCTTTGATCAATCAGTAAAATAGGTGGTAAGTTCAACTGTAAGTCTGGCAGACCTTTTAATGCTTTCTGCACTTCTTTATGAATAGCAGATTCACCCAAACAAATTAGGATTAAATCAACACTTTGATGGCGAATTTGTTGTAGCATCTCTGCCCAGCAGTTTCCCATGGCCGCTTTAAAACCAGCAGTTTGTAAGTACTGAATTAAAGCTTGAAACCATTCTGATCCCCGTTCTGTATTTGCAGAAGATTCACCCTGTCCAAACTCAGTTTTGAGAGCAGATTTTTTTTCTAGTTGTTCACCCTTAACCTGCTTGGATTTTACCTGTGGCAAATCACTTAACATGGTCACATCTACTACTAGAATATTGGGAGGGCAGCAAATACCAGAAGCAATTTGTAGCACTGACAATAAAGCATCTGGTTTTCCTTTGGAATTAGCATTTTCTTTGCCCAAAGGAGTGAAGTAAGGAAACACAGATAATTCTGGTATTTGGGAAGCACTCAAAGTAGTAGCAACATCGCAAGTCACCAACGGTATAGCTGCTAAACGTGGATACTTAGTCAACTGTTGGAGATAATCTTGGGCTGTAGAAGCTTCCACATCTAATAAAATGACATCAAACTGCCAAACCCTTGCTAAAAGTTCTGCTTGATCTAAATCATCTACTTCAATGACTCGATGTTCTCGCAAAGAAGGTTGGGGATTAACAAATTCTAATTCGGAATTCACCAACCTCAGGATCCGCAAAGGCATTTTTATTGGGGTGTTGTTGTTATTTTCTAAACCTATTTGTTCACCTTCTGGTGTAGTACACAATCTTTCCAAAATTGGTACTAAAGCCTGATGTTCAACTGGTAAACTCAAGAAACTATCAGCACGGTGAGCATAAGCGTGTTCTTTTTCTGCTCCCGTTGCTGTGACAATCACAGGAATATGGCGAGTTGCACTATCCGATTTTAGTAAAGTCAGCACATCCCAACCGGAAAGTAGGGGTAGTAAGGGGTTCAAAAATATAGTTTTTGGTTGCAAACGACGGGCTTTTTCCAGTGCTTCTGTTCCCGATCGCGCAATCACCACCCGATAGCCTAAACTTTTAAGATGTTGGGTTAAGTCTTCAATATATCGAGCTACTGCTTCAACCACTAACACTAATCGTTGAGAAGAAATGGGTTGATGTGATTCCGAATTTCGCCCTTCTGATTCCCCAAAGCTGGTTCTGGGAGGAGTGGGTGGTAATAGCAGAGTAAACTGGCTACCTTTACCTTCCTGCGACAAAAAGCTGACATCTCCCCCATGTAGACGAGCCAAAGCCCTTGTTAATACTAGTCCTAAACCAGTGCCTTCAAACTGTCGAGTCAGGGGATTTTCCAATTGTTGGAATTTTTGAAAGATTAAATGTTGTTGATGTTCAGGAATACCAATACCTGTATCCCAAACTGTAAAAGCAATCCAACCTTCCCAACGATTCACCCGCAACCCAATTTCTCCAGAGGTTTCGGTGAACTTAAAGGCATTAGAAAGCAAGTGTACCAAGATTTGACGCAATCGTAATTCATCTGCAACTATCTGCTCTAAGCCCGGTTCAATAGTTAAACTGAATTGATGATCCTGTGAATGCTTGCTTTCAGATGGAGAGGAATGAATAAATTTGCTAGGTTGATTGTGGAGTGTTTTAACTTCTGATAAAGCGCGATCGCACACTTCCCGAATTTGCACTGGGGAGGGAGTAAGTTCCATCTGTCCAGTTTCCATCCGAGTCAAATCCAAAATATCATTAATCACAGTCATCAAATGGCGGCCACTTTGATGAATTAAACTCGCATAACGGGCTTGTCGCTCGTTTAATTCTCCTAATTGTTGATCTACCAACAAACGTGACAAACCCAAAACTGCTGTCAGCGGTGTTTTCAGTTCATGACTAATACAGGCTAAGAACTCATCTTTTAACCGATTCAGTTGAATCAGATCAGCATTTTTTGCTGCCAGTTCTTTGAACAGTTGTTGCTGTTCAGTCACATCAGTGGCTAAAACCAACCAGAGGTCCTCAGTTAAAAGTTCTGAATTTTCAGTGGTGAGCGTAAATTCTGAATCACCACTCAAAACTTTGAATTCATGACTATCTAAAGGAATTTTAGCAAACTGCCAAATTCGCTCCTGACCATTCTGCACTTCCACGAAACAAGTACAAGTACCCTGTTGAGCATCTAAATAGCAGTGACTACCAGAAGTAGTATTTGCAGGTACTTGTGGCTCGTCGATAATTGGTAAAACCGATGGTGAGTGAAGAGCTTCATTTCTTCTAGAAAGGTGATTACCATCAGCAGGCCATTTCATGGCTGTGGCTCTTTCTTCGGTTTCGCTGACTCTGTTATGGGGATGAATCTTCACCGCTTGTTGATTAGCGTAATCTAGGTCTTGAGGGCGGACAGGAGCAAGGATAGTTTCTACTTGTTGTCTAATTTCTTCTGCATCTTTCAGGACTCCTAATTGTTGCCACCAAGCAGGATTTTGCGTTAAAACCTCACCATTACCAGTTTGTAACATCAAAGGCCAAGGTAGTCTTTCCAGCAACTTAACCAAAGGCTTGTGCTTGAATGGTTGATGCTCATTTTGGTCGTGTGAGTGAGTATTGTGTGAGTGAGTTTTGTCCACACCCTGATTTTCCGTTCCCATGGGTGGGAGGCCCAGACCTATTGTTGATCTCTTCCTAGTCAAAAAACCTAGTAAGCGTGAGTTATCCACCAGACCCACAAATTTACCATCTGAATCAGTCAAGGCCCAATCTAAAATTTTATTTTTTTGCTTTTGTTGATAACGTAAAAACAAATTGAATTTGTCCAGATGCTCAGAAGCTGATATTGTCTGTATTGGTGAAATCAGACTAGAACTCAAATTAGAGATTGACTGCTGTAGATTTAAAAACGTTTCGCCATTGGCTGCTGCTAATAACTTCGGGATTAAACGGGCAGAGTACAACAATCCTATAGGGTATTGTTGTTGATTCACCACTACCAAGCGATCGCACTGCTCTTTCTCCAAAATCTCCAGCACCACTCCCAAAGTGCTTGTTTCTGGGCAGCTGGGTACGGTTGATAGAAAGTCATAAAGCGGGTAATGTAACATTAACATAAGACTTAAGGGGTCATTCTTCCTCTGTCCGCCTTTGGTATCCATTATCTGCCAAAGTGCTGAGGGTTTTCATGCATGAAAAAATCTCCTCCACGAAAATTCATACAGGCGTTCTTGGTAGCAATTTAAATGCTATATAAGCAATTAAATAGAAGCAATTAAGTCGACTCTCATTGACAATTGCTTACCTCCCACAATTTCCAGAGCAGCTATGCTTCCGGTTGCCACTCTCGCCAACAACGCGCTATCCTTACCCGTATCTTGTTGGTATTGAAACTCCTTATCTATAGTTAGTTACAGCTAAAACAATTATCGCTCCAAAGATTCACTTTAGAACCTTGAGGAATTATAATGATTTAGAATGAGAAATACTTTAACTTCATTTATGTATCTTATCAAGGAGTGAAATGAATAAATCTATATTCAGATAGATATATATACCGATATAATAAAATTTGGTTACTATATCTATTGGACTCTTGAACAACTGGACATTAAGTTATATTACACATCTGCAAAAATAGGTATTATATACATAATTCCTCAACAATCGGTTAACATAAAGCGTTCTTTACTAAAAGTTTACAGAAAAGATTTTACCTCGCTCAAATTTAATTCAGCCTTAATCTTAATACTTAATATCATAATTGAGGCGATCGGTTAACATAAAGCGTTCTTTACTAAAAGTTTACGGAAAAGATTTTACCTCGCTCAAATTTAATTCAGCCTTAATCTTAATACTTAATATCATAATTGAGGCGATCATCTAAGATTTATAAAAAATAAATGATACTACCCATATTATTGATTTGGCTACTAGGTATTAAAAAATCTTTATATAACATTGCTATTCCCAATCAGCAGGAAGGTTTCATAGACGAGTTTAATAATGTCATAGATGACATTGTGAACCTATTGTTTGGTTCACCATTGACTCCTACTAGTACTGCAAAAATCCACCAACTACATAACACGAGACAGTTAAATACCAATCAAACAGTAAATAAAAATAGTCAATATACCTACGTCTTAGCCTGTAATTACCAAAAAAACCAGCAATGGTTTCAGAAAATGAGTCCAGACGAAAAGCAGGAACTATTAGCACAACTTAAATCAGATTACCGACACATTTTGATAGATTACTTTACAACAGACAAAACATTAAAAATAGCGATTGATAAATTCATCAACGCCTTATTTTATGCTAATATTCCTGTGCCACAAATTATAGAAATTCACATGGAACTGATTGACGAATTTTCCAAACAACTAAAACTAGAAGGGAGGAGCGATGAAACATTATTAGATTACAGGCTGACATTGATAGATATTCTGGCACATCTGTGTGAAGTCTATAGAGTTTCCAGTTCTAAAATAAATTGAATTTGTTTAATTGGTATGATTGTCTCTACACCCTACACCCCACACTTTGTTTTCGGTCAGTAGGTACTTAGCACTGCGTTTTAACCGGACAGCAGCAAAAAACCCTTTGTACATAGCAAAAGTAACTAAATGCACCTCATGTACTTATAATACGCTGTATATTGTATTCCTATACTCAGAGTCTATCTAGTACATTACGGCGTAAATAAACCAACTGTTCCAAACCTCTGAAAAGCTCACGCCGTATACATTTTGAATTTTTTTGTTGGCGCAGCCTGCTGGAAGCACTATTTTGTTAGCGTAGCCCTTCTGAAAGAAGCATTTTGAATTCACGGCGGTACTAGTAAATTTATGAATAAAGCCAGAAAAACCTATGTTCTCAAGCTGTATGTAGCAGGGAACACACCTAACTCTGTGCGAGCATTAAGCACACTTAAAAACATACTAGAACAGGAGTTTCAAGGAGTATATGCCCTAAAAGTAATCGACGTTCTTAAAAATCCACAATTAGCGGAAGAAGACAAAATACTAGCCACACCGACATTATCGAAAATTTTGCCACCCCCAGTTCGCAAAATCATCGGCGATCTTTCAGATAGAGAAAGAGTTTTGATAGGATTAGACTTACTTTATGAAGAATTGAGTGAAGAAGACTGGGAATAGCTAAGATATTAACTCATAAAATTCCTAAAAACTGAGTACCCACTTTAGTAATTTAAAAAACCGGGTTAAATACCCATATTTGATCAGCAATGAGTGACAAAGCGCAACAAGAGCAACAAAATCCACCAATTGGGGGTGTAGAGAAAATCCGCACAATGATCGAGGGCTTTGACGATATTAGTCATGGCGGTTTACCAGTCGGGAGAACAACCTTAGTCAGCGGTACTTCTGGTACAGGTAAAACCTTATTATCCCTACAATTTTTGTATAATGGCATCACTTACTTTGATGAACCAGGAGTATTTGTTACCTTTGAAGAATCACCAAGCGACATTATTAAAAATGCCCATATTTTTGGGTGGAATTTGCAAAGACTGATTGAAGAAGGAAAGTTATTTATTCTCGATGCATCTCCCGATCCTGAAGGTCAAGATATTGTCGGCAACTTTGACCTATCAGCCTTAATTGAACGCTTACAGTATGCCATTCGCAAATACAAAGCTCATCGGGTTTCCATTGATTCAATCACAGCAGTATTCCAACAATATGAAGCAGTGGGAGTAGTACGAAGAGAAATATTTCGCCTAGTAGCACGTCTCAAACAATTATATGTCACTACTATCATTACCACAGAACGTGGAGAAGAATATGGACCTGTAGCTTCTTTTGGAGTAGAAGAATTTGTTTCTGACAATGTAGTCATTGTTCGCAACGTTTTAGAAGGAGAACGCCGACGACGGACAATTGAAATTCTCAAATTACGCGGAACAACTCACATGAAAGGTGAATATCCATTCACCATTACTAATGCAGGAGTTAACATTTTCCCATTAGGAGCAATGCGGTTAACACAAAGGTCTTCAAATGTCCGCGTATCTTCGGGAGTCAAAACTCTAGATGAAATGTGTGGTGGTGGTTTCTTTAAAGATTCGATTATTTTAGCAACAGGAGCCACAGGTACTGGTAAAACTCTGTTAGTCAGTAAATTTATTCAAGATGGCTGTGTAAGCGGTGAGAGAGCAATTTTATTTGCTTATGAAGAATCCCGCGCTCAACTGTCTCGAAATGCCTATTCTTGGGGAATTGATTTTGAAGAATTAGAACACCAAGGCTTATTAAAAATAATTTGTACCTATCCCGAATCGACTGGGTTAGAAGACCACTTGCAAATTATTAAATCAGAAATTGCTGATTTTAAGCCAGCTAGAATTGCTATTGATTCCCTCTCAGCACTGGCTAGAGGCGTAAGCAATAATGCTTTTCGTCAGTTTGTAATTGGTGTTACAGGCTATGCCAAACAAGAAGAGATAACAGGCTTCTTTACGAACACAAGCGACCAATTTATGGGGTCACATTCAATCACTGATTCTCATATTTCCACGATTACTGATACAATTCTCATGTTGCAGTATGTGGAAATACATGGTGAAATGTCACGGGCAATCAACGTATTCAAGATGAGGGGTTCGTGGCACGATAAGGGGATTAGGGAGTACAATATTACGGCTGATGGGCCAAATATCAAAGATTCATTCCGTAATTATGAACGAATTGTCAGTGGGGCCCCCACCCGCGTTATCATGGACGAAAAGGCGGAACTTTCTCGCATTGTCAAACGTTTTGAAGAAAAGTAGATTTCTCATTTTTGAATTCGGTATAGTAGTATATTATTTGCTTCATTTAGTATCGTGCTATATTCTATGTGAAGACAAGTTTTCTGCCGCTACATAGATTGATTTTCGTGTGAGGGGATGCGGTGAAAGGACAGCACTTATTTCATAGTTTCTTGCCTGGTGTAACAGCAGCAGTATTAACGACTCAATCAGCTTGGGCTAATACCCATAAAGTTGGTGAGGTCAAACTGGTGTCTTTTCCTAGTGTCTTGACTGCAACCAATGGGAAACCCTCAGTTGTGGACGACATCAACAGACAGCAGGCCAATACAGCAGTTGATAATTCTCCAGCTTTAGTAGCTACTCTGGATTTTAGTAACCTGAGTGTGAAGGCTGTGGCTAATCACCATGTTACAGAAGCCTCTGTGGTTCATAATGGCAGCGTGACAAAAGAAAACAGCCCGAAAACACTTTTGCCAAATGCAGTGATTAGTGCAAAATTAGCACAGTTACTGGAAGCTGAAAAATGTTTACAGGTAAAGCAAAAAAGCCAAGCTGCTATGCTTCTGGCTTTAAAGGCTTGTTCACAAAAAAATGCGGCGACCAATAAGGTAGCTCAAGTTACTCATCCTGGTGATTCACAAACGCCTAATACTTCAGAGCCATCTGTTCCAAACGCAGAAACTGCCACACCTGCACCGACAGGCTCCAAAGGGAAACCTCTGGAAAACCTGAATTCTAATTCTCATCCTCTGCTATTTCCCACAAAACCAGAGGAAGTCAGGCTTCAGAAAAATCAGCCTATTACTTTGTCCGAGGCGCTGGAACTGGCAAAGCGGAATAACAACGAATTACAGGTGTCGATATTACAGTTAGGGCGCAGTAAATCTTCTCTTCGAGAAGCCCAGGCTGCCTTGTTGCCTACTTTAGGGGTGAATGGTAATGTCACTAATAGCCGTAGTTCTAGCAACACACTGCAAGCTAAACAGCAACAGAGGTTAAATCCTCTGTCACCTGATGCTGAATCGAATACTAGCTTTGGTAGTCAAGTAGAAGTTACGTATAATCTTTATACGTCTGGGAGACGAAATGCAGCAATTACAGAGGCTGAGGAACAGGTAAGATTTCAGGAATTAGATGTAGAAAGACAATCTGAAGAAATTCGCCTGAATGTTGCCACAGATTACTATAATTTGCAACAGGCAGATGAAAATGTACGTATTTCTCAGTCGGCAGTACAGAATTCTGAGGCTAGTTTGCGAGATGCACAGGCTTTGGAAAGGGCTGGAGTGGGTACAAGATTTGATGTGTTGCGATCGCAGGTGAATTTAGCCAATGCTGAACAAGAGTTAACTGATGCTCGTTCTCAGCAAGCGATCGCTCAGCGGCGTTTAGCTACTCGCTTAAATCTGCCCCAATCGATAAATATTACTGCTGCTGACCCTGTGCAGTTAGCTGGTCTTTGGGAACGTGGTTTAGAAGATAGCATTGTCTTAGCTTATCAAAACCGCCCCGAATTACAACAGCAGTTGGCACAGCGGAATATTAGCGAACAACAAAGAAGACAAGCTCTAGCATCTTTAGGACCGCAAATTAGTTTAGTTGCCAGCTATGACCTGCTAGATGTGTTTAATGATAGTATCAACGTTAGCGATGGTTATTCCGTAGGAGTGCGAGCTACCCTGAATTTATATGATGGTGGTGCAGCAAAAGCAAGAGCAGTCCAGGCTAAAACTAATATTGCGATAGCTGAAACTAATTTTGCAGAACAACGTAACCAAATCCGTTTTCAAGTAGAACAGGCTTATTCTACCCAGATCGCTAACTTGGAAAACGTCCAAACTTCCAACGCGGCTCTAGAGCAAGCCAAAGAGTCCCTACGGTTAGCTCGTTTGCGATTTCAAGCTGGTGTAGGTACTCAAACAGATGTGATTAACGCGGAAAATGAACTTACCAGATCCGAAGGTAATCGCGTTCGCGCCATATTGAACTACAACCGTGCTTTAACCGAGTTACAACGCTATGTTACATCTAGGGCTTTTAAGAAGTAAATCAACAAAACTTTTTAAAATAGCCAAAAGCCTCATTTAGCAGTGTAATTACTAGTAAATGAGGCTTTTATCAGTTATCAGTTAAATAACTAAATTTTCAATACCCAATGCCCAATGCCCAATGCCCAATGCCCAATGCCCAATGACTAAAATCACATCCAAAGAAATTGCCCAGTTTCGCTCTCAACTAGCAGATGATCTTCAAGCAATGGAAGCATTAGACTTGATTGAGGATTGTGATGGAGACTTAGAAGATGCAGCTATGACCCTTGCTATCAAAGCCGGACAAGAACCAGGACGAACAAATTCTGAGTGGTTAGACGCTTTAGCAAAAAAATGGCGTGCAGTCCTGTGTCAACAAGAATATCGGGAAGATTTGCTCAATGACTCAGTTGGTGGGATGATGTCACACCTGAAAAGTATCCCAGAGTTTCCCAATATTTTGGCAACTCCAATTTTAATATATGTCCTCAAGCAAGGCGTGAATAATTTTTGTAAGCCTTTGGATTCTTTAAAATAATATTTAGTGCTGACTGTGGGGTGGAGCTAGTACCACAAGGCGAAAGTCAAAAGTCAAAAGTCAAAAGTCAAAGGTTAAAAGTAAAAAATATTATGGAGTAGGCTTTTCCTCTATGTTAAATGGTTGCTCTATTGATGCCGTAGTCTACTAGTGCTGATACCCTGTTAATTAAGGACATTTTTTTCAGATAAAAATTTTTAGATCAATGAATTACCTTGTTGCCGTATTATCTGATCGCATCCAAGCTGAAGCTGCTTACTTAGATCTAGAAAAAGTAGGTATAAATAGCTATATCCTGGGTAGAGGATACAAAACCGCTGATGAGTTTGGTTTGATTGATCCCAAGGAAGAAGCTAAAAAACAAGCACGATTTATGGCATTCTGGCTGCTACCATTTGGCTTTTTTGCTGGTTTTACCTTCAGTTTCATCACTGGCTTAGATACCTTTGCTTGGGCTGGAGAAATTGGCAATCATTTAATTGGCGGGCTACTTGGTGCTGGTAGCGGCGCTATGGGTAGCGTATTTGTTGGTGGTGGTGTAGGTTTAGTTTCAGGTGGTGGAGATGCTTTACCCTACCGCAATCGCTTGGATGCTGGAAAATACATAATTGTCGTTCAGGGTTCAGAAACTCTGACTCGCCAAGCTACTCGCATATTACGCCAGTTTGACCCAGAAAATATCCAAGGTTATGCAGAAACAAACTAATTCGTAATTCGTAATTCGTAATTATTCAATTACTACTCAGTCCCCATGTTACCCAGAGAAGAACTTTTAAAAGGTGTTGAAAATCGTGATAGTATAGCTCGCGTGATTGACCAGGTAGAGCAAGCTATAAAGACCTGGGAAGTGGTTTTAACTGATTTTTTGTCTCCGCCAGAGTTACTAGAAATTCAACGCGTGTTTAGTAGATTCACAGATGTGCATTTGGTAGCTTGGGGTGGATATCCTCAAGCTGAACGTCAAAGAGTGGCGATCACACGTTCTGAATTACCCTTAGATCAATCTCAAGTTGCAATCACTGCTTTAGAAGTTGTCGGTAACTTTCTGTTTGATACTGCAACTCACCGCGATTTTTTAGGGGCGATGTTGGGGACGGGAATTGTTCGAGAAAAGACTGGAGATATTATTGTTTTTGGAGAAAGGGGAGCGCAAGTAATTGTAGTCCCGGAACTAACAGAATTTTTGGAGATGAGTTTGAAACAGGTACGTTCTGTTCCAGTAAAAACTCAACCTATTGATATTAATGAGTTAAAAATCCGCGAACCGAAAAAGAAAGAATTGACGACTGTAGAAGCTTCTTTAAGATTAGATGCAATCGCATCAGCTGGTTTTGGGATTTCTCGTAGCAAAATGGTTGATTTAATCGACTCAGGTGAAGTACGTGTAAATTGGAAAGAAATCACTCAAGCTAGTTCCCAACTGAAAACCGGAGATTTAATTGCCATTACCGGTAAAGGACGTTTAGAAGTTGGTGAAATTGCCGTTACTAAAAAAGACCGTTACCGCATGCAATTAACTAGATATATCTAGGTGACTGGAGACTGGGGACTGGGTAGTAATTGATAATGTAAGGATTGAGGTGGTGGGGTATTGACAAGTGTGATAGGTGAGGCAGAAT